>CAZOYV010000145.1:0-21312 GCA_964584075.1 uncultured Rickettsiales bacterium | reverse complement strand
GTCGTCGTCGCCCGTGTCGTCGTCGCCCGTGTCGTCGTCGCCGCTGTCGTCGTCGCCGCTGTCGTCGTCGCCGCTGTCGTCGTCGGCGGTGTCGTCGTCGCCCGCGTCGTCGTCGCCCGCGTCGTCGTCGCCGCTGCTGTCGTCGTCGTCCGGGAACGGGCAGCCGGCCAGCCCGATCCACGCGCCCCAGCACAGGAGCGCGAGCCAAACCCATCGATTGCTCATGGGGTTCCTCCTCGGTGAGAGCTTGCATCCGCCCCGCAACGGTCGCCCACCGTTGCAGCGAGATCCGTGCCAGCCCGGAGGGTCGATCGCGTCCCCGTCAGCGGCGACGGGCGACGGCGAGGACCGCCACGAGGGCCGGGAGCGCGAGGGCCGAGGCGGGCACGCCGGCGCTTGCCGAGCACTCGCAGCCGTCGTCGTCCGCCGCGTCGTCGTCCGCCCCGTCGTCGTCCGCCCCGTCGTCGTCTCCGGGCTCGTACCAGCCCTCGGGCATCTCGTACGCGCCGGGATCCGGCACGGCCACCCCGTCGCCGTCGCCGTCCGCCGGGCGGGCGTCGCCGTGGAGGTCGAGAGCGGCCGTCAGCTCGTCCCCCCCCGCGTCGATCAGCGGCGAGTCGACGTCGAGCTGCAGCGAGGGCTCCGCCGGCTCGTCGGGGCCGGTGACGAACCGCGGGTCCAGCGACACGTTGCCGTCGGCACCGGTCGGATCGGTCCCCTCCCAGTCCGCGGGCGTGTTGTCGAACACGTCGTTGAACACCGCCCGCTGCTCGCCGGTCAGCGCCACGGCGCCCTGGTTGAACGCCACGATCGAGTGCCCCAGCCGCTCGACCTCGATCAGCGGGAAGAACGCCTGCGAGTCGTTGCCCGCCACCGTCGCGTGGACCAGCTCGGCGCCCTGCCACAGCCGGCACGGGCCGACGTCGTTCCACACCATCTCGACGTTGCTCGCCGGCACCGCGCCGGCGGCCACCAGCGCCCCGTCGCAGTTGGTGCCGTCGTTCTCCTGGAGCACCACCCGGTCCAGCTGCCCGTCGCAGCCGTCGCGCAGGTCGAGCACGCCGTAGTAGGACCGGTTCCAGCGCATCGAGAACCCGTCGGCGACCACGGTCGAGTCGGTGCAGGTCACCCCGCGGTTGGAGGCGTGGCTCGACGACACCCCAGAGTCCAGCAGCGTCAGGGTCGAGGAGCGCACGTCGATCCAGATGTCCAGGTTCCAGGGCAGGTCGGGCAGCTCGGGATCGCCGATGTCCTCGAACCGGACCCGGCTCAACGTCGCGTGGGACTGCCAGACGTACAGCGCGTCGGGATCGCCGTCGCGGGGGGACTCGCCGCGCGCGAGGGTCAGGTCCTCGATCCGGACCTCGTCCTCCTCCGCCCAGCGGATCATCATGATCTCCTCGCCGTACTCGCCGTCGATCTCCGTCTCCCAGACCCCCTGCCCGCGGATCGTGACCCCCGGCGGCACGTCCAGCGGCAGCACCTCGCCGGTGGTGGACGGCGAGAACGTCCCCTCCCCCAGCTCGATCACGTCGCCGGAGACGGCCGCGGCGAGGGCCTCGGTGAGGCTGGGGAAGTCCCCGCTGCCGTCCGTCTCGACGACGAGGGTCACGGCGGCGGCCGGTCCCGGGGCGACCAGGGCGAGCAGCACGGCGAGGGCGGCGGGGGCACGCATCGCGCCGATCGTCGGCCCCCGCCCGGCCGAATGCAAGGGCCGCAGGAGTCCCGGTCCAGTCGCGGGGCGGTGCGTGGTATACCCGTCGGCGGGGAGGAGTGACGATGCGCCACGCCGCCTGGACCTGGATCGCCGCGCTGGGGCTGCTGCTGGCCCCCGGCTGCCTCGTGGTCGCGGACGACGACGACCACCCCGGGGACGACGACACCGCCGACGACGACGCCGGCGACGACGACGCGGCCGACGACGACGCGGCCGACGACGACGCCGGGGACGACGACGCCGGGGACGACGACACCGAGGTCCCCGACCCGGTGTGGAACTGCGCCCCCGGCTACAGCGTCGACGTCTCGCCGGTGCCGATGGACGCCGACGACGTGATGCACATCGACGTGACCCAGCACAAGGGCGAGTCCGGGGACGTGTACATCGGCCTGGACGGCACGGACCCCAACGGCAGCCCGGTCCAGGGCGATCTCGACCAGATCACCGGCACGGGCCCGTGGACCTGGTGGTACCTCCACGGCGGCCTGATCCCGGGCCGCTACGACTGGGTCTTCAGCGTGGACGACGGCGCCACCTGGCGCTGCGACATCACCGTGTGGGTCGGCCCCGGCGCCGGCGACGACGACAGCGGCGACGACGACATCGCCGACGACGACGTGTCCGACGACGACATCGGCGACGACGACGACTCGGTGGCCCCGCCGCCGTCCAACCCGATCGGGATCGGGCTGGTCGGGCCGGGCAACACGACCCAGTGGGACCGCGCCCAGGAGCTGTGCGGCCGCGGCGGGCACATCAAGCTGATCTTCCCGGGCCTGACGCTGGGGATGGGCGGCCCGCCCCAGGAGTGGGTCGACGCGATCGACGCGGTCTACGCGCGGCAGCTCGTGCCGGTGATCCGGATGGGCCCGCCGTGGGGCCAGATGAACATCCGCGACCTGAGCGACGACCCCGGCCACATGGACTACACCAGCCTGGCGCAGTCGTACGCCAACGTGGTCTCGGGGCTGCCCAAGCAGACCGGCTGGCCGATCGTGATCGAGGTCCACAACGAGCCCAACCTCTGCTACGAGTGGGAGTGCGACCCGTCCGACGGCTGGCTGAGCTACACCACCGCCGCGGCCGAGTACGCCGCCTTCCTGCGCGACGTCGACGACGCGCTGCACGCCCTGGGCGACCCCCGCATCGTCGTGATCAACGGCGGCTACGCCCCCGGCGGGGTGGAGAGCTGCGAGTGCGGCGGCAGCGGCTACACCGGCGGGATCACCTCGATCACCTGGATGCAGGCGATGGAGGCCGCGGTCCCGGGGGTCCACGCCGCGCTGGACGGCTTCGCGACCCACAGCTACCCGTCCGAGGGCCAGGGCTGGGGGTTCTTCCGGCCCTACAGCGTCTGTGGCGTCGGGCTGCACTACTTCGAGGACGAGATGGCCGCGGTGGGGATCAACAAGCCGGTCTACATCACCGAGACGGGCTGGACGATCGACCACCCCGACTGCCAGGCGACGGGCAACTGCGGCGACCGCAACGAGGTCGCCCAGTGGACGCTGTCGGCCTACCAGAACGACTGGTTCAGCCACCCCCAGGTGGAGGCCTCGATGCCGTTCATGCTGCAGGACGGGGCGTGGGACGACTTCGCCTGGGTCGACACCGGCAACAACCCGTACCCGGTGTTCACCACGGTCCGCGACTGGCGCTGCGCGATGCAGTTCCCCGACCCCTGCTGAGCCCGCTGCGGAGGACACCATGACGATCGAGATGTCGCTACACGGCAAGCACGCCCTGGTCTGCGGGGCCAGCTCCGGGATCGGCCGCGCCAGCGCGCTGGCCCTGGCCTCGCTGGGCGCCGAGGTCACCGTCCTGGCCCGCCGCGAGGAGCTGCTGCGCGCGATGCTGCCCTCGCTGCGCGACGCCGGCGCCCCCCGCGCCCGCCACTGGGTCCAGGACCTGCAGGATCGGTTCTCGCTGCAGGAACGGGGCGAGGCGCTGCTGGCCGACCACGGCCCGGTCCACATCCTGGTCAACAACGCCGGCGGCCCCCCGCCGGGCCCGCTGCTCGAGGCCACCGCCTCGGACCTGTTCGCCGCCTTCGAGCGCCACGTGATCGCGTCCCACGTGCTGGCCCAGCTGTGCGTCCCCGGGATGGAGCGGGCCGGCTACGGCCGGATCGTCAACATCATCTCGCTGTCGGTCCGCGAGCCGATCCCGACGCTGGGGGTCTCCAACACGATCCGCGGCGCGATGGCGTCGTGGGCCAAGACCCTGTCCAAGACCCTGCCGCCCAAGATCACGGTCAACAACGTGCTGCCGGGCTACACCGACACCGAGCGGCTGCGCTCGCTGGGCAAGGCCGTCGCCGAGCGAACGGGCCAGACCCCCGAGCAGATCGCCGAGGGCTGGAAGGCCGGCGTCCCCGAGGGCCGCCTCGGCAAGGCCAGCGAGCTCGGCGCGGCCGTGGCGTTCCTCGCCTCCCCCGCCGCCGCCTACATCCGCGGCGTGAGCCTGCCGGTCGACGGCGGGCGGCTGGGGGGGATCTAGTACGTGAACACCGCCGCGCCCGCGTCCAGCGGGCCGAAGACCCTGGCGCGGTCGGCCATCGTGGCGCCCTCGACGAGGTCGTCCTCGCCGTAGCCCATCGCCGCCATGCAGTGGGGGCACGCGATCACCGTGGCGCCCTTGGCGATCAGCTCGGCGAGCATCTGCCTCAGCGGCGGGTTGTCGGCGAACGACAGCGTGTCGGACAGCCCGGCGGTGGCGAACTCGACGGAGCGGACGTTGAAGAACAGCGTCACGTCGCGGCCGTCCTCGAGGCCGTGGTCGGCGAGCTGGAACGCCATCGTCACGGCGTGGAGGTCCTCCTTGCCGCTGGTGATGTTGAACAGCAGCGCGGACTTCGCGGGCTCCTCGGCGGGCTTCTTGGCCAGGGCCGGGGTGGCGATCAGCAGGGTCAGGGCAGCGGCCAGCAGGGGCATGGCGAGGGCGTGGCGGTGTGGCATCGGTGGTCCTCCGTGGTTGGGCGGGGGCGTCCCCTGGCCCCGTCATAGACCAGATCGTCCGCGGCGGACAACCGCTGCGCGGCCCTCGCGGTGCCACTCTGCTATCGTCTGGACGGGTCTCCATGACGCAGCAAGCCGCCCCACCGCAGGACCGCGTCGTCACGCTGGACGTGCTGCGCGGGATCGCCATCGCCGGGATGGTGTTCCTGCACAACGGGGCGTTCCACTTCGCGCGGCTCAGCGAGGTGCTCGAGGACCCGCCGCCGTGGCTCGTGGCGTTCGGGTTCCTGCTGCTGTGGGCCGGGCTGTTCGGCGTCATCTCGGGGGCGGCCAACGCGGTCACCACGCTGCGGCGGCTGGACCGCGCTGCGGCGGCGGACGGGCCGTGGCGCTACCCGCGGTCGCTGATCCCCGGGGCGCTGCAGACGTTCGCGATCGTGTTCGCGCTGCACTGGGTCTGGACCCTGCTGGTGGGCAACTCGGTGGTGGGCCTGCCGCCCGACGATCCCGAGCTGCGCACCAGCGTCGTGCTGGGCTGGATGTACTACGGCCAGCCGGTGCGGATCCACCCCGAGATCTTCGTGTTCGCCAGCGCGCTGTGGATGATCGCGATCAACGTGCTGGTCGTCTCGCTGGTGCTGCGGGTGGTCTACGCGCGCAAGGCGCCGGCGGCCGGCGACGGCCTGGCCGACAGGCTGCTGGGGCTCGCGGCGCTGGTGCTGGTCGCCACGCCGATCCTGCGCGCGCTGCTGTTCGGGCCGATGATGGCGCTGGTGGACCGCGGCGGCGCCGCGATCGCCGCCGCGGTGCCGCTGGCGCTGCTGATCAACGACCCCAACCCGGTGTTCCCGTTCGTGGCCTACGGGCTATGCGGGGCGGTGCTCGGCGTGGCGCTGGTGCGCGGCGAGCCGCGCGGGCCGCTGTACCAGCAGATGGGCATCGCCGCCGCGGTGCTGCTGGTGCTCGGCGGCGTGGCGCTGGGGCTCTCGGGCGGGGTCGCGCTGTCCGGCCGCGAGGAGATCTGGGGCCAGTCGGCGCTGTACTTCACCGGGCTGTCGTACCTGCTGCTGGGCGTGTTCGCGCTGCTGATGATCGGGCTGCTGGCGCTGTTCGACCCGGGGCCGGGCCGCCGCGGCTGGCGGCCGGCCGGGCTGCTGCGCGTGATCCAGCGGTTCGGGCGGCTGAGCCTGACGATCTTCATGGTCGAGGGGATCCTCGCGATGGCGCTGCGCGTCGCGCTGGACCGGCTGGCGCCGGGCTGGAACGACGCGCTGGGCTGGGCGCTGGCGTTCGGGGTGGGCAACGTGCTGCTGTGGCACGCGCTGCTGGTGGCCTGGGAGCGCGCCGGCTACGCGGGCTCGCTGGAGTGGCTGCTGGCCCGCCTCAGGGGGACGGGGGCGAGAGCTCGAGCGCTGCGAGGGTCCTGAGGTCGAGCAGCAGGTAGGCCTTCCAGCGGCGGTCGGCGACGTCGAAGCTGCGCGGCAGCGACAGCGCCACCCGCCAGCGGCGGCGCTCTTCGTCGCGGGTCACGACGGTCGCGCCGTCGTAGTCCAGCGCCAGCGGCTCGCACACGTCGGTGTCGACGATCAGGATGCCGGGCACCGCGCCGCCGAACTCCTCGCCGCCGCGCAGCGCGATCTCGGCCACCGCCTGGTTGCGCACCGTGTCGAACGCGAAGCGCGCCACGTCCACGTCGGGCAGCGCCGCCCCGGGGTCGGGGCTGGTGCGGAACGTCCCCGCCCCGCGGAACCAGCCGTCCTCGCCGATCAGCCCCCACGGGCCGTACATCTCCCTGCGCGGCACGCGCCAGGCCAGCGGGATCGTCCGCGTCAGGCTGCGCAGCACACCCGGCAGCACACTGCCCAGCGAGCGCAGATCGGGGACCCACGACTGGGCGAAGACCAGCAGCTTGGACCACTGCACCGGGGGGCCGGCGTGCCGCGGCGCCCGCGCCTCCTCCGCCTTCTTGCGGTCCTTGCCGATGCGCTGGACCCACCGCCGCAGCACCCGGAAGCGCGAGACGACGTCGCACTCGGCGACCATCGAGGCCCCCGCCCCCGGCCCGGCGTCGCCGTCCCACGAGCCGGAGAACCGCAGCGTGTCCAGCGGCACCGGGAAGGCGGTCAGCTCGAAGTGCAGGTTGCGGGCGGTGAGCACCGCGCGGCCGTCGTCGTAGCTGCCCGCCAGCGCCCACAGCAGGGCCCGCGGGACCGCGATCTGGACGTGCTCTCCCCGCTCGTCCATCCCGAACTTCTGCAGGCCCCAGGCCACGAACTTGCCGCGCTCGGGGTCCACGTGGACGACCCGCGTGTGGACCGTCAGGCTGGCGATCCCGATCTGGTCGAAGCTGGGCACGATCGGCGGATCGAAGATCGACATGTGGGTGATGCGGAACGGCCGCTCGGGGAGCTCCTCCAGCGTCGGCGCCGCGGGCCGCGGGAGCGGCTCGGCGCGGAACCGCCCGCGCACCTCGCCGCGCTCGTCCCCGGCCTCGAAGCCGGCGCGCAGGTCGACCTCGAACGGCTCGTCGGTGGTGGACGGCCGCACCGGCACCACGTCGAGCTGCCCGCGGTCGGGGTGCAGCAGCACGCGGTGGGGCCGCGGGGGGTCGAGGCGCACGTCGAGCCCGTCGGGGTCCAGCCGGGTCGGCAGCGAGGTCCCGTCGCGCCGTGTCAGCACCCGGAAGCTCAGCGCCTGGGAGGCCTCCACCGGGGGCGCGCCGTCGTCGCCGGCGGCCTCCTCGCCCAGCGGGCTCGCGACGATGCTGCCCCCCGGCGTGACGTAGTACAGGTGGGTCCCCGAGGCCGGGTAGCCGTCGTCGGGCCGCCGATCCAGCCCCGGGGTCTTCGGCGCCTCGAGGTACAGGTGGTACGGCACGAAGAACACGTCGCCGCTGGCCGCCGCGGTGGACACCCCGGTGCGCCCCAGCGCCATCGAGGCGTTGATGTTGGGGTAGTCCACGCCGTCCGCGCCGACGCGGGTGTCCAGCGACCAGCGCCGCTGGCCGTCGGGGTCCAGCGCGTAGATCAGCCCGTTGCCGCCGCCGAAGTAGATCAGGTAGGGGCTCTCGCGCTCGGGGTCGGGCCCCAGCGCCGCGGAGCAGCGCAGCGCGTCGCCGGTGTAGAACGTCCACCTCACCCGCGGCCCGCCCGGGTCGATGGCGTACAGGCAGCCGTCCGAGCTGCCGACGTAGACCGTGCCGTCGGCGGCGATCGCCGGCGAGCCGTAGATCGGGCCCCCGGTGGCGATCTGCCAGCGGGTGTGGCCCCGCCGCGGGTCCAGCGCGTGGACCCGGCCGTCGAAGCTGCCGAACACGATGCTGCCGTCGGGGGCCACCGCCGGCGAGCTGGCGATGAAGTTGCCCGTCGGCGCCCGCCAGCGGACCTTGCCGCTGTCCAGCTCCAGCGCGTAGAGGTGCAGGTCGAACGAGGCGAAGTACACCGCCCCGGTCTCGTCCATCGCCGGCGCGGTCCAGATGTGCAGGCCGGTCTGGTGGGCCCAGCGCACCCCGCGGCCGGGCTCGATGGCGTAGAAGTTGAAGTCGTCGTTGCCGGCGTACAGGTCCCCGCTGGGGCCCAGCACGACGTTGGCCTCCCACCAGTAGATCGTGCTCGGGGTGTAGTGCTGGCGGTCCTCGAACACGTTGAGCCGCCAGGTCTCCTCGCCGTCGGGGGTCAGGCCGTACAGCCCGGCGTCGCAGGACACGAAGTAGATCGTGCCGTCCTCGGCGATGCAGCCGGCGCAGTCGATGCACTCGCCGGTCTCGAAGCTCCAGCGCTGCTCTCCGCTCACCGGGTCCAGCGCGTAGAACCGCTTGTCGGCCGAGCCGACGTAGATCGTCTCGTCCGCGCCCACCACCGGCGTGCTGAAGATCCCGTTGCCGGTGCGCCAGCGGCGCAGCACCATCTCGGCGGCGGGCTCGAAGCCGGTGTCCCCGCCGACCAGCGGCGAGGTGCCGGTGCCGCGGGGGTTGCCGCGCATGCACGGCCAGGGCGAGCCGGGGTGGTAGGGCACTCGGGGTCCGAGGCGGCTGGCGGGGTGGTTCATCGCGCGTCCCTTCCCTCCATGATGGGGGGACGATCATAATGAAAAGCTCGACCGGCGCGAGGGACGATCGTGCGACGCGCGCCGGCGGCGGGAGGATCGATGCGAAGCGGACACGGCTGGCTGTGGAAGGACGTCGGGGTCATGGCGGCCCTGGTCGCGGTGGTGCTGGTGCTCAGCCTCGGCACGACCCGCGGGGGCCAGGGCGGCACCGACGGCGGCGAGCCGACCACCTGCAAGGGCGACCCGCCTTCGCAGGAGGAGACGCTCTACGACCAGGAGTGTGGAGCCACCGGCGCGGTGGCGTGCGGCGACTGGTGCTGCCCCGACTCGTCGTACACCTGCTGCCAGCAGGAGGCCGACGCCCCGCCCGAGTGCTGCAAGCCCAGCGAGAACGACTGCTACAGCGGCGGCGGCGGGCTGACCGGGTGGCCCAAGTACAACGGCTGCAACCCCACGCCCGACGGCTGCGGGGGCGAGTTCCCCAAGTGGTGCGAGGGCAACAAGCGCAACACCTGCTGTCGCGACAGCGAGGAGTGCGACGACGCCTTCGGGGTCGCGTACTGCAAGGACGACGGCTGCCCCAAGGAGCGCCAGTGCAACAGCAAGCGGCTGTGCTGCAGCGAGGCCGGGATCTGCCGCGGCTTCCTCAACGTCGAGTACTGCCACGAGGACTGCGGCGAGCAGGGCAAGGTCAAGTGCGAGATCCTCGGCGACTACTACGGCGAGGACAGGATGCACATCTGCTGTGACAGCGGCACCTGCCGGCACCACCCCGACGGCTGGCCGTACTGCATGGGCGAGGTCAAGTAGGCGCCGATGCCGATCCCCACCAAGCTGGTCAACGTCCACGCCCACCTGCACTCCACGATGGACGTGCCCGCCCGCGTCCGCGACTGGGAGCAGCACGGCTGCGTCAAGGTCTGCGTGCTGGCCGACTGCGCCTACTGGAACCCGCCGCGCAGCGTGTACCTCGGCAACGAGGGCGTGCTGCGCTGGATGCGGGAGTTCCCCGACCTGCTGGTCGGGATGGGCAACGTCGAGCTCGGCCGCGAGGTGGGCTCGCCCGACGACGTGTCGCGGCTGCGCGACCAGGGCTTTGCCGGCCTGAAGCTCGAGATGCCGTCCCACCCCTACGACCACGATCGCTACATGCCGATCTACGAGCGCGCCGAGCAGCTGCGGATGCCGATCCTGTTCCACACCGGGTGGGTCATGCGCCTCGGCGACCACGACCGCACCGAGCGGCTCAGCGCCGACCACATGCGCGCCTACCGGCTGGACCGCATCGCGCGCTCGTTCCCCGACCTGCCGATCATCGGCGCCCACCTCGGGATGCCCCACACCGACGAGGCGCTGGCGCTGCTCGACGGGTTCCCCAACTGCCACTTCGACGTCTCGTGGGACGTGGGCGACCGGCCGTTCTTCGCCCGGCTGAAGCGGGCGCTGGCGCCGTTCCCCGGTGCCGACTGGGACGACCCCGACGAGAACCTGGCGCTGCGCTACTTCCGCAAGATCCCGTTCGGCACCGACGACCCGCCGGTGGGGGACTGGCTGCCCGTCGCCGAGGACCTGCTGGACTACCTGCACGTGCCCCAGCAGACCCGCGAGGACTTCTACTGGCGCACGGCGGACCGCATCTTCGGCTGGGGCCTGTAGGCGACCACGATGGCCGGCCCCTACGTCGCCGCCGCCATCGCGGCCACCGTGCTGTTCGGCCTCGCAGCGGTGGCGCTCAAGGTCGGGGTCAGCCGCGGCTTCCCCGAGCTGTCCGTCTCCGCGGTGCTGCGCAACTTCTTCCCCATCGTGTGGAAGCTGCTGCGCAACTGGATCTGGCTGCTGGGGCTGGCGCTCAACGGCCTCGGCGGGATCTTCTACTTCGTCGCGCTGGCCAAGCTCGACCTGACGATCGTCAAGCCGATCATCACGTTCTACGTGGTGGTCGCCGCCGTGCTCGGGGCGGTGCTGCTCGAGGAGAAGGTCAGCAAGCTCGAGCTGGTCGGGATCGTCACCGCGGTGTGCGGCGCGGCGCTGCTGGGGGTCCATGGCGAGGCGATGACCGGCGACGTGGTCGCGATCGCCACGCAGTACCGCGGGATGCACCTGGTGCTGGCCGGCTCGGTGGCGGTGTCGCTGCTGGTGGCGCTGCCGATGTGGGTCCCCGCGGTGGGGCGGTACGTCAGCCGCGAGATCTCGCTGTCGCTGATCGCCGGGATCTACTGGGGCCTGGGTGCAGCGTACTACAAGCTGTTCGCCAACGAGATGCTCGAGTTCCCCTCGGTGCTCGCCGCCGGCGGGCTGGTCCCGGCGGCCGGCACCGGGGCGTTCTGGGTCGACCTCGTCTCGTCGCTGGCGCTGTGGCTGATGCTGGCGCTCAACGTCCTCGGGTTCGCCGTCTACCAGATCGCCTTCGCCAACGGCCGCGTGGCGGTGGTGGCGCCGGTGGTGATGGTCGCCACCCTGCTGGCGCCGGTGGTGGGCGGGGTGTGGGTCTACGGCGAGGACCTCCCGGCGATCAAGATCGCCGCGATCGCGATCATGGTGCTCGGTACGGCGGTGCTGTCGTTCGGCAAGGAAGGGGGAGGCGCGGAGCACGGCGAGCCGTGACCGGGCGGGGTGGCGCAGGGACTGGCCCTGCCGGGCTGGCCCGTGGTGACACCCGCGATCGCGGTGCAGCCCCTGCGTACCCGAGCAGCGGGCGACCTGAGCACCGCCACCGAGCGCATCAGAGCCGGCGACCGCGACCTCACGGGTCGACGCTTCGCACGGGAATCGTGAGCCATCGTCACGATTCGGGCCTGGGACGACGCGCCGCGCGGGAATCGTGAGCCATCGTCACGATCTGGGCGTGGGCGGGTGCTCGCGGGAATCGTTGGTAGGCGCCAACGCAGGGCTCGGGCTCGGACTCGGACTCGGAACCGGGCTCGGACTCGGACTCGGGCTCGGACTCGGAGTCGGACTCGGACTCGGGCTCGGTACTGTCAGGGATCTGGTTCGCGGTGAAGCGGGGCCTCGGGGGCTCTCATGGCGATCGGGGCGAGAAGGAGCAACGCCCGAGAGCCGGGTCGTCCCGGAAGCGGGCGATGGGGGCGGACCGGCAGTTCAGCCCGCGCCTCCTGTGACTCGGGGGGCGGATCGGGCGCTTGGTGCGAGCGGTCCGGCGTACCGGTGGATTCGGGCTGAGGGTGGCGGGCTTACGAATTTTTTCGTTGCAATACGAAGTTTTTCGTATACGTTGTCGAAGGTCGACGGCGCGAGCCGGGAGGAAGTCCCGATGGGCAGACCCGCATCCAACCGTCCCACCGACGGCGAGCTGGCGATCCTCAACGTGCTGTGGGAGCGCGGTCCGAGCACCGTCCGCGAGGTGCAGCAGGCGCTGTCCGCCGAGCGCGACACCGCCTACACCACGGCGCTGAAGATGCTGCAGATCATGACCGAGAAGGGCCTGGTGACGCGGGACGAGTCGCGGCGGACCCACGTGTACGCCGCCGCCACAGAGCGGGAGGACACTCAGGCACACCTGGCCCGCGACCTGGCCCGGCGGGCGTTCGGCGGCTCGGCGGCCCAGCTGGCGATGCGGGCGCTGTCGCAGGAGGCGGCGTCGGCCGAGGAGCTGGCGCAGATCCGGGAACTGCTCGAGCGCCTCGAGCGTGAGAACGACTAGCGGGAGGACACCATGCTCTCCGACCTCTTCGGTGACTGGTTGCTGCACCCCTGGACGCGGGCCGTCGGCCTGAGCCTGCTGCACTTCCTGTGGCAGGGCACGCTGCTCGCGCTGGCGGCGGCGGTTGGGCTGGCGCTGCTGCGCCGGCGCTCCCCGGCGGCGCGCTACGCGCTGTCCTGCGCCGCACTGGCGGGGATGGTCGCCGCGCCGGTGGCCACCGCGCTGTGGCTGGGCGCGTCGAGCGCGGCGCCGGTCCCCGCAGCCGCGGCGGCGGCGGCGACGGCGCCCCCGCCGGCGCTGTCGTGGCAGGCGCTGGTGTTCCTGATCCAGCCCTACCTGGTGCCGGCGTGGCTGGCGGGCGTGCTGGTGCTGTCGCTGCGTCTGCTGGGCGGCTGGGTCGAGACCCAGCGGCTGCGGGTCCACGGGGCCCACGCGGCGCGGCGGGCGTGGAGCGAGCCGGCCCGACGGCTGGTCCGGCGGCTGCGCATCTCGCGGCCGGTGCAGGTCCTGGAGTCGGCCCGCGTCGACGTGCCCCTGACCCTGGGCTGGCTGCGGCCGGTGGTGCTGCTGCCCCCGGCGGCGCTGGCCGGGCTCAGCCCGCGCCAGCTGGAGCTGGTGCTGGCCCACGAGCTGGCCCACGTGCGGCGCCACGACTACCTGGTCAACCTGCTGCAGAGCGCCGCCGAGACGCTGCTGTTCTACCACCCCGCGGTGTGGTGGATCTCCCGGCGGATCCGTGTGGAGCGCGAGCACTGCGCCGACGACCTCGCCGTGCAGGTCTGCGGCGATCCGCTGTCCCTGGCACGCGCCCTGACGGTGCTGGAGCAGGCCCGCGCGCGGACCCCCGCCCCGCTGGCCGCCGCCGCCACCGACGGCTCCCTGCTGGACCGCGTGACCCGCCTGCTGGGCGTACCCGGCCCCCACCGCCGCGCCCCCGCCGGCTGGGTCGTCGCCGCCGTCGCCGTGGCCCTCGTCGCCGCCGTCGGCGTCCGCGAGGAGCGGGCCGAGGCGGAGACCGAGAGCGAATTCGAGGACGAGCTCGAGAACGAGACCGCGATCGAGACCGAGCACGAGATCGAGCGCGAGATCGAGCACGAGATCGAGGTCGAGTATGGCGTTCCCCTGTCCCAGGTCGCGCCGGCTCCCCCCGCTCCCCCGAGCCCACCGGCTCCCCCGTCCAGCGCGGCGCTGGCCGTGCCCAAGGCCCCGACCGTGCCGAAGGTCCCGGTCGCCCAGGCGGCCGCGGCCCCCGCGCCCCCCGCCCCGCCGGCCCCTCCGGCCCCGCTCGAGGACGGCGAGGCCCACGTGATCGTGATCACCGACGACGACGGCGGCGAGACCCTGCAGATCGTCACCGAGGACTGGGAGCTGTGGACCTCCGACTGGGAGCGCTACGCCGAGGACTGGGAGCGCTACGCCGAGGACTGGGAGCGGGTCGCCGAGCAGATGGAGCGGGAGCTGGTCGACGAGCTCGAGCTCGAGCAGCTCGACGAGCTGGACAAGCTCGGGCGGCAGTACGACCGGGCCCACGGCAAGCGCCGCGAGAAGATCGAGCAGGAGATGGAGCAGATCGCCGAGGCGTGGGCCGAGGAGCACGAGGAGAAGCTGGAGCGGCTCGGCGAGGAGATCGAGATCCGCGTGACCCAGCAGCTGCAGCTGCAGCCGTGGGCCGCCGACTCGCTCGAGGACCGGGCCGAGGCGCTGGAGCGCCAGGCCGAGGCGCTGGAGCGGCAGGCCGACGAGCTGCGCGACCGCGCCGACCGGGAGCGGGTGCGCGCCGAGCAGGAGCGGGAGCGCGCCGAAGACGAGCGGCACCGCGCCGCCGAGGAGCGGGATCGGGCCCGTGGGGAGCGGGAGCGCGCCCGCGAGGAGCGGGAGCGGGAGCGCGAGGAGCACGCCCGGGAGCGCGAGGAGCTCGAGCGGGAGCGCGAGGAACGGCTGCGCGAGCGCGAGGAACGGCTGCGGGAGCGCGAGGAACGGGAGCGCGAGGAGCAGCTAGAGGCGATCGAGGCCGCGGAGGAGCGCGAGCGGGACGAGGAGGAGCGCGCCGAGCAGGAGCGGGACCAGGACTGATCGGCCCGGCTCCGGCCCCACCCGGCACGAGCACCCCCCGGCCCCGTCGCCGTCGTCGTCCCCGCCCTCGTCGTCGTCCCCGCCCTCGTCGTCGTCCCCGCCCTCGTCGTCGTCCCCCGTGTCGTCGTCGTCCCCCGTGTCGTCGTCGTCCCCGCCGGTCCCGGTGGACAGCCCGGTGACGTGGACCAGCCGCCGCTGGTCGTCCTCGTAGACGATGTGGACCTCGTCGCCGACGATCACCACCGGGGCGGTGGCCAGGTCGTGCTCCAGCGTGCCGTCCTGCACCGGCTGGGCGTCGCCGGCCAGCTCCTCGGGGGGCGGGAAGCTCTGCCCCCCGTCGGTGGACCACGCCAGCTGCAGGTGGTGGTCCTCGATCCAGGTGATCAGCACGTTGCCGTGCGCGTCCACCGCCAGCTCGGGCGGGTTGGAGACCGCCCCCGGCTGGGTCACCACGACCCCCTCCCCGCCCTGGGTCCACTGGTCGTCCAGCCCCGCCGCGTAGCGCTGGGTGTCCGGCCGCCAGCCCCCGTCGTCGACCCACTGCTGCCACGCGATGTGCACCAGACCGCCCGCCCCCAGCACCTGCGCCGGCAGCTCGGCGCTGCCCGCGGCGGTGGAGGCGTCGAACGGCCCGGTCCAGTCGCTGCCGTCGCCGCGCAGCGTGCGCACCCGCGAGAACCGCCACACCAGGTGGATCTCGTCGCTGTCGTCGGTCGCGGCGGCGACGTGCTTTGCCCACTCGCCGAGCACCTCGTGCGGGCCGTCCCAGGTGCCGCCCGGATCGCGGTGCGCGACCCACAGGTCGTCGAACATGCACAAGGCGTACGCGTCGCCCCCCGACGTGGTCGCCACGGCGGCGTACTCCCAGGCGCGGATCGAGGCGGGACATGGCGTCTCCGGGCCGACCCACCCCCCGCCGTCGCGGAGCGCGTAGCGGATGTCGGTCCCGTACCCGGTGCCCCACGTGACGTGGACCCGGTCGCCGTCGGCCGAGATCGCCATCCGGCCGCGGGTGAACTTGTGGCCCGGGACCCCCTGGGAGCCGGGCACCTCCTCGGCCGCCGTCCAGCCCCCGCCCACGTACGCGCGGTAGTAGAGGCGGTCGCCGTCGTGCAGCAGCAGGTGCAGCCGGCCGCCGTCGTCGGCGAGCAGCCGGGGGTGGTAGCCGGGGCCGATGACGTCGAACGAGGGCTGGGCGTGGGCTGCCGCGGCCGTCCACGCGACCAGCACCAGGACCGGGATCCAGCGCAGCTCGGCCATGTCCCCAGGATACCCGCAAACCCAGTGGCGATGGGCGTTGTCGGCCCTTGGGTGAACGCTGGGATGAACGCGCCTCGAAAAGCGTTGATCCCTCCCGCCGGGATTCCATACAGTGACCATCGGGACGGTAATTGCCTACCCGATGGTAGGCGCGGTCGGACGGACACCCAGGGAGGCCACATGCACCGCTCCGCCCTCTGCGCGCTGCTCGGCGCCGCCGCGATGCTCGGGCTCGTCGCCTGCGAGCCCCCGGACGAGGCGCCCCCCGAGGAGCCGTTCGATCCGTGCAACCCCGACATCCCGGGGCTGATGCCCGAGTGGGAGCTCGCCGAGCCGGTGGAGGTCCTCTACGACGGGATGGGCGTGCCCCACGTCTACGCCCAGAGCGACCAGGACCTGTTCTACGCCTCGGGCTACCTGATCGCAGAGCAGCGGCTGTTCCAGATGGACATCCTGCGCCGCGCCTCGCAGGGCACGCTGGCCGAGATCGTCGGGGAGGCGGGGGTCGAGTCCGACGTCCAGGCGCGGACCTTCGACTTCGACCGCTACAGCTGCGAGATCCTGCTCGAGCACGCCGAGGAGGGCGTCGACGAGCTCAACGCCGCCGCCGCCTACCTGTCCGGGATCAACGCCTACGTCGACGAGGTGCTCTCGGGCGAGGCGCCGATGCCCGCGGAGTTCACCGCGCTGGACTACGAGCCGTCGCCGTTCGCCCGCGAAGACATGGTGGCGATGGGGCTGCGGATCAACTTCGCGTTCAGCAACTCGCTGTTCTTCGACCTGTTCTACACGGTTTACGAGGAGCTGGCCCCGGCGGCCGACGACCCCGACGTGCCGGTCTTCGTCCAGGCCACGCCGACCTACATCATGGTCGACGAGCCCCCCGCCGGCGGCTCGGGCGGGCGCGGCGATCCCGACGACGGCGCCGCCAAGATCGACGCCGACGCCAGCGTCGAGGACCTGCTGGCGCTGCTGGACTGGGGCATGCGGTTCCAGGACCACTGGGGCTGGAACAAGGGCAGCAACAACTGGGCGGTGCGCGGCGACTTCACCGACAGCGGCCGCCCGATCATCGCCGGCGACCCCCACTCGTTCCTCGCCGACCCGAGCTACATGACGCTGCAGCACCTCAACTCCGCCGACGCCGGCGGCAGCTACGACGTGGCCGGGTTCTCGTTCGCCGGCACCGCCGGGGTCCACCTCGGCCACAACCGCGACCTGGTGTGGACCGCGACGACCAACTTCGCCGACGCCGTCGACCTGTGGGATGTCGAGATCGACGGCGACCGCGCCAAGATCGGCGACGAGTGGGTCGAGATCACCACCACCCAGGAGACGATCCGGATCCGCCAGGAGGACGGCACGCTCAAGGAGCAGATCCTGAACCACCAGGTGGTCGGCGACCACGGCGTGATCGTCCCCGAGGCGATGCTGCCGCTGCCGGTCCAGCTGTTCGCCAACGACCACCTGATGATGCGCTGGACCGGGTTCACCCCCACGTCCGGGCTGATGCTGTACCTGGACATGAACCGCGCCGAGGACCTGGCCGACTTCGAGGCGGCGATCGACTACCAGAAGTCCGGGATCCAGAACTGGGTCGGCGCCACCGCCGACGGGATCCGCTACAAGACCCACGGCCTGGTCCCCGAGCGGCCCTCCCCCACCCCGCCGGCCTACCGCGTGATGGACGGCAGCGACCCCGACACCTACTGGACCGGCTGGCTCGGGCCCGAGGTGATGCCGTACCTCGACGAGGCCGAGCCGTACATCGCCACCGCGAACAACGACCCGTGGGGCCACACCGACGACAACGACCCGCTGAACGACGCGTTCTACTATGGCAGCTGGTACGCCGCCGGCTTCCGCGCCGGGCAGATCGAGGAGGCCCTCGACGCCGCGGTGGCCGATGGCGGGATCACCGTCGACGACATGATCGCGCTGCAGTGGGACCAGACCAGCGACGCCGCGCGGCGGATGGTGCCGCTGCTCGAGGCTGCCGCCGCCGAGATCCCGACCAACCCGGCGCTGGCGGAGTACGTCGACCGCCCCGAGATCGCCGCGGCCGTCGCGCAGCTCGCCGCGTGGGACCGGGTGATGACCCGCGAGGCCCACGAGCCCGCCCTGTTCCGCACCTGGTTCACGCTGCTGACCCGCCACGTGCTGGGTGACGACCTGACGCTGCTGTTCGACGCCATCGAGGAGATCCAGGTGATGATGCTCGACAAGGTCCTGATCCTGGCCTTCGAGCGGCAGGTCGACAGCGTGATCGACGGCGACCCCGCGGTGCTGATGATCGAGGCGCTGGACCAGGCGCTGGCGTTCCTCGACGAGCGCGCCGCGGCGCTGGGCAAGGCCGAGGTCAGCTGGGGCGACCAGCACGTGTTCTCGTTCGACACCGACTACGTGACCTACTTCGACATGCCGTTCGGCGGGACCAGCGAGATCGCGGCCGGCGGGGACGGCACCTCGATCAACGTCGCCGAGTGCCACTACTGGGACGGCTCCGACCTGCGCGAGCGCTGCGTCGGCGACCACGGGCCGATCTTCCGCGCGGTGGCCTCGTTCGACGAGGACGGCACCCCGCGCTACCGGTACAACTGGCCCCACGGCCACGACGGCGACGCCGCCCACTGGGCCGAGGGCCACTACACTCTGCTGCCGTTCCACCGCCAGGAAGTTGAAGCGGATTCATCCGAGACCCGTATACTGAGTCCCTAGAGGGACCCGGGCATCGATGTGCCCCTTGCGCCCGCACGCCGGTTGAACGTCCCGAGGGACCGACACGGAGATGGGTTGACGGCACGGCAGCGCGAGACCAGGTCTGCGCCGGTCCGCCTCGCGGCGGGGGCGGCGCTGTGCGCGCTGCTCGTGGCGGCCGGCGGCTGCCGGGAGGACGAGTCGTTCCACGTCGGCGGGATGCCCCACATGCCGCCCCACGACGGCACCGCGGTGACGCTGCTGCCCGCGGACCAGGACAACCACCTGCTGCCGCTGTACGTCGGGATCGACCCCGGCGGCAACAGCCTGTACACCAGCTGCAACGCGCTGCCCACGATCGCCGAGATCGACCTGGTCGCCGGCGAGCTGGTGCGGGTCCACGACCTGGGCTTCGAGCACCCCGGCCACGCCAAGGTGTTCCCCGACGGCGCCGACCGGGTGTGGTTCTCGTGGGAGGGCGAGCCCGGCGATCCGACCGTGATCCGGCTGGACCCCGCCACCCGCGAGGTGGACCACCTCGACACCGGGCTGCTGTCGATCTACCACGGCGTCGGGCTGCGCGACGGCGGCGTGGCGTTCGCCGGCCAGCGCGGCGGGCTGGCCCCGAGCCAGACCGCGCTGCAGGTCCTCGACCGCCGGGGCGACATCGTGACCGAGGCGATCCTGGGCGCCGAGGTGATGGCGATGATCCAGGACTCCGACGGCGCCCTGGCCCTGCTGATCCGCAGCGCCGAGGGCCAGCGCGCCGGGGTGTTCCGGCTGCGGCCGACCGACCTGGCGATCATCGACGAGTGCCTCGAGCCCGAGGCCGAGCCGTTCGCGGGCGGGTTCGGGATGCTCGCCGAGCTGCCCGACGGCGGCTACGCCGCGGCCCAGGACGACGCGGTCCACCGGATCCACTGCGACGGCCAGCCGTGGCGGCGCCAGCAGCTGACCGACGGCCACCGCGACATCGTCGTGGTCGACGAGCAGATCCTGGTGTTCAACGGCACCGGCACCGACGAGACCGCCGGTCCCAACTGGGGCATCGCCCGCCGCTGGGACCACGATCTCGAGCCCCTCGACCCGTGGTACGCCACCGGCAAGAACTCGCGCTACGGCCGCGCCGACCGCGAGTCCGGGCTGGTGTGGTTCAACTCCGAGGGCACCACCGAGGTGTGGGGCATGGACCCCGCCGACGGCAGCATCGTGCACAGGATCCAGCTCGGCGAGCACATCGAGTCGCTGGCGGTGAGCCCCCAGGGCCGGGTGCTGTACACCGGCCGGTTGAGCAACGCCTTCGGCCTCGTCGACTTCGAGGACGAAACGGTCCACGACGTCCGCGAGGCGGTGACCTGGCCGGTGGCGCCGGTGTGGCAGGGCACCACGGTGTGGCTGCTCGACCAGCTGGCCAGCACGCTGTACGAGATCGACGGCGAGACCCTGGAGATCCTCGACGTCCACGACCTCGGCCTGGACGACAACACGCTGCTGACGTTCAGCGACGTGGCCTACCACGCCGGGCGCCAGACCGTGTTCGTGGCCCACAGCGAGCAGGGCGTGCTGGTGGAGTACGACCCGCGGTTGCACGTCCCGGTCCAGCGCTGGCAGCTGCACGGCCCCGCGCTGAGCGACGACGACCTGACCGGGCGGCTGGAGCTGTTCGTCCTCGACCACGGGGTGATCACGTTCCGCAACGCCGACGGCGTGTTCAACCTCGTCGATCCCGACCAGGACGAGGTCGTGGGCTGGACCCAGCTGCACCCCGAGGACGTGGACGCGCTGCGCGCCGACAAGCGCATCGACCAGGGCCTGCGCACCGCCAACGGCCAGCGGATCTACGCCGGCGGGTTCGCCGTCGACACCGCGACGCTGCAGCGCCGCCCCGAGTACGACCTGCCCGTCACCGCGCTGATCGCCGACCTGCACGACGGCGTGTTCCTCGGCTGGCGCCAGGACGACCTCGCGGTGGTGGTGGTCGACTCCGACGGCCAGACCCTGGCCGAGCAGGTGCTGCCGCTCAACCCCCAGGGCGAGCCGGCGCTGGCCTACGTCCCGGGCGACGACCCGGCGCTGATCTTCACCGAATTCCGCCGCGCCGAGTTCCGGCGCCTGCCGCTGCGCAAGCTGTTCCTCGACGCGGGGCTGCTGTAGCTACCCCTTGACCGGGTCCCAGGTCACCTCGCGCAGGAAGCTGCCGTGGAAGTACAGGCGCTTGATCGCGTCGGCCATGTCCTCCACGTCGCGGAACTGGTCCCAGTCGACGCGGATCGTCGGGATCGTGCGCGAGATGTTCTCGATGAACCGCTCGTACTCGTCGTACAGCGCCTCGAGGTACTCCAGCGACACGCCGCTCTCCACGTCCCGCTGGCGCATCTGGATCCGCTCCATCGAGCGCTCGGGGCCCACGTCGAGGTAGACGATCACGCCCGGCCGGCACATGAAGTTGCTCATGTGGCGGAACAGCCCGAGGTAGGTGCGGTAGTCGCGCTCCTCCATCAGGTCGAGCTTGACCAGCGTGCGGGCGAACACCGCGTCCTCGTAGATCGTGCGGTCCTGCACCCCGCCGCCTCCGCGCCAGATGATCTCCTGATGCTGCGCGAACCGCCGGTTGAGCAGGTAGATCTGCGTCGCGAAGCTGTACCGCGCCGTGTCGCGGTAGAAGTCCTCGAGGTACTCGTTGTCCTGCACCGGCTCGTAGTACACGGGCAGCTCGAGGTGCTCGCCGAGCGCCTTGGCGAGGGTGCTCTTGCCGGCGCCGATCATTCCGGCGATGCCGATGAACAGGTCTTGCAGGTCGGCCATCGGGGGTCCTCCCTCTCCGTGGGGCCGGTATCGAAGAAGGGGTCAGGCACTTACAATTACATTTTCGCGAAAATGTAATTGTAAGTGCCTGA
>CAZOYV010000144.1:0-21315 GCA_964584075.1 uncultured Rickettsiales bacterium | reverse complement strand
AGAAGTTCGCCCAGACCGACATCGACGAGGTGATCATCGGGCACACCAACGAGCCGGAGTACCGCCGGCTGCAGGGCGACGAGTTCATGGAGGCGCTGCGGGACCGCACCATCCGGCTGGACGTTCCGTACATCACCCGGCTGCGCGACGAGGTCCGCATCTACCGCAAGGAGTTCCCCCCCGAGCGGCTGCCCGTGCACGTGGCGCCGCACACCTTCGAGGTGGCCTCGATGTGGGCGATCCTGACCCGGCTGGAGGACCCCGGCGAGGAGTCCCTGTCCCTGCTGCAGAAGCTCAAGCTGTACGACGGGGCCTCGCTCCCGGGGTTCACCGACGATCGCATCCGCGACCTCAGGGCGCGGGCCCGCCGCGAGGGGCTGGAGGGCATCAGCCCGCGCTACGTCCAGGACCAGATCAGCAACGCGCTGGTCAGGGCCGAGGTGGGCTGCCTCAACCCGTTCATGGTGCTCAACGAGCTGGAGGGGGGGCTCAAGCACCACACCCTGGTGGCCTCGGACGATCTCCGGGAGCACTACCGCGAGCTGCTGCGGGTGGTGCAGGACGAGTTCGAGAACCGGGCCAAGAACGAGGTCCAGCGGGCGATCGCCACCGACGACGAGGGCATCGAGCGGCTGTGCCGGCGCTACGTCGCCAACGTCAAGGCCTACACCCAGGGGGAGAGGATCCGCAACGAGTACACCGGCCAGGACGAGGGCCCGGACGAGCAGCTGATGCGCTCCATCGAGGAGAACATCGAGATCGCCGAGGGGCGCAAGGACGCCTTCCGCCGCGAGATCATGAACTTCATCGGCGCGCGCGCGCTGGAGGGCAAGCCGTTCGACCACCGCAGCCACGAGCGGCTGCAGCGGGGCCTGGAGCTGAAGCTGTTCGAGGACCAGAAGGACACCATCCGCTTCACCGCGCTGGTGCAGGACCTGGTGGACAACGGCACGCGGGAGCAGCTCGAGGTGGTGAAGGACCGGCTGATCCGCAGCTACGGCTACTGCGAGATCTGCGCCAACGACATCCTGACCTACGTGTCCTCGATCTTCGCCCGCGGCTCGGTCGGCGACGGCTCCTGAGCGCGCCCGGCGGGCCACAGCGCCAGCGCCACCTGGCCCACCAGCAGGGGCGTCACGCTGGCGCCCGCCACCAGCGCCCAGCCGGTGGCCCCCGGCGGCGTGACGCCCAGCACCGCGGCCAGCGGCGGCAGGTACACCGCCAGCGCCAGCATCCCCGCGCACAGCGCCAGCGCGCCCCACACCGCCGGGTTGCGGGTGATGTCGTTGACCACCACCCCGCTGCCCGGGTCGCGCATGTTGAACGCGTGCAGCAGGCGCCCCAGCGACAGCGACAGGAACGTCACCGTCACCGCCTCGGCGTCGGGCAGGCCCAGGTGCAGCGCCAGCAGGAAGACCCCCAGCAGGGTCGCGCCGATCAGCGCGCCCCAGGCCACCGTCAGCGCCCAGTGGCGGCGGCCGATCAGCGGCTCGCGGGGGTCCCGCGGGGGGGCGTCCATCACGTCGGCGCTGCCGGGGCCGATCCCCAGCGCCAGGGCGGGGAACACGTCGTTGAGCACGTTGAGGTACAGGATCTGCAGCGGCAGCAGCGGCTGGGGGATCGGCAGGGCCATCGCCACCGCCACCACCAGGATCTCGCCCACGTTGCCGGACAGCAGGTAGATCACGAACTTGCGGATGTTCTCGAGGATGATCCGGCCCTGCTCCACCGCCGCGACGATGGTCGGGAAGCGGTCGTCGAGCAGCACCAGGTCGGCGGCCTCGCGGGCCACCTGGGTGCCCCGCTCGCCCATCGCGATCCCGATGTCGGCGCTGCGCAGCGCCGGGGCGTCGTTGACCCCGTCGCCGGTCATCGCCACCACGTCGCCGCGCTCCTGCAGCCAGTCCACCAGCGCCAGCTTGTGGCGGGGGGAGACCCGCGCCAGGATCGGGGCGGCGGTGACCCGCTCGCGCAGCTCGTCGCCGGCCTCGTCGGGATCGCCGATGTCGGCGCCGCGGACCGGCTCCCCGGCGCCGTCGCCGATCCCCAGCTCGGCGCCGATGGCGCGCGCCGTGGCCGGGTGGTCGCCGGTGACCATCACCACGCGGATCCCCGCGTCGCGGCAGCGCTGCAGGGCGCCCTGGACCTCCTCGCGGGGCGGGTCCAGCAGGCCCACCAGCCCGACGAACTCCAGGTCGCGGTAGGGCTCCTCGTCCGCGTCGCCGGCGTCCCGGGTGGCCAGCCCCAGCACCCGCAGGCCGGTGCCGGCCAGCTCCTCGCCGCGCTCGGTCCAGCGCCGCCGGTCCTCGTCGTCCAGCGGCTCGCCGCCGGCGCCGCGGGCGCTGGCCTCCAGCACCGCCTCCAGCGCCCCCTTGACCGCCAGCTGCAGCCGCCCGTCCCGCCGGTGGAAGGCCCCCAGCATCGAGGTCTCGCGGCGGAACGGCACCAGCCGCTCGGGCCCCTCCCCGCCGGCGAGCTCGCCGTAGGCCAGGCCCAGCTCCGCGCCGGCGTCGAGCAGCGCCTGCTCCATGCCGTCGGCGCTGCGGCCGCCGTCCTCGACCTGGTTGGCCAGCACCATCACCTCTGCGGCGCGGCGCAGCCCATCGGACAGCTCCCGCGGCGCGCCGTCGGTCCACGTCAGCGCGCCGCCGCCGTCCGCGGCCTCCAGGTGGCGCAGCGCCATCCGGTTCTCGGTCAGCGTTCCGGTCTTGTCGGTGCACACCACCCGCGTCGAGCCCAGCGTCTCCACCGCCGACAGCTGCCGCATGCGCGCGTTCTGGCGCATCATCCGCACCATCCCGCGGGCCAGCGCCAGGGTGGCGACGATGGGCAGCCCCTCCGGGATCGCGGCCACCGCCAGCGCCACGCCGGTCTCGATGATGCGGAACGGGTCGCGGCCGGCCAGCAGCCCCGTGGCGATCACCACCCCGGCCACGCCCAGCGTGATCCACACCAGCCGCTGGCCCAGCTGGTCGAGGCGCTCGTCCAGCGGGGCCTGCCCGCCCTCGGTGCGCTCCACCATCGCCGAGATCTCGCCCAGCTCGGTGCGCATCCCGGTGGCGACCACCGCGCCGGTCGCCTCGCCGCCGGCCACCGAGGTGCCGCGGTAGGCCATCGAGCGGCGGTCGGGCAGCTCCGCGTCCCGCGACACCGCCTCCGCCTGCTTCTCCACCGGGACCGACTCCCCGGTCAGCGCCGACTCCACCAGCCGCAGGCCCTCGACGCGCACCAGCCGCAGATCGGCCGGCACCACCTGCTCCCGGCGCAGCAGCACCACGTCGCCGGGGACCAGCTCCTCGGCGGGCAGCGAGCGCTCCTCGCCCTCCCGCAGCACCGTGGCGTCCACCCGCCCCATCCGGCGCAGCGCCTCCATCGAGCGCTGGGCGCGCCACTCGGTGACGAACCCGATCAGCGTGTTGAGCAGCAGCACGACCCCGATCGCCAGGGCGTCCACCGGCTGGTCGAACGCCAGCGAGACCGCCGCCGCGCCGATCAGCAGCACGACGATCAGGCTCTTGAGCTGGTTCCACAGGATCCGCAGCACGCTCGGCGACTCCACGGCCCGCAGCTCGTTGTGGCCGTGGCGCTCGCGGCGCTCCTCGACCTCGCCGGCGGAGAGGCCGGCGGCGGGGTCGACCTCCAGGTCGGCCAGCACCTCGTCGGGCGGGCGCGCCCAGGGGGCGTCGTTTCCGGGGACGGGCTCGCTCATGCCTCCTGCTCACCGGTGTCGCTCGCCTGCTCCTCGCCACCGCCGGGGTCGTCCCGCCGCCGGCGCAGGCGCCGCAGCCCGCGCCCCAGCCACCGGGCCAGCCGCGAGCCGGTGGGCACGTGGGCGGCGGGCTGGGGCACGCCGAGGTAGTCCTCGCGGTAGATGAAGTACAGCGCCAGGAAGAACGCCATCAGCACCGGCCCGATCAGCAGCCCGGGCAGCCCCAGCCAGGCCAGCCCGCCGAACACCGCCAGGAAGATCAGCAGCGGGTGGATCGGCGTGCCCTCGCGCATCACCAGCGGCCGCACCACGTTGTCGATCGTGCCCACCAGCGCGGTGCAGTACAGCGCCAGGCCGGCGCCCCAGAGCCAGCCCTTCTCCAGCGCCAGGCCGACGCACACCGGGATCCACACCACCGGGGACCCCAGCACCGGGATCAGCGACGCCGCGGCGGTCAGCAGGCCCAGGAAGAACACCTGCCGCACGCCGAAGACCGCATAGCCGACGGCGGCCACGGTGGCCTGGGCCACGGCGGTGGCCAGCGCGCCCAGCAGCAGGTTGTTGGCCAGCCGGCGGAAGGAGCGGAACAGCCGCCGCTCGTAGCGGTCGTCCATCGGCGAGATGCGCATCGCGAAGGTCAGCAGCGCGGGCCCCTCGACGAACAGCACCGGGACCGCGAAGAGGTAGATCACGACGCCCAGGGCGGCCATCAGGGTGCCCTCGATCCAGGCGGGGATGCGCTGGCCCACGGCCTCGAGCGCGGTGACCACGTGGCCGCGCAGCTCCACGCCGAGATCGCCCTGGAGGTCCAGGTCCTCGGGCAGGAACCGGCGGACCGATCCCGGCAGGTCCGCGATCCCGGCCTCGACGGTCTGCGCCCAGCCCTCGGCGTCCTGCGACTGCAGCACCTCCGCGCCCTGGACGACCACCTCGCGGGCCTGCTCGGCGCCCAGGTACACGGCGGTCCCCAGCGGCCCGATGACCACCACGGCGAGGATCACCATCGTCAGCACCGCGGCCCACTTGCGGCGGCCCCGGCACAGCGTCAGCACGCGCTGGAACAGGGGCCACGAGACCACCACCGTCACCACGGCGAACAGCAGCGCCACGGCGAACGGCAGCAGCAGCGCCACCACCGCCACGGCGGACGCGGCCAGCAGCACGAAGAACGAGGCGTCGCGGACGCCGCGGGACCACGGCTGGCGGTCGTCGCGGCGGTCGGGGCGTTCGGCCTCGCGGTCCAAGGGCAGCCTCCCGGTGCGGGTTCGATCCCCAGCTAGCGAGGCCCGGCGCGGGGGGCCATCGGGGACGGACCCGCGGCCCCGTCGGGGATCCCACCAGGGTCACGGCAGCAGCGAGGCCAGCAGCCGGACCCAGTCCGAGAGCTGCTTGAACACCAGGAACTCGTCGTGGACCCGCCGCCGCGCGCTGCGCCCCCAGTGGTCCCGCGCGCCGCTGTCGGCGAGCATCGCGTCCAGCGCGTCGGCGATCTCGGCGGGGTCCTCCGCGTCACACACCAGCCGGCCGTCGAGGCCGTCGCGGATCTGCGTGCGCAGGCCCACGGCCTGGGTGCCGAGCACGGGGATCCCCTTCCACATCGCCTCGGTGGCCGTCAGGCCGAAGCCCTCCTGCAGGGAGTTCTGCACCACCAGCGAGGAGCAGTGCTGCAGGGCGTTGACCATCAGCGCGTTGCGCTTGCGGGACGCCATCGGCAGCGATATCACCGCCACGTCGCGCTGCAGCTCGGGCGAGAGCGAGCGGTACTGCCGCGTCAGCTCCGCGAAGACCTCGAGCCCCTCGGGGTCGTCCTGGATCGAGTCCGGGTCCGGCCCGGCGAGCACCAGCCGCACCAGCTGCAGCCGCCGCCGGTGGCGGGTCCGCGGCCGGGCTCGCGCGCCCTCGGCACACTCCTGCTTGAGCCGCACGAACGCCTCCAGCAGCGGCGCGAAGCCCTTGAGCCGGTCCCAGCGGGAGACCTGGGTCACCACCGGCCGGTACATCAGCCCGATCTCGTCCGGGGCGTCGACGGGGCCCATCGAGCCGTCGGGCTGCAGCCGCTCGGCCTGCTCCGGGAAGCGGGGGGTCAGCACCGGCTGGCGGGCGCGGGCCAGGCCGCTGTTGCACAGGATGCCCATCAGCTTGGGGCTGCGCAGCTCGCGGTTCTTGTGGCTCAGCGGGTCCAGCGCCGGGTGGATCGTCGTGGCCCGGCCGCTCAGGTAGTCCGGGATGTACTCCGCGGCGGTGAACACCGCGCGGTCGTAGGCGCTGACGTAGGGCTCGAGGAAGCGCCACGCCTCGCGGGTCGCCGGCAGGTGGTCCTCGATGCCGATGTGGCAGCGCCACACCGCCGGCAGTCCCAGCTGCTCCTTGAGCGCCGCGCCCATCGCCACGGGCTGGGGATCGTGGACCAGCAGCAGGTCCTCGGGGTCCAGCTCCGGCAGCAGCTCCTCCGCACTCCGGCGGTTCACCTCCTCGAACCGCTCGCGCTGCTCGTCGCCGAGCCGCGGCCGTCCGTGCCCGTGGATCAGGTTGTGCAGGTGCTTGGTCAGCTCGAAGAACGACGGGTCCCCCGGGGTGATCACCACCCAGCGGGTGCGGATCCCGACGTCGGAGAACAGCGCGAGCTGTGCGGGGAGCATCTCCGCGACGCCGCCCCCCG
The DNA here is from genome assembly GCA_964584075.1 of uncultured Rickettsiales bacterium. Taxonomy (GTDB): domain Bacteria; phylum Myxococcota_A; class UBA796; order UBA9615; family CAYRNR01; genus CAZOYV01. Next base: position 14,947 of record CAZOYV010000144.1, on the reverse strand, counting down.
AGGCGGTGGAGTTGACGACCCACAGCCGCCGGCCCCGGAAGTGCTCCCGGAGCTGGTCCGCGAGCATGCGGTACTGCTGGACCTGGTGGGCGAGGTGGGCGTGGGACGCGTAGTCGTCGAGCGACAGGCCCCGCTTCATCGACTGGATCTGGATCGCGCTCATCGGGCGGCGCACCTCCTCGCCACCGACCCTAAGCAGGGAGCCCGCCGACGCCAGGTGCGGGCCCGGCGGGGTGGGCCGGAGGTGTGGTTGACAGCCGCTCCGGGAGTTCGTAGCCGGCGGTCGCCGGGACGGCAGGAGGAGGACCGGAGATGTCGCGACCGAGCTTCGTCGTCAAGGACTGCGCGCTGCTGGAGCTGGCCACCGGCCAGCGGGCCCGCGATCTGCGCGAGCTGCGGGACCGCCTCGCCGAGGTGGACCCGGCCAGCATCTACCACCACTTCTGGGGCGGGAGGATGCGGCCCAGCTTCGACGATCCCGAGTACAACAACGACTTCGCGGCGTGGGCCTACCACGGCCTGCACGACCGCGTCCTGGCCGAGCGGCTGTCGATGGTCGATCCCGTCGCCAGCGGGGACATCGAGCAGGTCCGCGAGGATCTGCTGGAGCGCATCGAGGACCGCCTCGACGAGCTGGACGTGCCCCCGTGGTCGCAGCGCGACCGGCAGTTCCACTTCGGGCAGTCGCAGCTGGTGCTGTTCGAGACCGGGCGGCGGGTGGACGGGCTGGCGCAGCTGCCGCCGGCGATCGCCGAGATGACGGACGGCAGCCTGTTCTACCACTTCATCGACGCGCGGCGGCGCACCGAGGGCGGCGTGGACGACTTCCGCGCCTGGCTCGCCACGCAGGGGGAGGAGCACGAGCCGTTGCGGGCGCGGATCGGCGCCATCGACCCCTACTTCACGCCGTTCGAGCCGCTGCGCGCCCTGCTGCAGCGCATCGTCGGCGATCACGTCCGGAAGGAGGCGCCATGACCGGCCTCGCGGAGTACGCGGAGGTCGTCGGCCCCGAGGTCGTCGAGCACCTGCACCAGCTGGCGCGGCCGCTCGAGGGCCGGCGCGTGGTGCACGTCAACTCCACCCGCGAGGGAGGGGGCGTGGCCGAGATCCTCCACCGCCTGGTGCCGCTGCTGCGGGAGCTGGGGGTCGAGACGAGCTGGGAGGTGATCGAGGGCGACGAGGGGTTCTTCCAGTGCACCAAGGGCTTCCACAACGCGCTGCAGGGCAACGCCGTGGCGCTCCCCGACGGCCTCGTGGAGCACTACCGGGCGGTCAACCACCGCAACGCCGAGCGCCTCGGCGCGGCGCTGCAGGACGCCGACGTGGTGTTCGTCCACGACCCGCAGCCCGCCGCGCTGATCGACGCCTTCCCGCGGCGGTCCGGGATCTGGGTGTGGCGCTGCCACATCGACGCCTCGCACCCCTACCGTCCGGCCTGGAAGGTCCTCGCCCCCCTGGTCCGTCGCCACGACGCCAGCGTGTTCTCGCTGCCCTCGTTCGCTCGCCGCCTGGACCATCCCCAGTACATCGTGCCGCCCAGCATCGATCCGCTCAGCGTCAAGAACCGGCCGCTGCCCGAGGACGAGCTCGACGCGGTCTGCGCGCGGTTCGGGCTCGATCGCGCCCGCCCGCTGGTGGTGCAGGTCTCCCGCTTCGATCGCTTCAAGGACCCCCTCGGCGTGATCCGTGCCTGTGCCCTGGTCCGGCGGCACGTGCCGGTGCAGCTGGTGCTGGTGGGGGGCAGCGCCACCGACGACCCCGAGGGGGCGGCGGTGCTCGACGAGGTCCGCGCGCTGGCGGCCGAGCACGAGGACGCGCACGTGCTGGTGCTGCCACCCGACGCGCACCACGAGATCAACGCCCTGCAGCGGGCCGCCGACGTGGTGCTGCAGAAGTCGATCCGCGAGGGGTTCGGCCTGACCGTGACCGAGGCGATGTGGAAGGGCAAGCCGGTGATCGGCGGGGACACGGGAGGGATCCGGCTGCAGGTCGTCGACCACCACACCGGGTTCCTGGTCAGCAGCCCGGAGGGCGCCGCGCTGCGCATCCGCTACCTGCTGGCCCACCCGGAGCGGCGGCGGGCGATGGGCCAGAAGGCCCGCGGCTTCGTCCGCCGGCAGTTCCTGCTGACCCGCCACCTGCGCGAGTACCTCAGCCTGATGGTCGCGCTGCGCCACGGGGACGGGGCGAGGATCGCGCTGTGATCGGCGACGGCGCACGCTCGGAGGACGGGGCGCCGGCGCGCGCGCGCCGCCTCGTGGTCGTCTCCAACCGCCTGCCGGTGCGCGCCGAGCGCGACGCCGGCGGGTGGCGCATCGTGCCGGGGGCGGGCGGGCTCGTCACCGCGCTGGCACCCCTGCTGCGGGACCGCGGCGGGATGTGGATCGGCTGGACCGGGACCGACGAGGACCACCCCGAGGTCCGCGCCGCGGTGGAGGAGTCCGCGGAGGCCGGCTACACCCTGCGGACCGTGCCCCTCGACGCCGGCGACGTGGCCCTCTACTACCGGGGCTTCGCCAACGAGGTGCTGTGGCCGCTGTTCCACGACCTGGCCGCGCGCTGCGTGTTCGAGCCCGCCTACTGGGAGCGCTACCGCGCGGTCAACGAGCGCTTCGCCGCCACCGTCGCCCGCGCCACCGAGCCCGACGACTTCGTGTGGGTCCAGGACTACCACCTGCTGGGGCTCGCCGGGGCCCTGCGGCGCGCCGGGGTGGAGCGCGACCTGGGGCTGTTCCTGCACATCCCGTTCCCGCCGCCGGACATCTTCCTGAAGCTGCCGTGGCGGCGGGAGCTGGTGGAGGAGCTGCTCGCCTTCGACCTGATCGGGTTCCAGACCGTGCGCGACCGTGCCAACTTCGTGCAGTGCGTGCGCGCCCTGCTGCGGGACGGCCGGGTGGTGGGCCGGGGCCAGGTGGTGCGGCTGGCGGTCGGCGGTCGGATGGTGCGCGTCGGCGCGTTCCCGATCAGCATCGACTTCCGCGAGTTCGCCCGCGGGGCCGCCAGCAGCGACGTGGCCCGCGAGGCGTGGTACCTGCACGAGCGGCTGCCCGACCGGACCATCGTGCTCGGCGTCGACCGCCTGGACTACACCAAGGGGATCCCCGAACGGATCCGCGCCATCGAGCTGGCGCTGGAGCGCCACCCGGAGCTGCACGGGCGCGTGACGTTCGTGCAGGTGGCGGTGCCCAGCCGCGCCGACGTGCCGGAGTACGACGCGCTCAAGCGGCGGATCGACGAGCTCGTCGGCCGGGTCAACGGCCGCTTCACGAGGACCGGCTGGACCCCGATCCACTACCTGTACCGCTCCCTGTCGCGGCCCGAGCTGCTGGCCCACTACCGGGCCGCGGAGGTGGCGCTGGTGACGCCGCTGAAGGACGGCATGAACCTGGTGGCCAAGGAGTACTGCGCCGCCGACGTGGACCGCCGCGGCGCGCTGATCCTCAGCGAGTTCGCCGGGGCCGCGCCGCAGCTCGCCCGCGGGGCGCTGCTGGTCAACCCCCACGACGTGGCGGGCGTCGCCGGCGCGATCCGCGAGGCGGTGGAGATGCCTGCCGGGGAGCGGCGGGAGCGGATGGACGCGATGCGCGCCCAGATCCGGCGGCACGACATCCACCGCTGGGCCGACACCTACCTGATGGCGGGCATCGCCCGCGACCTGGGATCGTTCCCCCAGGACCACGGCCAGCTCCACCCGGCCCAGGTGGACTCGCTCTCCGGGGAGGCGGGCGCCGCGGCGGGCGGCGCCGGGGATCAGTAGGGCGCGGCTGGGCCGGACGCCTCCTCGGCGGCGGGCTGCTCCCGCGGGACCCCGTCGCGCTCGGCCCGGGTCAGCGACCACGCCACCGCGGCGACGGTGCCCGCCTCCTCGACGGAGAGGGGCAGGAAGAACCCGAACATCTCCTCGCAGGCCGACGCCAGCTGGTAGACCCGCTCCGACAGCGTCGAGCGCGGACCGCGCTCCCCGCCGTCCACGAGGCGCCCCTCGAGCAGCACGTCGCCGATCTGCACCAGGACCTCGAACAGCGCGTCGGCCTCCCCCCGCTCGAGCCAGCGCTCGTAGTGCTCCAGGCAGTCGCGGGCCGGCTCGTCCGCCAGGCGCTGGCGGCCCAGCTCGCGCAGCAGCGCGCGATCCCCGCGGGAGCCGTGCTCCGCGGCGACCTCCACCAGCGGCGCCAGCGGCAGCAGCTGCACGCAGCCGGGGGTCATCCCCACGTCGAGCATCAGCTGCAGCAGCTCGCCCGGCGGCCTGGCGCCGTCGTCCTGCTCCAGCGAGAGCAGCTGCAGGCGGCGCTCCAGCGCCTGGCGCAGGATCGTCTTCTGCGCCTCGGACATGTGGAAGAAGCGGTAGCTCCGCTGGAGCCTGTCGGTCGGGGCCATCCCCGTGGCGTTCATCTCTACCTCCTCTGGGTCGTGTGTCAGGCGGCGCCGAGGCGGGACGCCAGGTCGACGGGGATCAGCTCGTCCACGTCCCCCTGCTCCCGCAGGTGCTGCCGCAGCTTGCGCAGGCCGCGGACCTGGATCTGGCGGACCCGCTCGCGGCTGACGCCCAGGTCCTCGCCGATGGAGCGCAGGGTCCGCCTCTCCGGTCCCAGGAAGCGCTCGGCGATGATCGTCCGCTCCCGCTCGGAGAGCTGCTCGAGGGCGTCCTCGAGGACGTCCCGGCAGGCCTGGTCGCGCTCGCGGTGGGCCGCCAGCTCGTCCGGGCCCGGCCCCTCGCTGGCCACCGTCTCGACCACGCGGGTCGGTCCCTCGACCACGGTGGGGGAGTCCAGCACCAGCTCCGACCCCGACAGCCGCACCTCGGTCTGCTCCAGCACCTCGGGCTCGACCTCGAGCAGCTCCGCCATCTTGCGCCGCTTCTCGGTGCCCGAGAGCTCGGGGTACCCGTTGTCCACCTCCTGGCGCACGCGCCCGAGGCGGTGGTAGATGCGGCGCTCCGCCTGCGTGCGGCCCACGCGGACCAGCCGCCGCGAGCGCAGCAGGAACTCGCGGATCGACGCGCGGATCCACCAGGCCGCGTAGGAGAAGAACCGGGTGCCGCGATCGGCGTCGAAGCGGCCGACCGCGCGGAGCAGCCCCACCATCCCCTCCTGGATCAGGTCGTCGAGGTTGCCGTGCCGGTGGCGGTACTCGCGGGCGATCAGGATCACCCCGCGGATGTGCGACCGGATCAGGCAGTCCAGCGCGGCGCGATCGCCGCCCTCCCGCCAGCGATCGATCAGCTCTCGCTCCTGATCGGCGTCCATCCGGTCGGTCTCGTGTCGCACCAGCAGCATCCGGTCTCCTCTCCCTGGGACGAGTCCCAACCTACGGACTGCGGCGCGGACGGCCCATCCGGGGAGCGCGGGCCGCGGTGCCCGTCGCGGGCCCCACGGTGGCCTGGGGGAATTCCCCAGGGACGCGTGGGGGTGCCGCGATCAGGTGGGCGGCGGCTGGGTCGGCGGCGGGCTCTTCTCGTGGGGCGGCGAGGGGTCTCCGGACTGCTGGGGCCGCCACTCGTCGGTCGGCCCCGGGGCGTTGTCGTCCTTCTTGGGGTCGTCGGCGCCGATCGTGTCCTGCCCCACGTTGGGCTGGGTCGGGGTCTCCTGCTCCTCGGCGACCACGTCCTCGCCCTCGTCGCCGTCCTCGACCGACGCGCGCAGCGCCGCGAGGTCCTGCAGGTCCTCGATCAGGGCCGCCGACGCGCCGGCCTGGCGCAGCCGATCCAGGTCCCGGGTCGAGGACACCATCGGCGCGTTGACCGATCCGGCCTCGAGCTGTGCCACCAGGGCCTCGCGGATCGCCTGCTCGTCCTGGCCGGCCTCCAGCCAGGCGATCACGATCTCGGGGGCGATCGGGGCGTGGGGCACCACCGGCGGCTCCAGCTCCTCGACCGTCTCGTCCAGCGCCGTCTTGCACCCCGGCGCCAGCGCGAGCCCGATCCCCAGCAGCGTCACTAGCGTGATCCAGCGCATCGAACCTCCCGTCTCCGTGCTCGGTGGCCGGCCTAGGAACGCCGTCGCCGGGGCGCAAGGGGTTGACGCCGGCCGGGCCATCCCTATGCCGGACCGGGACCCCGGCGGGGCGCGCGGTGGCGTCCCCGCCCCAACCGCTTGCAAGGATGGAGTGACCATGAGCGACCCGACCCTCGAGGCGAACCGAGATCGAGCCGTCGAGGCCTACGAGCGCCTGGCCCGGCGGACGCTGGAGCAGCTCGAGCGCGGCAAGGACCAGGCGGCCGACCTGATCGACCGGGCGATCGACGTCTCCAGCGAGCAGCTGGTGGCGGCCGAGGAGCTCAGCCGCGAGGAGGCGCAGCGGGCGTCCGCGTTCCTGCGCCGCGACCTGACCGTGTCCCGCGAGGACCTCGAGCGCCTGCGCGAGACCGCCCAGGAGCGGCTGGACCCGCGGCGGGTCGGGTCGGGGCTGCTGTCGCTGTCCACCTACCTGCTGGACACCGTCGGCGACCAGTTCAAGGGCTGGGCCGAGCGCTCCCGGACGGCGCTGGAGTTCCGCACCGGCGAGGTCACCGGCCCGGGCACGCTGGCGTGCCGCGAGTGCGGCTCCGAGCTGCGGATGACCCGCGCGGCGAGGATCCCGCCGTGTCCCAGCTGCAAGGGTACCGACTTCCACAAGTCCTACTGACCGCGAGGAGCGCCCCCGCATGTCCCTGCCGGTCCTCGGCCGCGCGCACCTCGCCCGCTACAAGCAGATCGCGGGGCTGCTGCTGGCCCACGGGCGCGGCGACCTGGCCGAGGCCGCCGGGCTGACCCTGCCGGCGGTGCTGTCCCGCCAGGACGACGAGCCCGAGGCCGAGCGCGCCGCGCGCTTCGCCCGCGACCTGGAGGACCTGGGGCCGACCTTCGTCAAGCTCGGGCAGCTGCTCTCGACGCGCCCCGACCTGCTCCCCGAGGCCCACCTCGAGGCGCTGGGACGGCTGCAGGACGACGTGCGCCCCGTGCCCGTGGCGGAGATCGAGGCGATCCTCGAGGCCGAGCTGGGCCACGGCGTCGGGGACCTGTTCCAGCGCTTCGAGGAGCGGCCGCTGGCGTCGGCCTCGCTGGCCCAGGTCCACCGCGCCACGCTGGGCAACGGCCACGAGGTGGTGGTCAAGGTCCAGCGGCCCGGCGTGCGCGCCACGGTGCACACCGACCTGCAGGTCCTGGGCGAGCTGGTGCGGCTGGTCTCGGAGAACACCGAGCTGGGGCGCACCTACCGCCTCGACCGGGTGCTGGAGGCGTTCGAGGAGGGGCTGCGCGAGGAGCTGGACTTCACCCGCGAGGCGCAGAACATGCGGGCGCTGGCGCACAACATGCGATCCTTCGAGCGCATCGTCGTGCCCGAGCCGGTGGACCGCCTGGTGACCCGCCGCGTGCTGGTCAGCGACTTCGTCCGCGGCCGCAAGCTGACCCGCGGCGGCCCGCTGCGCTGGATCGAGCTGGACGCCCGCGCGCTGGTCGAGGAGCTGCACCGCGCCTCGCTGCGCCAGGCGTTCGAGGACGGGCTGTTCCACGCCGACCCCCACCCGGGCAACGTGCTGCTGACCCCCGAGGGCGCGCTGGCGCTGCTGGACGCCGGCGCGGTGGTGCGCCTCTCCCCCGGGGTCCGGGCCCGGCTGCTGCGCTTCCTGCTGGCGGTCACCGAGCGCGACGGCGACCGGGCCGCCGAGGCGGCGCTGGACCTCAGCGAGCCGGCCCGCAGCGCCGACCCCAACGAGTACCGCCGGCGGGTCTCGCACCTGGTGATGCGCCACGCCGCCGACGGGGACGAGGACCTCCACCTGGGCCCCCTGATCCTCGGCGTGACCCGCATCGGCGGCGAGACCGGCCAGCTGGTCCCGCGGGAGCTGACCCTGCTGGCCCGGGCGCTGATCTCGCTGGAGCAGGTGGTCTACCAGCTGGCCCCCGGCTTCCGCGTCGCCGACGGGCTGCGGCGCTTCGCGGCCCGCTCGCTGCAGGCCCAGGTGGGGCCGCCGGGGGGCGTCGCCGCGGTGGTCTCGGGGCTGCTGGAGGCCCGCGAGATGGCCGAGGACGTGCCCCGCCGGCTGCGGCGGGTGCTGGAGCTGGCGGCGGACAACCGGCTGCGGGTCTCGGTGGACGCGATCGACGAGTCCTTCCTGGTGCGCAGCCTGCTGCGGGTCGCCAACCGGATCACCACCGGGCTGGTGCTGGCGGCGCTGATCGTCGGCGCGGCGCTGCTGATGCGCATCGAGACCGACTTCGAGGTGCTGGGCTACCCGGGGCTGGCGATCCTGCTGTTCCTCGCCGCGGCGGGGATGGGGCTGTGGCTGGTGGCGTCGATCGTGGTCGGCGACCTGCGGGCGCGGCGGCGGGGGGCGGGGCGGCGCTGAGCCGCGGCAAGCTGGGGGTTTCCCCGATGGTGTCGCAGGGTCACTCGGGTACGATGGTGCCCGCGGGCGGGGTGGCGCAGGAGGCGGCATGAACGAACGGGAAGGCGGGCCGGACGCGCCCGGGGGCGGACTCCTCGGGACGGGGATCGAGGGGCTCGACCGGGTGTTGCACGGCGGGCTGGCCCCCCGCCGCGCCTACCTCGTGGAGGGCCAGCCGGGGAGCGGCAAGACCACCCTGGGGCTGCAGTTCCTGCTGGAGGGGGCCCGCCGCGGCGAGGCGGCGATGTACGTCGGGACCAGCGAGACGGCCGAGGAGATCGCCGAGGTGGCGGAGTCCCACGGCTGGGACCTCGGCGGCGTGGAGATCGTCGAGCCCGTCCGGCGGCAGCGGGAGGACGGCGAGGTCCAGTACACCATGTTCCACCCCTCGGAGGTGGAGCTCGGCGAGACCGTGCGCGCCGTGTTCGCGGCGGTGGAGCGGCACCGGCCGCGGCGGGTGGTGATCGACTCGCTGTCCGAGTTCCGGCTGCTGACCCAGGACCCGCTGTGGTACCGCCGCCAGATCCTCTCGATCAAGCACTTCCTCGCCGATCGGGGCACCACCGTGGTGCTCGTCGACGACCGCGTCGCGGGCCGCGGTGGGGCGCCCGGGGACGCGGACGCCCGCACCCTGTGCCACGGGGTCCTCGAGCTGCACCAGGCCGCCCCCGTGATCGGCCCCGAGCGGCGCCAGCTGCGGGTGGCCAAGATGCGCGGGCGGACCTACCTCGGCGGGCACCACGACGCGCGGATCGTCACCGGCGGGCTGGTGGTCTTCCCGCGGCTGGCGAGCACCGGGCGCGACGTGGACACCGCGCCCGGGCCCGTCCGCTCCGGCACCGCCGCGCTGGACGCGCTGCTCGGCGGCGGGCTGAGCCCCGGGACCTCGACGATCGTGATCGGCCCGGCGGGCAGCGGCAAGTCGACGATCTGCGCGGCGTTCGCCCGCCACGCCGCGGAGCAGGGCGGCCGCGCCGCGATCTACACCCTCGAGGAGCCCAAGGCGATCCTGCGCGCCCGGATGGCCGGGCTGGGCATGGAGCTCGAGCCGCTGCTGGCCGACGGGACGCTGGCGCTGGAGGACGCCGACGCCGTGGAGCGCTCCCCCGGCGAGCTGTTCCACCGCGTGCTGGTCGCCGCCGAGCGCGGCGGCGCCTCGGTGGTGGTGCTGGACAGCCTCGACAGCCTCCGCGCGACGATGGCCGAGGAGCGGCACCTGGAGGTCCTGCTGCGGCAGCTGCTGGTCGCCCTGGGCCGCCGCGGGGTGGCGACGCTGCTGACCAAGGGCGAGAGCGCCGGCGCCAGCGACGAGCTGCGCTCGGACATCAGCTACGTCGCCGACACCGCGATCAAGCTGCGCTACTTCGAGGCGCGGGGCCGCGTGCGCCAGGCGATCTCGGTGTCGAAGAAGCGCACCGGGCCCCACGAGCGCACCATCCGCGAGCTGCGGCTGGGGCCCGACGGGCTCTGGATCGGCGAGCCGCTGTCCAGCTTCCAGGGGATCCTCTACGGGAGCCCGCGGGTGCTGGCCGACGAGGTCGACGGGAACGGCGCGGGCTGAGCGATGGAGCGCGACGCCGAGCTGCGCGTGCTGGTGCTGGGGCCCACGCTCCGGGACGGCTCGTTGACCTGCCGGATCCTGCGCGAGGCCGGGATCGCGGCCGTGGCGCTGCGCGACGTGCGGGCGCTGGCCGAGGAGCTGGAGCGGGGCGCCGGCGCGGCGCTGCTGCCGGTGGAGCGGCTGGACGCCGAGGTGCGGACCTGGCTGGCCGGCCACCGGCGCCGCGAGCCGCCGTGGTCGGACCTGCCGCTGCTGCTGATCGCCCCGGCCCAGCGGGGCACGTCGGCGATGACGCGGCTGCTGGACGAGGTGCCCGGGACGGTGTCCGTGATCCCGCGCCCGGTGGGGGTGGTGGCGCTGGTCAGCGCGGTGCGCGCGGCGCTGTCCGGCCGGCGCCGCCAGTACGAGCTACGGGACCACCTGCGGGCCCGCGACCGGGTCGAGGAGGAGCTCGAGGAGCTGGTCGCGGAGCGCACCGAGGAGCTGAGGGGGGCCAACGCCGAGCTGCGCCAGCGCGCGGCGATGCTGCAGCGGCTGGCGCTGGAGCTGACCCGCGTGGAGCACCAGGAGCGGCGGCGGCTGGCCCAGCTGCTGCACGACCAGCTCCAGCAGCTGCTGGTGGCCGCCCAGTTCCAGCTCGGGGTCGCCGAGCGCCGGACGGGCGACCCGGCCGCGGGCGCGGCGGCGCTGGACCAGATCCGCGATCACCTCGGCGAGTCGATCCGCATGTCCCGGTCGCTGGCGACGCAGCTCAGCCCGCCGGTGCTGGACAGGGTCGGGCTCGGCGCCGCGCTGCAGCGGCTCGTCGAGTGGTTCTCCGAGCAACACGGGCTGGCGGTGGAGCTGGATCTGGAGCCCGGGGCCGAGCCCGAGGGCGCCGAGCTGCGGGGGATCGCCTACGGCGCCGTCCGCGAGCTGCTGCTCAACGTGGCCAAGCACGCGGGCACCGGCGAGGTGTCGCTGCGCGTGCGCCTGGGGGGCGAGGGCCGGGTCGTCGCGATCGTGCGGGACGAGGGTCGCGGCTTCGACGTCGCCGCGGCCGCGCGCAGCGCCGAGGCCTCCGGGGGCTTCGGGCTGATGAGCATCCGCGAGCGCCTCGAGGCGCTCGGGGGGCGGCTGGGGGTGGAGAGCACCCCCGGCGGCGGCACGACCTGCACCCTCGAGATCCCCCGCGCGCCCGCCGGTCCGGACGCGGCGGGGCTCGACGGGGACGGCGCCGGAGACGCCGAGGACCCCTCGAGCGACGACGGGCTGGCGGTCACCAGCGCGATCCTGCGGCCGCTGCGGGTGCTGGTCGCCGACGACCACCGCATCATGCGCGAGGGGCTGGCGGGGCTGCTGGCGATGGACCCCGGCCTCGAGGTCGTCGGGGAGGCCGAGGACGGCTACCGCGCCGTGGAGCTGGCCCTGCAGCGCGACCCAGACGTGGTGCTGATGGACGTCTCGATGCCCGGCATCGACGGCATCGAGGCCACCCGCCGGATCAAGGAGCAGCGCCCGGAGGTGCAGGTGATCGGCCTGTCGATGCACGAGGACGCCGAGGTCGCCCGCGCGATGATCGACGCGGGCGCGGCGCGCTACATGACCAAGGACGGCCCCTCGGAGGTGCTGGTCCAGACGATCCTCGAGGCGCGCCCCGGGCCGCCGGGACCGGCTGCGCCGTGAGCGGACGGGCCGGCCAGGGACCGGGGCGCCGGCGCGGGCTGGACAACCGCGCGGTGGCGGCGCGCCTGCGGGAGGCCGCCGAGCTGATCGCGGCGCGGGACGACGAGCCCTTCCGGGCCCGGGCCTACCGCCGCGCCGCCGACACCGTCGAGGCCCAGCGGCGGGACGTGCTGGCGCGGGCCCGCGACGAGGGCGCCGAGGGCCTGCGCGAGCTCGACGGCGTCGGCCCCGGGATCGCCGCGGCGCTGCTGGAGCTGTCCCACCGCGGCCGCTGGGGCCTGCTCGACCGCCTGCGCGAGGACGCCGACCCCGTCACGCTGTTCCAGGAGATCCCCGGCGTGGGCCCCGTGCTGGCGGAGCGCTTCGCCGGCGAGCTCGGCGTCGAGAGCCTCGAGGGCCTGGAGATCGCCGCCCACGACGGCCGCCTCGCCGACCTCGACGGCGTCGGTCCCGGGCGCGTCGCCGGGATCCGCGCCGCGCTGCAGGCGATGCTCGGCGCCCGCCGCGGTGGGACCCGCAGCCACGACGCCCCGGCCGTCTCCGAGCTGCTCGCGGTGGACGCGATCTACCGCCGCGAGGCCGGACAGGGCACCCTGCCCAGCATCGCCCCCCGCCGCTTCAACCCCGACGGGGAGGCCTGGCTGCCCGTGCTGCGCACCCGCCGCGGCCGCTGGCGCTACACCGCCCTGCACTCCAACACCGCCCGCGCCGACGAGCTCGACCGCGTCCGCGACTGGGTCGTGATCTTCCACCGCACCGGCGACGACGACGAGGGCCAGCACACCGTCGTCACCGAGCGGAGCGGCCCGCTGGCCGGCCGCCGCGTGGTGCGTGGCCGGGAGTCGGAGTGCATCGACCACTACGGCACGGTGGACGAGGCACCGGAGTAGGGCGGATCACGCCGGCAGCGTGCGCAGCAGCAGGTGGCCGGCGGCCAGCACCGCGGCGGCGGCGGCGGCGGGCAGCAGCAGCGCCGGCCGCGGGTGGCGGTAGGGGCCCAGGCGGTCGGCCTCGGCGAGGGCCTGCAGCACGCCCCGCAGCGCCAGGAAGTTGTGCAGCACGGCGGTGCTCCACACGTCGCGGGTCACGAAGAACCACCCCCCGGTGACGAACCCCACGGCGGTCAGCAGGGCGATCATCCGCGGCGCGTCGAAGGGCGGGCTGTGGGCCCGGTGGTACAGGCCGAACAGCACCGCGGCGACCACGCCGGCGGCCGCGGCGGCCGGGGCCGGCCGGAACCCGGCGCCGACCAGCTCGTGCTCGAAGGTGGCGCCCACCAGCGACCAGCAGACCAGGACCTCGGCGACGGTCACGGGCCACACCTGGGCGAAGGCGTTGAGCATCACCCGCGGGCGGCGGGTGGCGGCGGGCAGGCCCAGGGTGGCGAGGCTGCCCAGCAGGGCCGCCGCCGGGATCGCGATCAGCGGCCGCCAGCGCACCAGGAAGCCGGCGTGGGCCGGCTCCAGCCGCGCGTCGTGGGCCAGCCACAGCAGCACCGCCAGGGTCCCCGCGGTGCCCACCAGCACGTTGGCCAGCAGCGCGTAGCGCACGCGCAGGCCGGTGTCCTCGGGGCGCAGCAGCGTCCCGGGGCGCCGCTCCAGCAGGTGGGTCGCCAGCGCCCAGGCGAAGAACACCGCCAGCGCGACGGCCACGGTCGTCAGGGAGCTCACCGCGCCTCCCCAGCCTGCCCGCCCGCGCGGCGACCCGCGCCGTGGGGGGTGGGGTCGTCCAGCAACCGGGCGTTGATCGCCACCACCACCGTCGAGACCGCCATCAGCGCGGCCCCGGCGGCCGGGGACAGCGAGATCCCGACGGGGACGAGCACGCCGGCCGCCAGCGGGATCGCGATCGCGTTGTAGCCGGTGGCCCACGCCAGGTTCTGCACCACCTTGCGGCGGGTGGCGCGGGCCAGCTCCAGCACCGCGGAGACGTCCCGCGGATCGGAGTCCACCAGCACCACGTCGGCGGTCTCGGCGGCCACGTCGGTGCCCGCCCCGATGGCGATCCCCAGGTCGGCCCGGGCCAGCGCCGGGGCGTCGTTGACCCCGTCGCCGACCATCGCCACGCGCAGCCCGCGCTCCTGCACCCGCCGCACGTGATCGGCCTTGTCCCCGGGGAGGACCTCGGTGAAGACCTCGTCCAGCCCCAGCTCGTCGGCGACGGCGCGGCCCACCGCGTCGGCGTCGCCGGTGATCAGCAGCACCCGCAGCCCGGCGCCGCGCAGCGCCTCCACCGCCTCGCGGCTGCCCGCTCGCACCACGTCGGCCAGCGCGATGGCGCCCGCGGGCTCGCCGTCCGCCAGCACGTGCACCACGGTCCGGCCGCGCTCGCGGGCGCGCCGCGGGAAGTCCTCGCCGGCCCCGGCGCCGAGCTCGTGCTCGCGCAGGTACGCCGGGCGCACCACCGCCACCTCGCGGCCCTCCACCGTCGCGCGGACCCCCTGACCCGGCAGCGCCTCGAACCCCTCGGCCCCGGTCCCATCCAGCCCGTCACCGGCGGCGGCGTCGACGATGCCCCGCCCCACCGGGTGCTCCGAGGCCGCCTCGACGGCGGCGGCGAGGCGCAGCACGTCGTCCCGCGCCCACCCCTCGGCGGCGTCCACGCGCTCGACGCCGAAGCGCCCCTCGGTCAGCGTGCCGGTCTTGTCGAACACCACCGCGTCCACCTCGCGGGCCCGCTCGAAGGCCTCGCGGTCGCGCACCAGCAGGCCGTTGCGCGCCGCGGTGGCGGTGGACACCGCCATCACCAGCGGCACCGCCAGCCCCAGCGCGTGGGGGCAGGTGATCACCATCACCGTCACCATCCGCTCCAGCGCGCTGTCGAACGGCTGCTGCACCAGCCCCCACCACACCGCCAGGGTGATCCCGCCGGCGGCCAGCGCCACCACCGTCAGCGCCACCGCCGCGCGGTCGGCCACGTGCTGGGAGCGCGAGCGGGACTCCTGGGCGCCGCGCACCAGCGCCACCACCCGCGACAGGTAGCTCTCCTCGCCGGTGCGCTCCACCCGCACCACCAGCGCCGCCTCGCCGTTGACCGCCGCGCCCATCACCTCGTCGCCCTCTCCGACGGGCACCGGCTCGCTCTCGCCGGTCAGCGCCGAGACGTCCACCGAGCTGCGCCCCTCGACCACCGCGCCGTCGGCGGGGACCTTCTCGCCGGGGCGGACCTGCACGCGGTCCCCCTCGCGCAGCTCCCCGACGGGCACATCCTCGGTGCCGCCGTCGTCGCCCAGGCGGTGGGCCTCGGAGGGCATCAGCGCCGCCAGCTCCCGCAGGGCGCGCGACGCCCCCATCACCGAGCGCATCTCGATCCAGTGGCCCAGCAGCATGATGTCCACCAGCGTCGCCAGCTCC
>CAZOYV010000143.1:0-21396 GCA_964584075.1 uncultured Rickettsiales bacterium | reverse complement strand
GTCGTCGTCGCCCGCGTCGTCGTCGCCCGCGTCGTCGTCGCCCGCGTCGTCGTCGTCACCCACCGGGTCGTCGATCACGTCCACCGAGACCGGGTCGCTGGCGATCTCCTCGTACTCGGCCCGCACCTGGGTGTGCCCGGGAGCCACGCCGGTGACGCGGCCGTCGACCGCCACCGTGGCCACCGCGGGATCGCCGGTGATCCAGCGGACGCCCGCGCTGAGGTCGCCGCGCGAGCCGTCGCTGAAGTCGGCCATCGCCTGCAGCCAGGTGCTCTCGCCCTCGACCAGCTCGACGCCCACCGGCTTGACCGACAGGCCCACCACCTCGGCGTCGGTGACCCACACCACGATCGGCTCGCTGCGCAGCCCGTCGAGCTCGGCCAAGACCTGGGCCGCGCCGGGGCTGACGCCCTGGAGCCGTCCCTCGCTGTCCATCGAGCTGCCGAGCTGGACCCGCTGCGCGCCCTCGAGCACCGTCCAGCGGCAGGACGGGGTCACGTCGGCGGTCATGCCGTCCTCGTAGAACGCGGTCGCCACCAGCTGGATCGTGCCGCCCACCGTGACCACCGGCTCGGTGGGGGTGACGATCAGCCCCAGCGCGTCGTGGGACGCCGCCGGCTCGAACTCGGCCGAGCAGCCGGCCGCCAGCGCCAGGATCAGGGCGAGGGAGAGGAAGGTGTGACGCATCATCGGTCGCTCCTGGGTCAGTTCGCTCATGCCCCAGCAGTGATGCAAGGCTCGGGCCAACTTCGAGGAGGCCGGGGAGACGAGGCGGTCGAGACAAAAAACCTCTTGATTCCAGCATGTTGCCGGACAAACCAGCGCGAGGAACCCCTTCGCCCACGCCCGCACAGGGCGTGCCAGGGGTGTGTCAGGAGTGTGCCACCCGGACCGACGAGGCGCCCCAATGACGCCCCGCCGACCGGGGGGGGGCCGTGGGCCGGACGCGCCCCCCTACTGGCGCAGCGCCTCGGGCCCCAGCATGTCGGCCAGGTGCCCGAAGTCGAGGTATCCGTTCTCCGAGCCGTTCTGGCTCGGGTAGCGCGGGTTGTAGTACGGCACCCAGGCGAAGTCCGGGTGCTGGTTGCTGCTGCTCCAGCTGCCACCGGTGACCAGGCCCTGGTCGTCGGCGGTGAGCGTGTAGCGGTAGCTGTTGGAGAACCCCTGCGGGGCGTTCTCGTCCATGTCGACGTGGGTCTCGCCGACGCCGTCGGTGGTGAACCGCACCGAGGCCTCGACCGCGAAGCTGCGCTGGAGCGCGTCGACGGTCACCAGCGCCTTGATCGCCTCGTAGGTCCCATCGCCGATGCCGTCCACGGCGAGCACGTCCTCGACGCTCTGGAACGGGCCGCTCTGCAGGCGGTGCTCGATGATCGCGTCGGCCTTGGCCTCGCCGATCTCGGGCAGCTCGATCAGCTCCTCGCGGGTGGCGGTGTTGAGGTTGACCAGCCCGGCCGTCGCCTCGTCGGTGGTCTCCTCGATGTCCATCGTGTACGACCACGCCGGGTAGTTCCACACCGCGTCGCCGGCCGAGGTGTCGAACACCAGCGGCACGCCGCGGTCGCGGATGTAGAACCCCACGATGCGGTGGAACGCGTCGGGGTACAGGTCCTCGATGTCCTGCTCTTCACCGTTGTAGCGCTCGCCGTAGAAGTGGCTGTACTGCGAGTAGTGGGACTCGGTGAGCAGCCCCTTGAGGTCGGCGGTGGTGAACGTCAGCGTGTGGCCGGCGACCTCGACGGTCCTGGACTCGCGCGGCTCGTTGGTCAGGATCGCCGCGGCGGACCAGCCGTTGCAGTGGCCCCACCAGGAGCCGCCGCCGGGGCTGTAGTGGTTGAGCAGCTCCCAGGCGGGCAGGAAGAACGGGTTGGGGTAGGTGTGGCCGGAGAGGTACTCGTACAGCGCGAACTTGTCGAACGGGGACAGCTCGTCCAGCTCGTAGGTCCACTCCTCGCCCCTGGTGATCTTGCCCTCGGCCACGACGATCTCGCCGCCGTCGAGGCCCGCGAGCAGGCCGTCGTAGAACTCGACGAGCACGTCCGCCAGCTCGCCCTGCCTGGTCTTGTACTCCTCGACCTTGGTCGCGTACTCCGCGCTGCCGGAGTCCATGTCGCGGAGCTCCTCGGAGAGGGTGTCGAGGTCCAGCCGCAGCGGGTCGACCTCGCCCTTGATCTCGTCGCTGATCGTCGCGCGCCCGCTGTAGCCGAAGACCAGCTCGCCGTCGGCCTGCGGCCACCACGAGCCGGCCCACGGGCGGTAGCCCTCGACCGCGGCGAACGAGCTGTCGCCCAGGTCCTGCTCGAGGATCGACAGGGCGGCCTGCAGGTCCACGGCGGCCTCGAGCGCCTCGACGAAGTCCCAGTCCTCGCTGCCCGGGTCGGGCAGGTCGGTGCGCGGCGCGTCGCCGAGCTGCAGGGCCTCGACCTCGGAGGCGGACAGCAGCCGCGCCTCGAGGTCGGGGGTCACGGTCTGCCGCGGGAACGGAGCGCCGCGCTCCCAGCGCTGGTGCACCAGGTTGCCGTCGACCTCGTCGTCGAAGACCACGTCGACGCTGCCGTCGTCGCGGGTGGTGACGAACACGTCGTGGCCGTTCTCCATCGTCCGCACGCCGTCGCGGTCCAGCAGCGGGAACGGGGGCAGGTAGGTCGGCGCGGAGACCAGGTCGCTCTGGCTCAGCAGGTTGGTGGCGCGGGCGGTGGTGGGCAGATCGTAGGCCTCGCGCATCCGCACGCCGTTCATCGTGTAGAAGCTCACGACCGCGGCGAGCCGGTCGCGGTCCTCGCGGATCACCAGGTAGACCTTGGGATCGCTGGCCAGCAGCTCGTGGCCCCAGTTCATCGTCGGGGACAGGTGGGCGCGGATCACGGTCAGCGTCGAGGGCCGGCCGTCCAGGTCGTGGTAGCGGCGCAGCTCGTCGCCCCGCGGGGGCTCGTAGCCGGCGTGGATCACGTGGTACGTCCAGTACGCCGGGTCGGTCCAGCGCTCGCCGAGGGGATCGCCGCTGGCCACGCCGGTCTCGAGATCGACGGTGGGCTGGACCTCGGTCGCCGCCGTCGAGACGCGCCGGGTGGTCTCGACCACGAACTCCTGGCCCTCGGTCCACGACGGCCGCACGGCGTCGCTCTCCGCGACCTCGTCGCAGCCGGCGGCGAAGGCCATCGCGGCCAGCATCCACGTCGCGATCCATCGTCCTGCTCGCATGCTCGCATCTCCTGGTCACCCGGCCCGGGTCACCCCCTACACAAGCAAGGACCTTGCCAACACCTCAGAAGGCCGTCGATGCCCAGAAACGGTCAGTGATTCCAATGCGTTGAGACATCGTCCGTGACCGGATCGGGCTGTGACACACATGTGCCACCGGTGTGCCACGGCCTCTCCGAACGGACGTTCGTTTGACAGAGCGGAGCGGCGTGGGATAAGCCGTGGATTCCGCCGCGAAGGCCGGCGCCCGAGCGGAGGACCGGGGAACCCTCACAACCACGAGGAGGAGACCGCATGAAGCCCGGCGAGGAGAAGTATCCGCACATCTTCAGTCCCGGACGGATCGGCAAGGTCGAGTTCAAGAACCGGATCAAGTACGCGTCCACCGAGACCAACTTCAACTACGGCGACGGCTTCGTCTCCGAGCGCGAGATCGCGTACATGGAGGCCCAGGCCCGCGGCGGCGCCGGGATCGTCACGACCCAGGGCGCCTACACCGACCCCGTCGGCGAGGGCAAGGGCTACGTCGGGATGATGGGCATCTGGGACGACAAGTTCATCCCGGGGCTGAAGCGCATCGCCGACGTGATCCGCGAGCACGACTCGGTCTCCGTGCTGCAGCTGATGCACTGCGGCCGCGTCGGCGGCGTGGAGCTGCCCTACACCATCGGCCCGTCCGAGGTGAAGCAGCGGATCCCGCGGTTCCGCGAGCCCGTCGAGATGACCGACGAGAAGATCGAGCTGACCATCGAGGAGCACGTCCAGGGCGCGATCCGCTGCCAGGAGGCGGGCTACGACATGGTCGAGATCTCCGGGATCGTCGGCTACCTGGTCTCCAACTTCATCTCCAGCTACACCAACCTGCGCACCGACAAGTGGGGCGGCGACATCGAGGGCCGCGCGCGGTTCATGACCGAGATCGTGTCCCGCATCCGCAAGGCGGTGGGCCCCGACTACCCGATCATCATCCGGCTGTGCGGCGACGAGCTGCTCCACGACCGCGGCGGCAACAGCGTCGACGAGAGCCTCGAGGCGATCAAGCTCGCCGAGAAGGCCGGCATCGACTGCCTGTCGGTCACCGCCGGGTGGCAGGAGTCGGCGGTGTCGGTGATCAGCCGCGACTGCCCCCAGGGCAGCTGGCTGTACATCGCCGAGAAGATGAAGAAGAACCTGCAGGTCCCGGTGGCGATGGCCTACCGGCTGTTCGAGCCCCAGTACCCCGAGGCCGCCATCGCGGCGGGCAACCTCGACGTGTGGGAGAGCTGCCGGGCGATGATCGCCGACCCCGAGCTGCCCAACAAGATCCTGGAGGGCCGCGAGCACGAGGTGCGGCCGTGCATGGCGTGCAACATCTGCCTGGCGCGGCTGTTCCGCGACGCCGAGCTGAGCTGCATGGTGCGCCCCTCGCTGGGCCGCGAGCGCGACCCGCGCTACGGGTTCTACGGCTTCCCCGAGGCCGAGCACAAGAAGAAGGTCGCCATCGTCGGCGCCGGCATCGCCGGGATGCAGGCCGGCGCGATCGCCGCCGAGAAGGGCCACGACGTCACGATCTACGAGAAGCGTTCGCACACCGGCGGCCAGTCCGAGGCGGCGTCCCACGGGCCGTGGGGCGACGAGGAGTTCATGCGGCTGGTGAACTGGCTGCAGCACGAGTGCACCAAGCACGGCGCGAGGTTCGAGCTGGACAAGGCCGTCACCGCCGAGGAGATCGAGGAGCTCGAGGTCGACGAGGTGATCGTCGCCACCGGCGCCGAGCCGAAGGCCCCCGAGGTCCCGATCGACGGCGGGATGCAGGTGGTCAGCTGCCTCGACGTGATGCGCGGCACCGTCGATATCGGCAAGAACGTGGTGATCCTCGGCGGCAAGGGCGTGGGCATCTCCACCGCGCTGCACCTGCTCGACCAGGGCGGCTACCACGTCTCGATCGTCCACGATCAGAAGAAGATCGGCCTGGACGTCAACCCGTCGTACATCTGGCGCTACAAGTCCAAGCTCCGCGAGGGCGGCGCCGAGCAGGTCACGATGGCCGAGGTCAAGGCGATCGAGGCCGACGGCGTCGTGGTCTACAACCGGGTGATGAAGGAGGAGGCCAAGCTGCCGTGCGACACGGTGGTGCTGGCCGACATGGCCCCGGTGGACGAGCTCGTCGGCGCGCGCAAGGGCCACTACACGATCGGCGACGCCCTGCTGGTGCGCCGCGGCAACTCCGCCATCCTCGACGGCTTCCGCATGGGCATGCGGCTGTAGAAGGGAGCAGACACATGGTTCCGGTCATCGACGTGTTCAAGTGTGACGGCTGCAAGATCTGCGTGAAGTTCTGCCCCCCCCAGGTGATGGGGATGGTCCGCGACAAGGCCGTGATCCTGGTCGACCTGTGCGAGGAGTGCGGGATCTGCAACGACGTGTGCCCGATCGGCGCGATCGACTTCGAGCTCCCGGTCAAGGAGCCCGAGGAGATGCACGAGATGTACCACACGGAGCGGATCACGGGCTGGAGTCCCTCGACCTAGCAGCGTTCGGCCGCCGAGCGGCCAGGATTCCACGGCGCTCCGTTCCCGTCCGCGGTATGCTGCCCCCGAGGGGGCCGATGCATGGCGGGAACCAACCAGGGCATCGA
This sequence comes from uncultured Rickettsiales bacterium, assembly GCA_964584075.1. Lineage (GTDB taxonomy): Bacteria > Myxococcota_A > UBA796 > UBA9615 > CAYRNR01 > CAZOYV01. Next base: position 15,578 of record CAZOYV010000143.1, on the reverse strand, counting down.
TCGCATCGAGGAGCTCCGCCCCGGAGATCACCTCTGCACGATCTACGATTCCGACGAGCAACACCGTGCGCTGCTGACGCGCTTCATCGCGGCCGGCCTGGCCCGCGGCGAGCGCGTGCTGTACGTCGTCGACGCCCGCACCGGGGACACGATCCGCGCGTACCTCGCCGACGCCGGCGTGGACCCCGCCGACGCCGAGCGCCGGGACCAGCTGTGGATCCTGGCGCAGCACGACACCTACCTGCGGGACGACCGCTTCGATCCCGACGCGATGATCGAGCTGCTGGCCGAGGAGACCGAGCGGGCGCGGGCCGACGGCTTCACGGCGCTGCGGATCACCGGCGAGATGAGCTGGGTGCTGCGCGGGCTGCCGGGCTCCGAGCGCCTGGTCGAGTACGAGGCGAAGCTCAACCGGTTCTTCCCCGGGCGCCGCGCGCTGGCCCTGTGCCAGTACGACCGCCGCCGGTTCGACGCAAGCGTGCTGCTCGACGTGCTGCGGACCCACCCGCTGGCGGCGGTCGGCGACGAGCTGATGGACAACCCGCACTACGTCCCGCCCGAGGAGCTGCTCGCCGACCCGCGACCGGACCGCGAGCTCGACCACTGGATCGCCCGCATGCGCGAGCGCGATCAGCTGATCGCGCGGCTGCGGGAGGGGGAGGATCGCTACCGCCTCCTGTTCGAACGGATGGTCAGCGGGTACGCGCTGCACACGCTGATCGAGGACGGCGACGGCGAGGCGGTCGACTACCGCTTCGACGAGGCCAACCCCGCGTTCGAGGCGCTCACCGGGCTGGACGCCCGCGAGATCGTGGGCCGCACCGTCCTCGAGGTGCTCCCCGACCTGGAGCTCGACTGGATCCGCCGCTACCCGGAGGTGGTGCGCACCGGCGAGGTGGACCGCTTCACGATGTACTCGGAGGCTCTCGACCGCCACTACGAGGTCGTCGCCTTCCCCGCGGACGGCGGCCGCTTCGGGACGCTGTTCCACGACGTCACCGAGCGCCTCGCCGAGGAGCAGCGGCGCCAGGAGTTCGAGCGGCAGGTCTACGAGGCCCAGAAGCTGGAGAGCCTGGGGCTGCTCGCCGGCGGCATCGCCCACGACTTCAACAACATGCTGGTGGGGATCCTCGGCAACGCCGGGCTGGCCCGCGAGGAGATCCCGGCCACGTCCCCGGCCGTGGAGTGCCTCGACGACATCGAGCTCGCCGCGCGCCGGGCCAGCGAGCTGTCGCGCCAGCTGCTGGCCTACGCCGGGCGCGGCAAGTTCGTGGTGCGGCCGCTGTCGGTGCGGTCGCTGATCGAGGAGATGACGCAGCTGATCGAGGTCTCGCTACCCAAGAACGTCCACCTGCGGCTGTACCTCGGCGACGCCGACGCGGTCGTCGAGGCCGATGCGGCCCAGCTGCGCCAGGTGGTGCTCAACCTGATCGTCAACGGCGCCGAGGCGATCGGGTCGCGCTCGGGGGCGATCACGATCTCGTGCGGGGGCATGTTCTGCGACGAGGACTACCTGTACTCCTCGTTCGGCGTCGACGACCTGCCCGAGGGCCGCTACGTCACCATCGAGATCTCGGACACCGGCTCGGGGATGGACGCCGAGACCCTGGCGCGGATCTTCGATCCGTTCTTCTCCACCAAGCGCCACGGGCGCGGGCTGGGGCTGGCGGCGGTGGTGGGCATCGTGCGCGGGCACGGGGGCGCGCTGCGGGTCTACAGCGAGGTCGGCCGCGGGTCGACGTTCAAGCTCCTGCTGCCCGCGTCGGTCGACGACCCGCCGTCGCACGGCAGCCTGGACGACAGCCGGGAGCAGCTCGACGCGCTGGGGGGCGGCACGGTGCTGGTGGTCGACGACGAGGAGGCGGTGCGGACGGTGGCCCGGCGGGCCCTGGTCCGGATGGGCCTCGAGGTGCTCACCGCGGAGGACGGCCGCGCGGGCCTGGCGATCTACGAGGCGCGCCGGGACGAGATCGCGCTGGTCCTGCTGGACATGATGATGCCCGGGATGGGCGGCAAGGAGACGCTGACCGAGCTGCGCCGCGTCGACCCGGGGGTACGCGTCGTGCTGACCAGCGGCTACAACGAGCAGGACGCCATCTCCCAGTTCGCCGGCCGCGGCCTGGTGGGGTTCCTGCAGAAACCCTGGCAGCCGAAGGAGCTACGGGAGCTGGTGGTCCGCGCCCTGCGGGAAGACGAGCCCGCGGACTGAGCCTGGCCCGGCTCCTCGGCGGCTGCGCCCACCCCTGCGCAGCAGCACCAGCCCCAGCAGGCCGAGGACCGGCAGCGACCCCGGGCCGGGGACCCCGGCCGCACCGCACTGGCACCCCAGCGTGTACTCGTAGTCCGCCGAGTCGTCGTCGGCCGGCCCGCCCTGGTCGCCGCAGTCGTCGTCCCACTGGTCGATCGTGCCGTCGCAGTCGTCGTCGACGCCGTTGAAGCACGCCTCGGAGACCCCGGGGTTGATCGCGTAGTTGGTGTCGTCGCAGTCGTCTCCGGCGTACCCCCCGGCGTAGCCGTCGCTGTCGAGGTCGTCCAGATCGGCGCCGTCGCAGTCCTGGTCGATGCCGTCGTACGGCACCTCGGGGGCGCCGGGGTGCACGCTGCCGTTGTAGTCGTCGCAGTCGCTGCCGTCGCAGCCGGGGTAACCGTCGCCGTCGTAGTCGAACCCGTCGTCGACCAGGCCGTTGCAGTCGTTGTCGGCGCCGTCGCAGACCTCGGTGCCGCCGGGGTAGGAGCTGGCGTCGAGGTCGTCACAGTCGCCGTCGCAGCTGCTGTAGCCGTCCTGGTCGGTGTCGGCGGGGGTCAGCGACGGGTCGAGGTCGTCGCAGTCGCCGTCGCAGTCGCTGTAGCCGTCGCCGTCGAGGTCGTCGCTGCTGCAGACGTTGAACGCGAAGTTGCGCAGCGCGGCGTTCCACGCGCCGGAGCCGTCCGCGGCGACCGTGGTCCACGAGGTGTGGGTCCCCGAGCAGCCGCTCTGGCCGTTGCTGACGTAGGCGACGAAGCCGGCCCCCAGCGTGCGCAGGGTCCAGCCGTGGCCCGAGCCGTAGACGCTGATCCCGGTGGTGTCGGCGCCGAGGCTGGTCAGCGCGTCGGTGTCGCCGTAGCCGCCGGTGGGGGTCAGCCCCTGCAGGTCCATCACGCCGGCGGTCAGCGCGTTGGCGCCCTGGGCGATCGGGCCGGCGGCGCCGGGGACGTCCAGCGATCCACCCGCCCCGAGCAGGGCGATCAGGTTGGGATCGGTGGGCGAGGCCACCGAGTCGTAGCCGGTGACGAACACCATGCCCCCGCCGGTGACGAACGCCTCGAGGTTGGCGAACACCGCCGGGTCGTCGTGGGTCGAGCCGGAGCCCGTGCCGTTGGCGACCCAGAACACCCCCTCGTAGGCGCTGAGATCCCCGGCCAGCGTGGCGTTGTAGCCCGAGGCGAAGTCGGCCAGCACCGAGGTGACGTCGTGGCCGTCCCCGGCGAGCACCGTGGCGATGTCGGCGTCGGCGCCGCAGTCGGAGACGAACAGCAGCTGCGCCGCCCCCGCCGGGACGCACACCCCGGCGAGCAGCAGCACGACGACGAGAGCGAGCCCACGCCCGGCGACGATCGACATGACGGCCTCCCGGCGACCCCCGGGACGATCTTACGCGTCGATCCCGTAGCGGTCGATCTTGCGATACAGCGTGCGGCGGCTGATGCCCAGCACCTTGGCGGCCTGGACCTTGTTGCCGCCGGTCTGCCGCAGGGCGTGGTGGATCGCCGCGATCTCGCGATCCTCGAGGCTCAGGCCGGCGTCGGGCGGGACCGCCCCGGGGATGGAGGGTGGGCCGGTCGGCACGCGGGGGGCGGTGGAGGCCGGCAGCGACGACGAGGCGGTGGGCCCCACGCGGGGCGCCGGCGGCAGGGTCGGCAGCGGCTGGCCCAGCGCCATCGCCACCTCGCCGGCCCCGATCACGCGGCCGCCGCCGAGGGCCCACGCGGTGCGCACCACGTTGCGCAGCTGGCGCACGTTGCCCGGCCAGTCCAGCGAGCACAGCGTGGCGTGGACCTCGGGCTCCACCAGCGGCGGCGGGGCCCCCCGCTCGCGGGACTCCTCGTCGAGGAAGTGCTCGAGCAGCAGCGGCACGTCGTCGAGCCGCTCCCGCAGCGGCGGGATCGTCACCGTGATCGCGCACAGCCGGTAGTACACGTCCTGGCGGAACTCGCCGGTCTCGACCATCGCGGCGAGGTCGCGGTGGCTGGCGGCCAGCACCCGCACGTCGACCTTGGTGGTGCGGGTGCTGCCCACGCGGCGTACCTCGCCCTCCTGCAGCACGCGCAGCAGCTTGGACTGCATCCCGGGGCTCATGTCGCCGACCTCGTCGAGGAACAGCGTGCCCTCGTGGGCCATCTCGAACATCCCGCGCCGATCGGCGGTGGCGCCGGTGAACGCCCCGCGGACGTGCCCGAACAGCTCGCTCTCCAGCAGGTTCTCGGGCACGGCGGCGCAGTTGAGCGTCATGAACGGCTCGTCCTTGCGCGGCCCGTTGTCGTGGATCGCGCGGGCGAACAGCTCCTTGCCGGTGCCGCTCTCGCCGTGGATGTAGACCGGGATCTCCGTGTCGACGATGTGGTCGACGGTCTGCAGCGCGAGCACCAGCGCGGCGTGCTGGCCGACGATCGCCTCGTAGTCGTGGCACAGCTGGCCGCGGCGCACCGCCGGGGTCGACAGCGCGTACTGCGGGGTCCCCGCTGCGGCGGGGGCCGCCGTGGGCACGGGCGGCGCCGTCGCGCTGGCCAGCTCGGCGCGCAGCACCTCGACCTCGCGGCGCAGCCGCCGCCGCTCCCCGGCGAGGCGTACCCCCTGGGCCACCAGGGCCACCAGCGAGGCGACGGCCTCGAGCAACCGCAGCTCGCGGGGCCCGAACGCGGCGTCGGCGAACGGGTGGTCGACGTAGACCACCCCCTCGATCCGGTCCCCCAGCCGGGTCGGCGCGCACAGCACCGAGCGCAGCTTGTGGGCCAGCACCGAGGCACAGTCGGAGAACCGCGGATCGGAGGTGGCGTTGGCCGTCCAGGTCGCCTGGCCCGTGCGCTGCACGCCCTCGAGCATCCGCTCCGAGCAGGGGAACGGCTCCTCGCCGACGAACAGGTCGCGGTACGGAACGGCGCCCTCGTCGCCCTCGGTCCGCTCCATCAGCCGCAGCAGCCCCCGCTCGGCCCCGGTGACCTCCACCGCCGTGGCCAGCAGCTGGCGCAGGTGCACCACCGTCGACTCCTCGGTGGTGATCCCGACGATCGTCCCGGTCAGCCGGTCGAGGGCGTCGTCGCCGGCGTCCTCTCCGCGGGCCCTGGCCGGCTCGGGGGGCATCGCCACGACCCCCAGCTCGCGGGACAGCCGTCCGACGGCGCGGTGGATCCGGTGGCTGGCCTCGACGCCCTCGGGCATCCGCGCCTCGATCCACTCCGCGAGCTCCTGCAGCCGGCGCAGCGCCTCGTCGGCGCGCTCGTGGTCCTGCAGCGCCACGCAGGTCGCGGCCAGCTCGTCGAGGCTGCGCCACTGGTGGTCGGGGCTCTCGATCCGCTCGGCGATCGACAGCGCGTCGCCGGCCCACCCGAAGGCCGCGGGCAGGTCCCCGTCGGCCAGCGCCCGCTCCACCTGGGAGCGCAGCCGCAGCGCGGTGCAGCGCACCTCGGGCAGCGTGCCGGCGTCGAGCAGCGGCTGCAGCGCCTCGACGGCCTGGTCCCGCTGGCCCTGGCGCTCGAGCCACGCCGCGCGCATCAGCCGCACGGTCTGCAGCCCGCGCTCGGAGCCCACCAGCCGCAGGTCGTCCGTGGCGCGATCGAGCAGCCGGTCGAGGGCCTCGGTCTCCCCCGCGCGGATCCGCGCCGCGGCGAGCCACGCCCGGGCCTCGCCGGCGGTCCGGCGGTCGTTGCCCGCGTCGGCCAGCAGCACCGCCCGCTCCAGCTGGCGCTGGGCCTCGTCCGGGGCGCCGATCGTGCTGAGCATCCGGCCGATCCGCATCCTCGCGGCGGCCTCCTGGATCGGGTGCCCGTTGTCCACGGCCTGGGCCCGGGCGCGCTCGTACCACGTCATCGCCTCGGCGACCTCGCCGAGCAGGAAGCAGCTGTCGCCGTGCACCACGGCGGCGGTGGCCAGCTGGTCTCGGTCGCCGGTCTCCTCGGCGCGCTGCGCGGCGCGCAGCGAGTGGCCGGCGGCGGCCTTGGTCTGTCCGGTGTCCTGCAGCAGCGTGGCCAGCACGTGCACCGCGGTGATCTCGTTGCGCACCGAGCCCGCCTCGCGGAACAGCGCCACCGCGCGCTCGACGTCGTCGATGCCCACCTGGTACTCGCCGCCCTGGGCCGCCAGCCGTCCGCTCAGCAGGTGGATCGCGGCGCCGTCCATCGGCGAGCTGACCTCGGCGACGTGGCCCAGCGCCAGGTCGCAGTAGTGGCGGGCCAGCTCGCGGTCCTCGTCCATCGACGACGAGGCCAGCAGCTCGTAGGTGTAGGCCGCCTCGCCGTGGGCGTCGGTGCCCTCCAGCAGGCTCGCGGCCCGCTCCAGCAGCGACAGCCCCAGGGACTTGTCGCCGACCTTGAGCGCCAGCGCCCCCTGCTTGCGCGCCAGCCGCCCCCGGACCTCGACGCCGAGGATCTCGGGGTCGAGGCGCTCCACCTCGCCGAACGCGTCGCGGGCCGCGCGGTAGCGACCCAGGTGGACCAGCAGGTCCCCCAGCGCCAGCTGGGCCTCGGCGCGCAGCCGGACCGCCTCGTCCGGGGCGATCGAGACCACCCGCCGCAGCACGGCCTCGGCGCGGTCGTGGTCGAAGCGCTCCATCGCCCGCCGCGCGGCCCGCAGCAGCACCTCGGCGCCGCGCGCGGCGTCGCCGGTGCTGGCCAGGTGCCGCGCCAGGTCGCGCAGGTCGTCGACGTCCTCGGCCTGCGCCAGCCAGCGCGCCATCGCGCTGTGGTACCGGCCGCGGGCGGTGTCGCCGAGCCCCGCCGCCAGCGCCGGCGCGTGGTGCTCCAGCGCCACGCGGTAGCGGGCCGCCGGCCCCGAGCCGTCGCGGCGCACCAGACCCTGATCCTCCAGCGCGGAGAGCACCGCCCCGGTCTCGGCGGCCTCGACGTCGACGGCCATGCAGATCGCGTCCAGCGGCAGCGGCCGCCCGGCCAGCGCCAGGAACCCCAGCGGGGCGCGCTGCTCCTCGGGCAGCTCCGCGACGCGCCGCTGGATCGACGCCGCCAGGTCCGCGGGGGTGTCCATCTCCCCGGGCTCCGGCAGCGTCACCACCGAGCTCCCCGAGGCGAACGGGTCCACCCGCAGCCGGCGCAGCAGCACCGTCAGGAACGCCGGGTTACCCCCCGTGATGCGGTGGATCCGGCGCGTCAGCTCGGCCTCCAGCTCCTCGCCCTCGAAGCGCAGCCGCAGGACCTCGTCGATGGCGCCCTCGCCGACGCCGTCGAGCTCGACCACGTCGCAGAACGGCAGCGCGTCGGCCTCGCGCGCGGTGGCGACCACGAACCAGCGGTTGTCGTCGCGCCGCAGCAGCTCGCGCACCACCCGAGGGGCGATCGGATCGCCGCGGTCGAGGTCGTCGAGGAACAGCGTCCCGGCGCTGTCGGGCACGCACGCCACGAGGAAGTCCGTGATCATCCGCACCAGGTCTTCCTGGCCCCCGGGCTCCAGCCCCCCCGGCGGAGGTGGCGGCTGCAGCCCGGGCAGCACCGCCGAGAGCACGCGGCCATAGGGCGCGCCGGCCCCCTCGCGGATCTCCGGCCGCTGCCACAGGCGCGCCAGCGGATCGCCCAGCGGCGGGCACGGCACGTCCTCGCCGTAGGGATCGCCCCCCACCACCACCGGCGGCTTGGTCGTCACCGTGGCGCGGAACTCGCGCATCAGCCGGGTCTTGCCGATCCCCGGCTCCCCGACCAGCAGCACGCCGCGGACCGGGGGTCGCTCCGGCTGCCCGTCGGCCTCGAAGAACCGCCGGAACGCGTCCCGCAGCCGCATCATCGGCACGCCGCGGCCGACGAACGGGATCTCGGTCTCCAGCAGCCGCCGCAGCTGGTCGGCGGGCACCACGCCCGCGCGCTCGAGGTAGCCCAGCACCGCGCGGGCCGACGAGAACCGCCGCGCCGGGTCGCGCTCGATCAGGCGCGCCACCAGCGTCGCCAGCGGCCTGGGCCAGTCGGGGTCCAGGGCCTGCTCGGGGGGGTAGCCCGGGACGTCCGGCCGGCGCTCGGGGGGCAGCAGGCTGATGCCCAGCGAGTACAGGTCGGCGCGCCCGTCGTAGCGCTTGCCCTCCAGCAGCTCCGGCGGCATGTAGATCGGGGTCCCCCCCGGCACGGCGCGGCGGCTCCGGCCGCGGGCCAGCCCGAAGTCCAGGACCTTGACCCGCAGCTGCCCCCGCTCGCTGACGACCAGCAGGTTGTCGGGCTTGAGATCGAGGTGCAGCAGCCCCCGCGCGTGGCAGTGGGCCAGCGTGCTGCACACGTCGGCGGTCAGCAGGTACAGCAGCGTCGGCTGCGCGCCGGTGGCGACCTCGTCCCACGGCCGGCCGTCGATCCACTCGCCGGTGTAGTACGGCGCCCCGCTCTGCGGGTCGGTGCCGAGCTCGAAGACCCGCGGGATCCCGCGGTGCCGCAGCCCGGCGCGCACGCGGAAGTCGTTGGTGAACGACTGGAGCTCCTCCTCGCCGGACAGCCGCAGCATCTTGAGCATCACCATCCGGCCCGGCCGGAGGCGATCCTCGACCCTCAGCAGCTCGCTACGCTCGTTGCTCTCCACGGTCTCGAGGACGTGGTAGCGATCGTCGATGACCCGCACGGTGCACCCCCAGGAGGGGGCATTCTACTACGCGGGTGTGACGAGATGACACAGGGGTGTGTCAGGTTCTGGGACAACCGGGGACACGCGCCCGAGCAGGCGCTCCGCAGCGATCAGCAGCAGGTCCCTGCCTGGGGAGTGACCACGAAGGAGCTGCCCCACCAGCCGGTGCGGTGGTCGACGCGGATCCCACCGTAGCGCATCACGTCGCCGCGCTCGGAGCTGTCGACGACGAACGACAGTCCGTCGCTCTCGATGGTCTCGTCGCTGTTGCGAGGCTCGTCCAGAGCCAACCCCATGCGGGGCCCGCCTCACCCCCAGCCCTGGATGAAGATCCGGATGTGCGTGCGCCGCTTCTCGTCGCGATCGATGAGGCTCGACAGTTCCTTCCGTGCCTCGTCGGTCACCTGCAGTGCCGTGTCCATGGCCACGAACCCTTCTTGAGGCCCGCAACCCTCCCCACGCCGACCCCCATTGTAGTGTCGATCTCCGGCTTTGGCGATGCATCTCCTGCGCATCCCGCGCGGCAGGCGACCTGCGGGCGTTGACAGCGGCCGCCGCCGGGCCTATCTTCGACTGCCCAGTCGAAAAACGACCCCATGGTCGAAGAGAGGGGCGGGATGGCCATCACGGACCGCCGCAAGCGGGAACGCGAGCGCCGTCGGGCCGAGATCCTGGCGGCCGCCGCCGCGATCTTCGCCGAGCGCGGCGTCGACGGCGCCTCGATGGACGCGATCGCCGAGCGCGCCGAGCTGGGCAAGGCGACGCTGTACTACTACTTCGACACCAAGGAGCAGCTCCACGCCGCGGTGATCGCCGACGCCACCGAGCGGTTCTTCGCCGAGCTGGCGGGGGTCGACCGCCGGTTCGGGACGCTGGCCGACCTGGTCGAGGAGCTGCTGGTCGCCTACGCCCGCTTCATCCAGCGCTCGCCGACGCTGCTGCAGGTGCTGACCCCGTACCTGCCCCACCTGCACTTCACCGGCCGCGCCGAGCCGCGGTCGACCGGGATGCCCCGCCACCTGGCGTTCGTCTCGGAGTACGAGCGGCTGCTGGCGGCCAGCCCGTGGGCCGCCGAGCCGGAGCGGTTCACGCGCCACCTCACCGGCGTGTTCGTCTCGCTGGGCCAGCTGCAGCTGGGCGGGCAGGCCGCCGAGCTGGAACCGCAGCTGCGCTTCCACGTCGATCTGATCCGGCACTACCGGGCCGGACAGGAGGGCAACGCCCCATGAAGTGGCTCACCGATCTGGCGATCCGCCGACCGTGGCTGACGCTGCTGGCGCTGCTGCTCGCCACCGCCGGCGCCGGCTACGGGATGCGCTTCCTGGAGTCCGATCCGGACGTGCTGCGCGACCTGCCGGACCACCTGCCGGCCAAGCAGCTGTACGACCGCATCGGCGAGATGTTCCCGTCCAAGGAGCTGGTCTTCATCGGCGTCGAGTCGGACCAGCTGTGGACCGTCGAGGGGCTGCGCCAGCTCGACGAGCTGACCCGCGCGCTCGAGGACGTCGACGTCGTCCAGCAGGTGATCTCGCCGACCAACGCGACCGTGGTGGTCGGCACCGACTTCGGCATGGAGATCCGCGACGCCGCGGAGCCGTTCCCCGAGACCGACGCCGAGGCGCTGGCGCTGCGCGACTTCCTGCTGGCCCAGGAGAGCACCCGCGGCACGGTGGTCAGCGACGACGGCGAGGTGGCGGCGATCATGGTCTTCCTGCAGGCCAAGCTCGCCACCACCGAGTCCAAGGCCGCCGGCAAGGTCTACGAGACGATGGAGGCCCACCACGGCGACCTGACGGTCCAGCCCGCCGGCCGGCCGATGGTGATGTACATCTCGAGCAAGGCGATCGGCAAGGAGACCGGGATGCTGACCTCGGCCGCCCTGCTGCTGATGATCGTGCTGCTGGGGCTGCTGTTCTTCAACGGCCGCGGGGTGCTGCTGCCGGTCGGCGTCACCGTCGCCTCGGTGATCTGGACGATGGGCGCGATGGGCTACTTCGGGGTCGGCATGACCCACTCGATGGAGGCCCTGCCGATCATGCTGATCGCCATCGGCGTGGCCGACGGGGTGCACATCGTCCAGGCCTACCTGGCGCGGGCCCGCCACACCACCGACCGCAAGGAGGCGGTGCGGCTGACGATGGACGACCTGCGCACGCCGGTGATCCTGACGTCGATCACCACCGCGGTGGGGTTCCTGGCGCTGAACACCTCGGGCGTGCGCTCGATCATGATGCTGGGGCTGATGGTGGCCTTCGGCGTCGCCGTGGCGCTGCTGTTCTCGCTGACGATGGTGCCGGCGGTGCTGGCGATCCTGCCGATCCCCAAGCGGCTCCACAAGGCCGAGGTCAAGAAGCGCGGGTTCCTGCTGCAGCGGCTGATGGTCGGCTGGGGCCAGCTGCTGATCCGCAACAAGCTCGTCGCGTCGCTGTCGATGCTGGCCTTCATCGTCGCCTGCGGCGTCGGCGCGACGTTCGTCGACGTGGAGACCTCGACGCTGAAGAACTTCCAGGACGACGACCCGATCCGGATCTCGTCCCAGTGGTTCAACGACCACTTCGCCGGGGTGACCAACCTGCAGGTGGTGTTCGAGGGTAACGACGAGAACGCGCTGAAGGACCCCGAGTTCCTCGCCCGCATCGAGGCGTTCGAGACCTACGTCGAGACCCTCGACGGCGTGGGCGGGACGACCTCGATCCTGCCCATCGTGCGCAGCATCAACCAGACGCTGCACGCCGGGGACGAGGCCTACAACCGCCTCCCCGGCACCGTGGAGACCGAGCACGGCTTCGACTACCAGCTGGACGAGCAGGGCCACGAGATCGCCGTGCCGGTGACCCGCGAGGTCTCCGGCAACGAGGTGCTGTCGGGCTACTTCTCGCTGCTGGAGATGAGCGGCAAGCCCGGCGACCTGGCCAACTTCGTCACCGACGACTACCGCAACGCCAAGGTCACCGTGTTCCTTGAGAGCGACACCAAGAAGGACATGGATCGCGTGGTGTCCGCCATCGACGCCCACCTGGACCAGCAACCCGAGCACGTCCAGGTCGAGATGACCGGGATGGCGGTGCTGATGCTGGCGGTCAACGACCTGATCACCAAGGGCCAGGGGATCTCGATCCTGGTGTCGCTGCTGCTGGTGTTCCTCGTCACCTCGATCATGTTCCGCTCGCCGGCGCTGGGGCTGTGCAACGTGGTGCCGCTGTTCGCCGCGATCTTCTTCAACTTCGGGGTGATGGGGCTGGCGGGGATCGACCTGAACCTGATGACGATGGGGGTGTCCTCGATGGCGATCGGGGTCGGGGTCGACTTCGCGATCCACTTCGTCCACCGCTACCGGGTCTCGTTCGCGATGGCGGGCAACGTCGCCGACGCGATGCGCCACACGATGGGGGAGGCCGGGGTGGCGATCGTGATGAACATGGTCGCCGTCGCCGGCGGCTTCCTGACGCTGCTGCTGGCGTCCTTCAAGGGAGTGATGCACATGGGACTGCTGATCAGCCTGATCATGGCCTTCTCGGCGCTGGGTGCGCTGACCATCCTGCCGCTGATCTTCGCCGGGCTGCGGCCCAGGGCGGCCGAGCGCTACAGGCTCCCCGCCGGGGCCGCGGTGGTGCTGCTCGCCGGCGCGCTGGTGGTGCCCACCGTCGCGGGTCCCGCCCGCGCCGCCGAGGGCGACCCGTCCGGGGAGTCGGCCACGGAGTACATGAAGGGGATCCTCGACCGCAACGCGTTCGACGACATGGTCGCCAAGGCGACGCTGACGCTGACGGCGGCCAACGGCGGGACCAAGGTCCGGGTGTTCAAGACCGCGTCGCGCGAGAACGACGAGGGCGACACGGACATGATCATGTTCATGCAGGAGCCGGCCGACATGCGCGGCAACGGGTTCCTGATGCTGGGCCACGCCGGGCGCGACGACGACCGCTACATCTACGTGCCGGCCCTGCGGCGCGTGAACAAGATCGTCGGCAGCGGCCGCGGCGGCGCGTTCATGTCCAGCGACTTCTCGATCGACGACATCGGCCAGCCCGAGCTCGACGAGTGGGTCTGGACCTTCGCCGGCGAGGCGGAGGTCGACGGGCACGCCTGCAAGATCGTCGAGGCCACCCCCGCGTCGGACCAGATCCGCAAGGACACCGGCTACGCCAAGGTGGTGTGGTACATCGACAGCGCGCTGGAGACCACCCGGGCCGCGGACTTCTACGACAAGCAGGGCGTGAAGTTCAAGCGCATGGAGGTCCACGAGATCGAGGACCTCGGCGGCACCCCGTTCGCCACCGACATGACGATGACCAACCTGGGCACCGGCCACAGCTCGCGGATGACGATGGAGGACCTGCAGATCGACCAGGGCGTCGACGCCAGCTGGTTCACCAACCGCGCGCTGCAGAACGGCTTCTGAGATGGCCCGTCGGGTCGCCCTCCTGGTGGCGCTGTGTGCGCTGCTGCTGCCCGGGCTCGCCGCAGCGCAGCCGGCGCCGCCCAGGCCCTATCTGAAGCTGCACGGCTACGCCAAGGCGATGGGCGAGCTGGGGCTGGCCGACCCGTACCCGTTCGCCGGCAAGGCCCGGCTGCAGGCCGATCTGACCGGCGGCGTGGCGGTGGTCGACTTCCGCGCGATGCTCGACCTCGACCTGGACATCGGCAGCGTGGACCCGGCCGAGCTGCACGACCGCACCGCCGAGCTGCGGGTCGTCCCGGTGGAGCTGCGGGTCGACGCCCACCTCGGCCCCGTCGACGTCTCGGCGGGCAAGCAGTACGTGTTCTGGGGCCAGACCGACTGGGTCAACCCCACCGACCTGTTCACCCCGTGGGACTACGTGAACATCAGCTCCGAGCTGGAGGACTACCGCGTCGCCCCGTGGGCGCTCCGCGCCACCGCCTACGTGCGGGCCACCTCGTTCGATCTGGTGTGGGTGCCGTGGCCCCAGCCCCACATCCTCGACCTGGCCCCCACGCTGCCCGACGACGTGCTGCTCGGCGAGCCCGACCTGCCCGACCGGACCGTGCCCCACTCCGACATCGGCCTGCGGTTCAACACCCGCTTCGCCGGCTTCGACCTGTCGCTGATGGGCTTCCACGGCCTGGACAAGATGCCGGGGATGACGATGGACGTGGAGATCGACACCTCCACGATGCCCCCGCCGCCGCCGGTGCTGACGCTGACCCCGACGTACGGGATGATCAGCGCCGTGGGCGGCGACCTGTCGTGGGGCGCCGGGCCGATCCTGCTCAAGGGCGAGGCGGCCTACACCTGGACCGAGGACCGCTACGGCGACGACCCCGAGGTCCGCAACCCCGGCCTCGCCGCGGTGCTCGGCGTCACCGTCGTGCCCCACACCGCGGTGAACTTCACGGTCCAGGGCAACCTGGAGCGCCGCTCGCGCTACGACCCCGACGACGAGGAGGCGGCGCTGGTGGAGCTGGGGATGCCCGACCCCGAGGTCGACCCGCGGGTCACCGGCGGCCTGGTGGAGCGGCTGGCGATCGACATCAAGGGCGTGGTCTCGATCCAGGCGGTGGCGAGCCAGAACCTGCCCGCCGGGGACCACTTCGAGATGGCCTACGTGTCGTGGCGCGCGGTGGACGGCCTGACGCTGCTCGGCGGCGTGGTGCTGTTCGGCGGCCCCGAGGACAGCACCTTCGGCCGGATCGAGGACTACTCCCGCGCCTTCGTCGAGGTGAAGTACTCGTTCTGATCGCCGCAGCGCGCGCCGCGCTATCCTGTCCCCCGCGAGGAGGACCGGATGCCGCCGACCCTGCGCACCATCGCCGTGATCGCCGCCTCCGCCGCGCTGGGCTCCGCCCTGACGCTGGCCGCCACCGCCGGGCGGGCCCAGGCCCCCGCCCCGCGGATCACCGTGGTCGACGCCGCGGCCACCCCGACCTACGCCCTGCAGGACGGCGAGCTGCAGGTCCAGATCCTGGTGGACGAGGCCTCGGCGACGCAGCCCCGCGCGTCGCTGGGACTGTTCACCGCCCACGAGGGGGCGTCGGCGCCGCCCCACGACCACGGCGAGATCGACGAGCTGGTCTACATCCTCGAGGGCCAGGTGGAGATGCACAGCGGCGGGCGGACGGTGCGCGCCGGCCCCGGGATGGCGGTCCACATCCCCGGCGGCGTGGAGCACGACGTGACGGTGCCGGCCGGCGCCGGCACGCTGCGCGCGGTGCAGGTCTACGCCGCCCCCGGCCCCGAGCAGCGGTTCAAGGCCGGCGTGCGGACGGAGCCGTGATGGACCTGCCCTCGGCCTGGCACCCCTGGACCATCGGGCTGGCCACCACCGCCGCGGTGGCGTTCCTCGGCCTGGTGGTCTGGATCACGCGCAACAAGGCGCTGCGCAAGGTCCACCGGTTCTTCCTGATCCCGCTGGTGGCGTGGACCCTGATCGGCGCCGCGACCGTGGTGTGGTCCGATCTCGCGGGGCCCTTCGACTGGGGCATGGCGCTGGGACTGGTGGGCTGGATCGCGCTGACCGGCTACCTCTCGGCCAAGCCCAAGGACCCGGGCTGGGCGCGGATGGTCCACGCGGTGCAGGGGCTGGTCGCGGTGGGGTGGTACGCGGTGATGGCCCACCGCTTCGGTCCGGGGGGACCAGGCTAGCGGTCCCCCCGGCCGAGGGGGGAGGTCACGCCCGCCAGCGCCGGACGACCACGAGGCCGAGCAGGGTCAGCAGCGCCACCGCCGGGCCCACCGGCGAGCGCGCGACGTCGGCGTTGCACTCGCAGTCGGTGCCGCCGCCGACAGCATCGTCGTCGCCGGTGGCGTCGTCGTCGC
>CAZOYV010000142.1:0-21516 GCA_964584075.1 uncultured Rickettsiales bacterium | reverse complement strand
CCTCCGTCGATCCCCCCAGGTCGGGTTTCGGGGAAAGATTCACAAGCTCTGAGGATCCGGCGGGGCTCTGCCTACCAAACGGTAGACTAGTCCACCCTCGACCCCATCCTTGACGGAATCTTCGCGAACGGTTCACCGCAGGGTTCATCATTTCGGGGAAAGACGGCCCACCATCGGGATCGAGCGCGCCCGTGCACCTGGCCGCCGAGGAGAGCCCATGACCCGACTCCCCGTGAAGCTTGCCTTCCTGTTGGTAGGCACGCTGGCGCTGGCCGGCTGCCGTACGATCACGTACGAGGAACCGCCTCCGCCGCCGCAGGACGACGACGCGTGGGGCGACGACGACGCGGCCGGGGACGACGACGGCGCCGACGACGACGCCGCGGACGACGACGCGGGCGACGACGACCTCGGCGACGACGACGTCTCCGACGACGACGCGGGGGACGACGACCTGTCCGACGACGACGTCTCGGACGACGACACCGGCGACGACGACCTCGGCGACGACGACATCGGGGGCAACCCCTACGGGCCGCCCAACAGCTGGTTCCACGCCGACGAGGCCGATGTCCCGCCCGGCCTCTCCGGGACCGGCTGGAGCAACGGCGCGATCGCCCACGACTTCACGCTGATCGACCAGCACGGGGATCAGGTCGAGCTGTACCAGTTCTACGGCACGGTGATCGTGCTGGACCTGTTCACCTACTGGTGACCGACCTGCGACCAGCTCGCCCCGGAGGGGCAGCAGCTCTGGCAGCAGCACGGACCGGACGTGACGATGCTCGGCGTGATGTTCGAGGACAACGGCGGGATGTCGCCCAACCAGCAGGACCTGAGCAGCTGGGCCAACGGCAACAACCTGACCCACCCGGTGCTCGCCGACGGGCAGCAGACCCAGTCGCCGTACGTGGCGTACTACCCGACGTTCGTCGTGATCGACCGCACGATGACGATCGTCGACGACGACATGTGGCCGTTCAGCATCAGCCACGTCGCCAGCTTCCTGTAGATCCCGCACCGGCCCGACGGGCCGTCCGGGACGAGAAGATCTCCGCCTTTTCCCACCGAATTCGTTTATCTTGTACGCCTCGGAGACCACCATGGGGGGGAACGGGAAGGAGTGGACCGCGTGCGCCACCTCGCTTGGTATCTGTGTCTCGTGGGAGTCGGCGGCTGGCTCCTGATCGGGTGCGAGCCCACCGCGCCCCCCACCGACGACGACGACGACGGTGCGGACGACGACGCGGCGGACGACGACGCGGCGGACGACGACGCGGCCGACGACGACGGTGCGGACGACGACGCGGCCGACGACGACGCGGCCGACGACGACGCGGCCGACGACGACGCCGGGGACGACGACAGCGGCGGCAACCCCTACGGGCCGCCCAACAGCTGGTGGCACGCCGACGCGTCCGACGTCCCGCCGGGCCTGGCCGGGACCGGCTGGACCAACGGCAGCATCGCCAACAACTTCACGTTCATGGACCAGAACGGGGACCAGGTGGAGCTGTACCAGTTCTTCGGCTCGGTGATCGTCCTCGATGTCTTCACCATGTGGTGAAGCACCTGCAACTCGCTTGCCCCGGAGGGGCAGAGCCTGTGGCAGAGCTACAACCCCGAGATCAACGTGCTCGGCGTGATGACCGAGAACAACGGCGGTGGCGCGCCGTCCCAGCAGGATCTCAACAGCTGGGCCAACCAGCACGGCCTGACCCACCCGATCCTGGCGGACCCCAGCGGATCGCAGCTGCCGTACGTGGTGATCGGCTACCCGACCTACGTCGTGATCGACCAGACGATGACGATCGTCAACGCCGACCTGTGGCCGTTCGACGCGAACTACATCACGAGCTTGCTGTAGACGCCGGCACGGGGCGCTACCGCACGATCACGTGCAGGTAGCGCTTCTTGCCCAGCCGTAGCTCGATGCGGCCGTCGGTGACGTCGGCGGCCGTGATCGGGCGGTCGAACGGCGCGATCTTCTCGCCGTTGCAGTACCCCCCGCCGCCGGAGAGCATCCGCCGCGCCTCGCCGCGGGACCTGGTCAGCCCGACGTCGGCGAACAGCGCGAAGGCGGGGATCCCCTCGGCCAGCGCCGCGCCGTCGAGCTCGTGGGTCGGGACCCCGTCTGCCGCGTCCGGCGCCCCGGACGACCCGCCGCCGAAGGTCGCCGCGGTGGCCTCCACCGCCTCGTCCGCCGCGGCCTGGCCGTGGACCAGCTCGGTGATCTCGTAGGCCAGGACCTTCTTGGCCTCCCGCGAGGCCGCGCCCTTCATCGCCCCGAGCTCGCGCACGCGCTCCATCGGCAGGAACGTGTACAGCGCCGCGAAGCGCTCGACGTCGTCGTCGTGGACGTTGATCCAGTACTGGTAGAACTCGTACGGGGAGACCAGCTCCGGGGCGAGCCACACCGCGCCCTTGGCGGTCTTGCCCATCTTGTCGCCGGTGGCGGTGGTGATCAGCGGGGCGGTCAGGCCGAACAGCCCGGCCCCGTCGGTGCGCCGGGCCAGCTCGATGCCGGCGACGATGTTGCCCCACTGGTCGGCGCCGCCCATCTGCAGCCTGCAGCCGTACCGGCGGTGCAGCGTCAGGAAGTCGTAGGCCTGCAGGATCTGGTAGTTGAACTCGAGGAACGTCAGGCCCTTCTCCAGCCGGATCTGGACCGACTCGGCGGTGAGCATCCGGTTGACGCTGAAGTGGGTCCCGATCTCGCGCAGCACGTCGATGTAGTTCAGCTCCAGCAGCCACTCGGCGTTGTCGACCATGATCGCGTCGGTGGGCCCGTCGCCGAAGGTCAGGAACCGGGACAGGTTCTCCTTGATCCCCTCCTTGTGCTCCTCGATCTGTTCCGGGGTCAGCATCTGGCGCAGCTCGGTCTTGCCCGAGGGGTCGCCGATCCGGGTCGTGCCGCCGCCGACGATCACCACCGGCTTGTGGCCCAGCCGCTGCAGGTGGGCCAGCAGCATGATCGTCACCAGGTTGCCGATGTGCAGCGAGCGGGCGGTCAGGTCGTAGCCGACGTAGGCCGTGACGGTGCCCTCGTTGAAGGCGGAGCGCAGGGCGTCCTCGTCGGTGCACTGATAGAGGAACCCTCGCTCCTGGTAGACGTCGACGGGATTCGTCATGGCCGTGCTCCGTGTCGTGCCCCCCCGGCCCCCGGAAGCAGGGAGACTAGCACAACGCCCCGTGCGTTGTGGTACCGTGCGCGGCGGAGGAGTGGTGCTGTCGAACCTGCGCCGCAACCTGGACCGCAGCCTGCTGGGGAGCCGCCGCACCGGGCGCGCCCTGCTCGGCGCGTTCCGCGGCGTGGTGCGCGAGGATCTGTGGCTGACCCTGCCCGACGGCTACCGGATCTACGCCCACGTGCACGCGCCGGTGGGCGCGGCGCCGCTGCCCGGCGTGCTGCTGGTGCCCGGGCTGGGCGGCACGGGGACCAGCTTCGACGGCGTCGGGGCGCTGATCGCGGCGGACGAGGTGGCGGCGCTGGGCGCGCTGTGCGTGCACTTCGATCCCCCCGGCCTGGGGCGCTCGTGGGGCCGCTACGACTACGCCGGCCCGTCCTGCCAGGCGGCGACCGAGGCCGCGCTGGCGTTCCTGTCGCGCTGCCCGCGCCGCCGCGGGCCGCTGGTGGTGCTGTCGCTGTCGCTGGGCGTGGCGATGGCGACCCCGGTGGTCGCCGCCCAGGGGGCCCGCCTGGGGGTCGACCTGCTGGTGGACTGGGAGGGCCCCGGGGAGCGCCAGGTGATCACCTCGTTCGGCCGGATCATGGACCCCGCGATGGGCCACGGCCTGGACGACGACGCCTACTGGGCGGCGCGCGAGGCGGAGCGCCACGTGTCGTCCCTGCCCTGCCGCTACCACCGCGTGCAGTCCGCCGTGGACCACGCCCAGGGCGAGTACGTCGGGCACGCGGTGGGGATGATCAACGCGGCGGTGGCGGGGAGCTGTCCCGGCGTGTGGCTCAACGGCGCCCCGGTCTCGAGGCTGCTGGGCCCCCGCGCGCTGAAGCGCGTCGAGTGGACCGAGCCGGGCGTGGCCGCCGCCAACCGGGCGCTGCTGGCGGTGCTCGGGGGCGCGATCGCGGATTGAATGCCGGGCGGGCCCGGTGGTAAGTTGACGGACCCAGCATGACCGCGACGGAGCGGGAGGAACGATGTTCGATCTGAAGCGCATCCTCTGTCCCACGGACCTGTCGGAGAACTCGCGCAAGGCGGTGACGATGACGCTGAGCCTGGCCCACAAGTACGAGGCCCAGGCGTTCTTCCTGTATGTCACCGAGAAGCCGTCGCGGAGTGCGTATGACACCAACCCCAACGTCAAGGCCAGCGTCGACGCGATCGAGGAGGACGAGCGGGCGGTGCGCGAGGACGTGCGCAGCGCCAACGAGTTCCTCGAGCGCGCTGGCGAGACGCCGGTGCCGGACGAGCGGCTGATGTACCGCGTCGCGTCGGGCAACATCGCCGAGGAGATCCTGCGCGCCAGCGAGGATGCCGGGGTGGACCTGATCGTGATGGGCAGCCACGGCCGCGTCACGATCAAGGAGTTCATCATCGGCAGCTCCGCCGAGCGCGTGGTGAAGCGAGCGACCTGCAACGTGCTGGTGGTCAAGCCCGAGGGCTTCCCCTACCTGCGCGACTGATCCGGGAGAACCTTGACCGAGCAGATCGCCCTCCAGACCGTCGGGCTGACCAAGAGCTACGACGGCAAAGAGGTCGTCCGCGACCTGTCGCTGGAGATCCTGCCGGGGGACGTCTACGGCTTCCTCGGCCCCAACGGCGCGGGCAAGACGACCACGATCCGGATGATCCTGGGGCTGATCGGCAAGGACGCCGGGTCGGTCCGGATCTTCGGGAGCGACCGGCCCCACGAGAGCCGGCGGGCGCTGGGCGGGATCGTCGAGGCCCCGGCGCTGTACCCGTACCTCACCGGCCGCGACAACCTGCGGGTCCTGGGGGCGTACTCCGGCGGCGTCGACGACGAGAAGATCGACGCGACGCTGGAGACCGTGCGGATGACCAAGCGCGCCGACGAGCTGGTCAAGACCTACTCGCTGGGCATGAAGCAGCGGATGGGCATCGCCCAGGCGCTGATGACCGATCCGAAGATCATGATCCTCGACGAGCCGACCAACGGCCTCGACCCGGCCGGGATGCGGGAGGTGCGCGAGCTGGTCCGCGCGCTGAACACCGACCACGGGCTGACCGTGTTCGTCAGCTCCCACCTGCTGGGCGAGGTCAGCCAGCTGTGCAACCGGGTGGGCATCATCCAGAACGGCGCGCTGGTGGCCCAGGGCCCGGTGGCCGAGCTGCTGCGCCCCGAGGGGGCCGTGGAGGTCAAGCTCGAGGTCGACGACGTGGACGCCGCCTCGTTCGTGGTCGAGAAGCTCGAGTGGGCGACGCTGGCGGGACAGGCGCCCACCGGCGAGATGCTGCTGCGGCTCACCGAGGACCGCTGCGCCGAGCTGAACAAGGTGCTGGTCGAGAGCGACGTCGGGGTCCGCGCGTTGATCCCGCAGCGGATGACGCTGGAGGACTTCTTCATCGAGGTCACCGGCAGCACCGGGGAGCAGATCGAGTGAGCGACTTCGGGCAGGTGGTCCGGGACGAGGCCGTCCTGTTCGGCCGCACGGTGCGGGCCGAGTGGACCAAGATCTGGCGTCGCGGCTTCGGGCGCGCCGGCCTGGTGATCGCGCTGGCCCACGGCGTGCTGGTGTTCCTGATCATGTTCGGGATCTACGCCGTCGGGCGGTGGGGCCCGTTCAAGGCCCAGGGCGGCGACCAGTTCGACATCTTCGACGGCCTGATGGCCGGCGAGTGGACCCTGTTCTCGCTGTTCCTGCCGGTGATGGGGATCGTGCTGATGGCGGTGGTCGGCGAGCTGTACGGCGGCGAGTACGCCCAGCGGACCTACTCGCTGCTGCTGATCCGCCCGGTGCCGCGCTGGAAGGTGTTCGTCAGCAAGTTCGTGGCGTCGTACGGCTACGTGCTGCTGGTGATCTTCGCGGCGACGGCGGTGGCCACGGTCCTCGGCTTCGCCGCGTTCGGCACCTCCCGCGACCTCGGCGGCGGCGACCCGCTGCTGACCGGGATGATCGAGGAACCCGGCTTCGGCCAGCGGCTGGGGCAGTTCCTGGTGGCGTTCCTCTCGATCGCCTACACGATGCTGCCGATCCTGGCGCTGACCGCGATGATGGCGGTGATCACCCGCAGCACGGCGCTGACCGTGACCTACGTGATCATCCTGATGGTCATCGACGGCGGGATCTGGCTGACCTTCCCGTGGGTCACCCAGGCGCTGGAGTACGAGATCTTCGACCAGCTCAAGCCCTACACGATCCTGGCCAACCGGCTGTTCTGGTGGGACGCGTTCTTCGATCCCGAGCCGGTGGCGCTCAAGGAGTTCCTCTCCGAGAACTACAAGGCGCTGCTGCTGTCGCTGGGCTACTCGGCGGCGGCGATCGGGGCGGCGATCGGGGTGTTCACGGTCCAGGACGTCGAGTAGCCGGCGGCTCCTCGGCCTCGGTGGGCGTCTCCGCCTCGGTGGGCGCGTCCCGCTTCGTCATCGACTCGTTCCACCTGCGGGTCACGCCGGCGTCGACGAACAGCGCGACGGCGATGCCGAGGAAGGCGGCGGCCGCGGCGAGGACCGCGAGGATCTTCTTGTACAGGTCGGGCACGGGGCCAAGGTACCGACCCGGTCCCAGGCTGTCCATCGTGGAGAAGGGGACGCTCTTCGGTCGTTCGGTCTCGACCCCGAGAACCGAACGACCGACGGGTGTCCCGTTTTCCTCCCCTTTCCTCAGCTGCATCCTTGACGAACCCCGCTCATCCCGGTAGTTCGTCGCGCCGCCTGCACACGGGAGGTGCGCGATGTCGAGGTCCCCGGTCCCTCGCGCGCGGTTCGCCGCGCTCCTGACGGCCCTGATCCTGGCGGTGGCGTCCGTCGCCCCGGCCCACGCGGTCAAGCTCGAGGCCAGCGACGACGTCTACGTCAACATCCGGCTGCTGACCCAGCCGTGGGTCCAGTTCGAGAACGACCCGCTGGTCGATCCGGCGCTGCAGACCCACTTCTTCCTGCGCCGTACGCGGATCATCCTCGCCGGCCAGGTCTCGCCCTATGTCAGCTTCTTCGTCGAGACCGACCAGCCCAACTGGGGCAAGGAGGGGGACTGGACGCCGGAGTTCTTCATCCAGGACGCCTACGTCTCGTTCGACCTGCACGAGGCGTTCCACGTCGCCACCGGGCTGCTGCTGATCCCGTTCGTGCACCACGCGCGCCAGGGGGCCACCAGCCTGCACACGCTGGACTACCACGCGGCGCTGGTGCGCTACCCCGGGGGCTCGCACCTGGTGTGGCGCGATCCCGGCGTCGAGATCCGCGGCCTGGTGGCCAACCAGCACCTGGACTACCGCGTGGCGATCACCGAGGGCGTGCCGGGCAACGAGCACGACGTGCCGCGGTTCTCCGGGCGGCTGCAGGTCAACGTGTTCGACGCCGAGGAGGCGTTCTTCTACGCCGGCACCTACCACGGCAAGAAGAAGATCCTCAGCGCCGGCGTGGCCTTCGACGTGCAGCCCGAGGCGTTCGGCGACGACCCGTACTACGCCTTCGGCGGGGACGTGTTCCTCGACATGCCGGTCAACGACCTGATCCGCCTCAGCGGGCAGCTGGACGTGGTCTACTACGGCGGCAGCGGCCACCCGGCGGGCGGGTTCGGCAGCCTGTTCGACTTCGGCGTCGCGATCGGCAAGATCGAGCCGATCATCGCCGTGGACTGGTTCATGCCCCGCGGCGCCGGCTCGTTCACCGACCACTACTTCGGCACCCACGCCGGCGTGAACTGGTGGATCAAGAACCACGCGGTCAGCGTCAAGTTCGACTTCGGGCTGATCAAGGCCGAGGGCCGCACGTTCCCCGACACCCAGCGGATCTGGACGATTCAGACCCAGTTGCTACTGTAGCCCTCCACACGGAGGGAACCATGACCCGCATCGCCGATCGGATCACCGACCTGGTCGGGAACACGCCCCTGGTGCGCCTGCAGCGCCTCGGCGCGGGGTTGCCCGGCGAGGTGGTCGTCAAGCTCGAGTCGTCCAACCCGCTGTCCAGCGTCAAGGATCGCATCGGGCTGGCGATGATCGAGGCCGCCGAGCGCGACGGGGCGATCGGCCCCGACACGGTGGTGCTCGAGCCCACCAGCGGCAACACCGGGATCGGGCTGGCGTTCGTCTGCGCCGCCAAGGGCATCCCGGTGACGCTGGTGATGCCCGACACGATGAGCGTCGAGCGCCGCAAGCTGCTGCGCGCGCTGGGGGCCACGCTGCTGCTGACCCCGGGCGCGGAGGGCATGAAGGGCGCCATCCGCAAGGCGGAGGAGCTCGCGGCGGGCGACGACCGCTACCTCGTGCCCCAGCAGTTCCGCAACCCGGCCAACCCGGAGGTCCACCGCCGCACCACCGCCGAGGAGATCTGGCGCGACACGGACGGCGAGGTGGACGCGCTCGTCGCCGGGGTCGGGACCGGCGGCACGCTCACCGGGGTGGCCGAGGTGATCAAGCCGCGGCGGCCGTCGTTCCGTGCCATCGCGGTGGAGCCCATGGGCTCCCCGGTGCTGTCCGGCGGCGCGCCGGGGCCGCACAAGATCCAGGGCATCGGCGCCGGGTTCGTGCCCGACGTGCTGCGCACCGACCTGATCGACGAGATCGTGCGGGTCGAGCACGAGGACGCCGGCGGCGTCGCCCGCCGGCTGGCCCGCGAGGAGGGGATCCTCGGGGGCATCTCGGCCGGCGCCAACGTGTGGGCCGCGCTGCAGGTGGCGGCGCGCCCCGAGATGGAGGGCAAGCGGATCGTGACCGTGATCTGTGACACCGGCGAGCGCTACCTCAGCACCTGGCTGTTCGAGGACGACGATGGTTGACCGCACCGAGGACGATCGCCCCGCCGGGATCCAGGCGCTGCTGGACCAGGCGTTCGCCGGCGCCGACCTGGACTCGGTGGTCCGCGCGCTGACCGCCGACGCCGCCTCGGGGCACGCCGGCTACTGGAACCCGTGCGACACGCCGCTGCCGTCCCGCGATCGGGTCGTCGAGGCCGTGGAGGCGTTGCGCAGCGTGCTGTTCCCGGGGTTCTTCGGGCACACCGAGCTGAGCCCCGAGAGCGTCCGGTTCCACGTCGGCGCCACGCTGGACACCGCGCTGGCGACGCTGCAGGAGCAGGTCCGGCGCGGGCTGTGCTTCGCCTGCCACTACGAGCGGGCCCAGTGCCAGCGCCACGACCAGACCGCCGTGGACATCACCCGCGCGTTCCTCTCGCGGCTGCCCGAGATCAAGCGCCTGCTGGACCTGGACGTGCGGGCCCACTACGAGGGCGACCCGGCGGCGATCGACCCCGACGAGGCGATCTTCTGCTACCCCGGGCTCCAGGCCCTGATCCACCACCGGCTGGCCCACGAGCTGTACCGCCTGAACGTGCCGCTGATCCCGCGGATCATCAACGAGCGGGCCCACACCCTGACCGGGATCGACATCCACCCCGGCGCCACCATCGGCGAGTCGTGCTTCATCGACCACGGCACCGGCGTGGTGATCGGGGAGACCGCGGTGCTGGGCAAGGGCGTGCGGCTGTACCAGGGCGTCACGCTGGGGGCCAAGAGCTTCCCGCTGGACGAGGACGGCAACCCGATCAAGGGCATCCCCCGCCACCCGATCGTCGAGGACGGCGTGATCATCTACTCCGGCGCGACGATCCTCGGCCGGATCACGATCGGCCGCGGCTCGGTGATCGGCGGCAACGTGTGGGTCGTGCGCAGCGTCCCGCCCGGCAGCCGCCTGTCCCAGTCGCCGGCGAGGACCGAGGACTACGAGGGGGGAGCGGGGATCTAGCGCTGAGAGCTTGGGAATCTATCCCCTCCCGTCGCCTGAGCACCGCATCATCCCCGCTGGACAGGCCGCTTCGCGACCCTCTGCGGCGCGCCTCGGTCACAGGCCTGGGGGCCTGCTCCCTCGTTGCGCCTGGCCAGCGTGGCGCTGCGGCACTCAGGCTCGGTCCGGGGATAGATTCAAAAGCGCTGAGACGGGGGACTAGAACACCGGCCCCGCGGAGACCGTGAACATCATCAGCCCGGTGGTCAGGTAGCCGCCGGCGAGCTGGGCGGTGATCCGCACCCGGCGTGGGTCGCCGAGCTCCAGCATCGCCCCGCCGCCGACGAGGAACCCCGGGTCCGGGCCGGCCCCCGAGGAGCCGCCGCCGATCAGGAACTGGGCGCCGGCGAACGGGCGGATCATCGTGTCGGTGAACGCGTAGCGGGCCCCGATGCGGCCGATCGGGAAGACCGTCACGACGCCGTCGCCCTTGCTGCGGACGCCCAGCGTGAAGCCCCCGTCGACGTGCAGGCCGGCGATGATCCGCGGTACCACGGCGACGTTGATCGCGCCGAAGACGTTGGTCCCCACGCCGGGGAAGATCAGGAACATCGGCCCGCCGCCGGCCTCGACGCCGAAGCGCGGGGCGTCGCCGGTCGGGGCGGTCACCGGCGTCCGCGAGCTCCCGCCCCGGCTGCCGGTGCGGCTGCCGCCGCCATGGGTGCTGCCGCTGCCGCCGCTGCCGGTGCTCGCTCCGCCGGTGGTGCTGCCCGAGGACGACGAGCCGCCGCCCCCGCCGGAGGTCGGCGGGTCCGCCCGGGACGCGATCCGCGTGCCCTTGCGCTCGAACGTCCCGGCCACCGGATCGAAGGCGTACACCGAGGCGCGCTCGTCCATCGACACGACGTAGACCTTGTCCTCGCCGATGCCCGGGATCGAGCCCAGCGCCTGGCGGGCGATGATCTCCGCGACGGGATCGGCGTCGCCCTCGAGGATCGCCCAGGCGTACCCGCTGCGGCTGATCAGGATCGCCTCCTCGTTGGGCTTGACGAAGAACGCGACGCTGTAGAACACCTCCAGCCGCGTGGTGTACTGCAGCAGGTGGTAGCCCTGCTCCAGCGCCGTGGCGCCCTCGGTGGGGACCTCGAGCGGCAGGCCGTCGAGCCAGATCCGGGTCGTGCCCTCCTGGGCCCCGGAGAGCCGCAGGCTGGACTTGGCCGAGAGCTGCAGCTCCTCGCGGGCGTTGAGGTAGGCGGCCTGCACGTCCGGCGGGTACGACTTGTCGAAGCGGTGGTCGGGGAAGATCCCGAGCGACTTGCGGAAGTGGTCCTGGGCCTCTCCGGTGCGGCCGTCGAACTGGGCGATCGCGCCGCGGGTGAAGAACAGCCGCCACAGCAGCTCGGTCTCGATCACCTCGCCGGAGCACGACAGCGCCGCGGTGGCGTCCTCGAGCACCTTGGCGGCGTCCTTGAACTCCAGCGTGCCCTCGGACTCCACCGCCTCGGCGAGCAGCTCGCGCAGCTCCTCGGTGGTGATCGACGCGCCGCGGCAGGGGATCACCTCGGCGTCCCCCATGATCCACAGCGGCACCGCGGCGGGGAACGGCGCCTCGTTGACGTGCACCAGCCGGTCGATCCCGATGCGCACCCCGTACGCCGCCTGGACCTCCTTGAGCGCCTGGCTGGCCAGGTCGCTGGAGGGCGAGCCGGGCCCGTAGATCACCAGCGGCTCGGCGGTCGCGGGTCCGGTCAGCAGCACGGTCAGGACGGCGATGGCAGGGAGTCTCGACAGCCTCATCACACCTCTCCACAGCAGCAGATCCCCTCCCGAGGATACCGCATGGCCGCGTGCCGGTCATGAGCGGCGTGTGCGTCGCGTGTGTGTGGCACCGCGCGTGGGGCGCGCTGCGACACGGTATACTCCGGGCGGGGAAAGTCAGACGGGAGCTGGACATGACACACCTGCGGGACCTCCGCTCGACGCCCTCGATCCTCGCCGTGGCAGCCGCCCTGCTGCTGGCCGTGCTCGCCACGCCGGCCGGCGCGTTCCAGGGCGGCCCGGACTCGGCGGGCTACTACGTGATCGACAGCAACGAGCCGGGTGGGCCGGGCTTCGACTGGGTCGAGATCGCCAACACCGGTACCCCCACCAACCTGACCCTCGACCAGGAGATCACGGTCCCGCTGCCGTTCCCGTTCCTGTTCTACGGCGCGACCTACACCGACATCACGATCACGGGCCACGGGACCCTGCTGTTCGGCGCGGACACCGACCTGCACTACGTCAATCCCTGCATCCCGGGCGACAACCAGCAGGGCAGCGACATCCTGATCTGTGG
Organism: uncultured Rickettsiales bacterium; assembly: GCA_964584075.1. Taxonomy (GTDB): domain Bacteria; phylum Myxococcota_A; class UBA796; order UBA9615; family CAYRNR01; genus CAZOYV01. The sequence goes on along the minus strand of CAZOYV010000142.1, from coordinate 9,312 downwards.
GCTGTGGGACGACCTGTATCCCAACGACCAGGGCGAGATCTACTACCAGACCGTCGGGGCCGCGCCGGAGCGGTGGTTCGTCGTGCAGTGGGAGGACGTCCGCACCACCAGCGGCGGCAGCACTCGCGTCACGTTCCAGATCGCGCTGTCCGAGGCGGACTTCGGCATCGAGTACCGCTATGCGAACGTGGAGACCGGCACGTTCCCCTACGGGCGGGCCGCGACGGTCGGGATCCAGGGCAGCTCCACGGTGGGCCTGGAGTACTCGTGCAACGACCCGGTGATCTACGACGGCCTGGCGATCCGGTTCCAGCCGTGGGTCCCGGCCCAGCGGGTGCTGCTGATCCAGGACCAGTACCCCTGGGGCTGCTGCCCGTGGCGCGACACGCTGGACGCGATCGGCGTCGACTGGACGCTGGTGGGCAGCGCCGCGTTCGCCAACCAGGACCTCTCCGACTACCACGTCGTGGTCAACAGCGGCTGGCAGAGCCCGACGTTCCGGACCAACGTCAACGCCGACCTGTGGATGCTCGAGGACTACGTCCTGGACGGCGGGCGGCTGTACTTCTCGACGGTCCAGGGCAACTACAACCTGCCGACCCACGACCTGCCGTTCTCGGGGATCTACGTCAACGGCAACAGCAACCAGGTCACCGAGCTGGTCGACGCGACCCACCCGGTGCTCGCCGGCGTGCCGGACCCGATGCAGACCAACTCCCGCTACGGCTTCCTGTCGGGGCCGGCCTACACCGACGTGCTGACGATCGACTCGCCCCTGGGGCAGAAGTCGACGATCGAGAACACGGTGGGCTGCGGGACCTCGCTGGTCACCTCGCTGGCGGTGGAGGTCGGGCTGCTGCAGGGCAACGACGACGCGCTGCTGATCGGCAACGGCCTGGACTACCTGCTGGACTGGAGCCCGACGGACCCCGACGGGGACGGGATCCACAGCAGCTGCGACAACTGCCCGTCGGTGTGGAACCCGTCGCAGCACGACTTCGACGGGGACGGACTCGGCAACCGCTGCGACACCTGCACCGACCTGGACGGGGACGGCTTCGGCAACATCGGGTTCCCGTTCACGACCTGTCCGTCCCCCAGCCAGGGGGACTGCGACGACGGGGACGACGCCGTGTACCCCGGGGCGCCCGAGCTGTGCGACGGGATCGACAACAACTGCAACGGCCTGATCGACGACGGCCAGGACCTGGACAACGACGGGTACTCGGTGTGCGACGATCCGCCGGACTGCAACGACCAGAACCCGTCGGTCAACCCCGGCGCCGCCGAGGTCTGCGGCGACGGGCTGGACAACGACTGCGACGGCACGTCCGACGAGCCCGACGCGGTGGGTTGCCAGGACTACTACTCGGACGGCGACTCGGACGGCTTCGGCACCGGCCAGCCGTGGTGCCTGTGCTTCCCGGCGATCCCGTGGACCGCGACCCAGGGGGGCGACTGCAACGACGCCAACGACGACGTCCACCCCGGCGCCCCCGAGATCTGCGACGGGATCGCGGACAACAGCTGCGACGGGGTCAGCGATCCGAACGAGATCGACGACGACGGCGACGGGCAGACCGAGTGCAGCGGCGACTGCAACGACGGCAACGCGGCGGTCTACGTGGGCGCCCCGGAGATCTGCGACGGCATCGAGGACAACAACTGCGACGAGGTCCTCGATCCTGGCGAGTACGACATGGACGGGGACGGCTGGGCGGTGTGCGCCAACGACTGCGACGACGGCAACACCGCCGTCCACCCCGGCGCGTCCGAGCTCTGCGACGGGATCCCCGACAACAACTGCGACGGGGTCCTGGACAACTCCGACGTCGACGGCGACGGCGACGGCTACGCCCCGTGCTCCGGGGACTGCGACGACGGCGAGCCGTACACGTTCCCCGGCGCCCAGGAGCTGTGCGACGGCGAGGACAACGACTGCGACGGGCAGATCGACGAGAACCTGACCCAGGTGGACTGGTACCACGACGGCGACGGGGACCACCACGGCGACCCGACCCAGTGGCAGGAGAGCTGCTCCGGCCCGCCGGGCAACGACTGGGTCCAGGCGGGGGACGACTGCGACGACGGCGACGCCGACGTGTACCCCGGCAACGACGAGACCCCCTGCGACAACAAGGACAACGACTGCGACCCGGCCACCGCCGACGAGCCCGACGGCGACGGTGACGGTGTGTCGGTGTGCAGCGACTGCGACGACGAGGACCCCCAGACCTACCCCGGGGCGACCGAGCAGTGCGACGGGCTGGACAACGACTGCGACGGCAGCCTGCCCGCCGACGAGCAGGACGCCGACGGCGACGGACACCTGGGCTGCGCGGGGGACTGCGACGACGGCAACGCCGCCAGCTACCCGGGGGCCACCGAGATCTGCGACGGCGAGGACAACGACTGCGACGGCTCGGTGCCAGCGGACGAGGCCGACGGGGACGGGGACGGGGTCCCGAGCTGCGGCGGGGACTGCGACGACGCGGACGGGCAGACCTACCCCGGCGCCGCGGAGCAGTGCGACGGCGTCGACAACAACTGTGACGGCTCGGTCCCGGGGGACGAGACCGACCTGGACGGCGACGGCTACCGGGTGTGCAACGGCGAGTGCGACGACACCAACCCGGCGGTCCACCCCGGAGCGACCGAGAACTGCAACGGCGTCGACGACGACTGCGACGGCAGCGTGCCGGCCGACGAGGCCGACGCCGACGGCGACGCGTGGCGGATCTGCAACGGCGACTGCGACGACGGCAACTCGCTGGTCAACCCGGGCCAGACGGAGGCCTGCACCGGGGTCGACGACAACTGCGACGGGACGATGCTCCCCGACGAGATCGACGCCGACGGCGACGGCCAGCTGGTGTGCGGCCTGGACTGCGACGACACCGACGCCACCGTGTTCACCGGCGCCCCCGAGCTGTGCGACACGCTGGACAACGACTGTGACGGCGTGGTGCCGGCCGACGAGGTGGACGCCGACGGGGACGGCGTGATGGCCTGCGCCCCGGACTGCGACGACGGCGACCCCGACAAGTACCCCGGCAACACCGAGATCTGCGACGGCAAGGACAACGACTGCGACGGCGCGCTGCCGGCCGACGAGCAGGACGGCGACGGCGACGGCTACATGGTCTGCGAGGGAGACTGCGACGACGCGGCCGCCGCGACCTACCCCGGCGCGCCGGAGCAGTGCGACGAGCTGGACAACGACTGCGACGGCGACGTGGACGAGGGCGCCGGCGACGACAACGACGCCGACGGCTACACCGCCTGCGAGGGAGACTGCGACGACGACGACGCGGCGACCAACCCGGGGGCCAGCGAGATCTGCGACGGCTCGGACAACGACTGCGACGGGGTGCTGCCCACCGACGAGGCCGACCTCGACGGCGACGGCCAGCGGGTCTGCGCGGGGGACTGCGACGACGGCGATCCCGACACGTGGGACGGGGCCCCGGAGCTGTGCGACGGGATCGACAACGACTGCGATCTGGTGGTCCCGGCCGACGAGCAGGACCTGGACGGCGACGGCTACCGCGAGTGCGACGGCGACTGCGACGACACCGACGCGGGGACCCACCCCGGGGCCCCGGAGCTGTGCGACGGGATCGACAACGACTGCGACCCGGCGACGGACGAGACCGCCGACGCGGACGGCGACGGGTACGCGCCGTGCGACGGGGACTGCAACGACGCGGTGGCGTCGATCCACCCCGGGGCGGCCGAGGTCTGCGACGGGATCGACAACGACTGCGACCCGGCCACCGACGAGGAGACCGACGGGGACGGCGACGGCCACTCGATCTGCGACGGCGACTGCGACGACAGCGACGACGAGACCTACCCCGGGGCGCCGGAGCTGTGCGACGGGCTGGACAACAACTGCAACGGCTCGGTGCCGGTCGACGAGATCGACCAGGACGGGGACGGCCAGGCGGAGTGCGAGGGGGACTGCAACGACGCGGACGACTCGGTCTTCGCCGGGGCCCCCGAGCAGTGCGACGGGGTCGACAACGACTGCGACGGGGTGGCCGACGAGGGCACCAACCTGGACCAGGACAACGACGGCCAGACCCCGTGCGACGGGGACTGCAACGACTTCGACCCCGACACCTACGACGGGGCGCCGGAGCAGTGCGACGGGCTGGACAACGACTGCGACGAGCTGGTCCCGGCCGACGAGCAGGACGCCGACGGGGACGGCTGGCGGGTCTGCGAGAACGACTGCGACGACACCGACGCCGTGCTCAACCTCGACGACGCCGACGGCGACGGGTTCGACACCTGCGCGGACGACTGCGACGACACCGACGACGCCGTGCACCCCGACGCCGACGAGGACTGCGAGGACGGGATCGACAACGACTGCGACGGCGCCACCGACGACGAGGACGACGAGTGCGGCGGCGACGACGACAGCGGCGACGACGACTCCAGCGACGACGACAGCGGCGACGACGACACCGATCTGGACGACGACGACACCGCCGTCGAGGACGACGACACCGACGTGGGCTACGACTGCGAGTGCCGGGTGGGGTCCGGCGGCGACGGCGCGCTGCGCGCCCTGCCGGCGGCGCTGCTCGTCGGGCTGCTGGTGCTCCGCCGGCGGCGCTGAGCCGCCGGGCGATCACTCCGTGTCGGCCGGGGCCTCGTCAGCCGGCGGAGGCTCGTCGGGCGCGCTGCCCGCGCCGCCCACCGGATCGCCGACCACGGCCTCCTCCCACAGCCGCAGGAACTGCCGCTCGAACTTGAGGTAGTGCTCCTCGCGGCCGTCGTGGACCTGCCGCGTGCTGGCCTGCACCGGCTTGCCCTGCAGCACGCCGTCGACCAGGTTGCGCTCCGGCTCGCGGAAGCCGTCGGCCTTGCGCAGCACGTCCTCGAGGATCTCGCCGGCACAGCTGCCCTGGAACCGCATCACGTGGTCCAGCGCCACGGCCTTGAGCTCCTCGTACTCCTTGTCGGCGCCCTCGACCTCCTTGCGGATCTCCTGGACCTTGAAGCTGCCGCCGAACACGCCCTCGAACAGCACGCCGTAGATCTTGGCCTTCTTGAACACCTCGTGACAGGCCGTGGCGGCCTCGTTCCAGGCGCCGGCGGTGGGCTCGTCGACCTCGAGCGTCTGGCCGTCCATCGACTGCACGGTGCACACGGCCTGGGCGGCGCCCGGCAGCCAGCAGATCAGGACGGCGGCGAACACGATCAAGCGGGACATGGTCTCTCCTCCCCACGACTCCCCGCGGTTCTGTCAGAGCCGCCGGCGCAAGTCCAGGATTCCCCGGCGCGGGTTGCGATACGATGGGCACCGTGGCGCTGCCCCGCACCCTGCCGATGCACCCCGTCGACGTCGTGTTCGGGACGACGATTCCGCAGATCCAGGCATACCTGACGTGCGTCCCGGCGGGGACGCTGGACGAGGCCGCGCTGCGCGCGGGGCTGCAGCACGTGCTGCAGACCGTGGTGCCGCGCCTGGCGTACCGGCTGCCGCGCAGGCTGGGCACGATCCGCACGCTGCGGCTGGCCGACGACCTCGCCGCCCCGCTGCAGCTGCTGCCCGCGGGCGGCCTGCGGGCGCTGGCGATGGACGACCTGCGGCGGGCGATGACCGATCGTCACTGGGCGCTGCTGGTCGAGCCGGGCCCGCGGATCACCACGCTGCTGTTCCTGATGGACCACTTCCTGTGCCACGGCTACGCCGGACGGCGGCTGCTGTTCGCCGCGGCGGACCTGCTGGCGGAGCAGGGGGCCGCCGCCGCCCCGCTCGCGCCGCCGGCGGAGCAGGACTTCGTCGCGCTGCAGGAGCACCTCACCGCGCGGTTCCGCGACCACGAGGGGGGCTGGGCCGAGCACCGCCAGGTGGAGTTCGAGGCCGTCCGCGTCCGCGCGCTGTCGCGGGCCCTGGGGATGCCGTTCACCGAGGCCACGGTGCTGTGGCTGGCCCGCACGATCCAGGACGTCACGCCGCGCCCGCGGCCGATGGAGATCCTGTCGTTCCGGATGGAGCGCGACCGGCCCGAGGACGAGCGGCTCGACCCGGCGTTCGGCAACGCGGCGCTGACGGTGCAGCTGTGGGAGATGCTGCCCGACGGGTTCTACTCGCCGCTGGACCCCTCCGGCGGGCTGGGCAGCGAGCAGCTGCAGCAGTTCGTCGAGTTCTACCGCCGGTTCCCGGCCAAGGGGCTGCTGACGCGGCTGCTGCGGGCCCAGGTGCGCAAGGGGCAGGCCGAGCACAAGGGGGTCGACCGCGAGAGGCTGGTGGTCAACAACCTGGGCGCCACCGACCGGCCGTTCTACCGCGTGATGTTCTTCGACCCGTTCAACGACGCCGACCGCCTCGGGCTGGTGTTCGCCGACGGCCGCGGGGCGCGCCTGACGCTGCAGTTCAGCCCACCTCGGCGCTACCTGGCGTGGTTCCCGTGGGACGCGTTCGAGGAGCGCCTGGGGGACAACCTCGAGGCGATGGTCGACCGGCCCCGGATCGAGACGCGGTGAGGCCGGAGACGGGATGGAACCGCGGAGACCGCGGAGAGCACCGAGGACCGCCCGAAGGAGGGATCTCCGCGCCCTCTGCGAGCTCGGTGCTCTAGTTGCCGACCGCGACGGGCCCGATCGAGACGTCGGGCAGCGAGACGATCTCCTCGCCGCCGACGCGCTTGGCCTCGATGTCGTGGAACGTGACCGTGGCCATCACGCTGGTGCCCGGGGCGAGCAGCAGCGTCACCGAGCCGCCCTGGATCGAGTAGTTGTCGGTGGTCTCGGGGGAGCCGCCGCCCCCGCAGGTGCCGCTGCCCATGTCGAAGCCGGCCTTGACCGACAGCGCGGCGCCGGGGCCGGGCAGGTCGAAGTCCTCGGTGTGGGGCAGCGACAGGTTGGCGAAGTCGATGTTGGCGTCGAACTTGACCTCGACCTCGTCGCCGGGGCTGACGGCGTAGACCGTCACCGTCCCGCAGCCGCCGACCACGGGCCAGCTGGCCAGGCTGTCCAGGTGGTCCTGGACCTCCGCCGGGGTGGGCCCCTGCGGGCCGCTGTCGTCGTCGCCCGCGTCGTCGTCCGCGGCGTCGTCGTCGCCGGCGGAGTCGTCGTCGTCGTCGTCCCGGTCGGGGATGCTGAACTGATCCGGGCAGCCGGCGAGCACCAGGCCCAGGGCGAGCAGCGCGAGGGGGATCCACAGCAGTCGTTGCGTCATCGTCCTCTCCGTGTCCGCCGCGGGGGGCCCCTACCGACCTGCGGCACGCCTTCATCCTACTCGACCATGCTACCAGCGACTAGAATGCCGGCGGAGGGTACCGCATGACCCGCATCCGATCGAGCGCGTTGCTGCTCCTCGCCCCGCTGCTGGCGGCCGCGGGCTGCGACGACCCGTGGCTGCGGCCGCCGCCGCAGCTCGAGCCCTTCGCCGGGGACGACGACGCCGGCGACGACGACGCGGCGGACGACGACGCCGCGGACGACGACGCGGGCGACGACGACAGCGGCCCGCCCCACGCGGCGATCCTGGAGCCGACCGACGGCAGCACCGTGGAGGACCCGGTGGTGTTCGTGTTCGAGACCGGCGGCGGGGTGGCCAGCGTGGAGTTCTTCGTCGACGGCTACCCCCTGCAGGATCAGCCGATCGTCGCCGCGGGCGGCGTGCAGCAGCACGTCTACGACTTCTCGACCGTGCACCAGGAGCGCACCGCCGAGCTGATCGCCTACGACGGCGGCGGCGACGAGGTGGCCAGCGACGCGGTGACGTTCACCCCGGCCAGCAGCTGGATCCAGGACCAGCCGGGCTTCAACCACCACGTGATCGAGGCGATCAACGACTGGGGCACCTACCCCAAGGACGGGACCTATCCCTACTGCTGGTCGTACTACGGGGACGACTGCGGCGACATGTGGGGCCAGATCTGGGGCGGCTGGTACCTGGGCGAGCACGTGTTCGACGGCGGGCTCGACTGCTTCTGCAGCGGCCACACCCTCGAGGTCTTCCTCGACGCCTACGAGCGCTGGCAGGCGGCCAGCGGCGTGGCGATCGACGTGCCCTTCGGCGACCTGACCCTGGCGGACGTCGACATCGGGGACTTCTACCAGTACTGGCAGGGCTTCGGCGTGGCGAGCTACGCCAGCGCGGCGGACGCCTTCGAGTCGGCCGGGATCGGCTGCAACCTCTACGAGGAGGACTGGGGCGACGTGCGGGCCGGCGACTTCGTCAACCTCTCGCGCTCCACCGGCACCGGCCACTCGGTGATCTTCGTGGACTGGGTCTACGACGGGATGACGATCGTCGGGCTGCGCTACTACGGCTGCAACGGGGGAGGGGACTCCCACCCCGACCCGGGCCACCCGGACAACAGCGGCGGGACGTCCGGCCCGTCGTTCGTCACAGAGTACTTCTCCGGGTACGGCGGCACGGTCCTCACCGCCTACCTCTTCATCGGCCGGCCGTACGATCCCGCGACGCTGTGAGCGACCCCCGTCCGCGGCGTAGCGAAAGCTACCTTGATTCGGGCCCTCGACGGGTGTTGATCCGACAGTACTGTGTTCGTTAACTTCTCGAAATCCTTGGACAAAGCCGCCCCGTCCCGGACTGCAGCGATCCATTTGCCACGCACGCGCTTGCGAGCTATATTTCGCCTCCTGCCCGCCTAGCCCTACGCCCCGAGGACGGGGGTGCCGGACAGGGGAAGAACACCGGTTTTCCACTCGATCGAGCCACGCGAACCGAGGAGCCCATGAGCATCAAGATCACACCCCGGACGATCAACCCGAGGCTCGCCGCCAAGATCCGCGAGATCTCCGGCGAGGACATCGGCATCTGCATGCAGTGCGGGACCTGCGGCGGTGTCTGCCCGATGTACGAGGAGGTCGCGTGTGCGCCGCGGACCATGGTCATGCTGGCGCAGCTCGGCCTGGAGGAAGAGCTCCAGGCCAAGCCGACCTACGACTACTGCGCGGCGTGCCACTCGTGCAAGGTCCGCTGCCCGCGGGGCCTCGACCTGCCCAAGGTCATGGAGGCGCTGCGGCTGCTGAAGCTGCGGATGAACCAGGACCTGGTCAACCCCAACGAGATCCCGGTCGAGGACCTGGAGGAAGCCCCCCAGATCGCCTTCGTCTCCGGGTTCCGCAAGCTCACGTCGTAGGGGGCCATGATGGGAATCAGCTACTACCCCGGTTGCACGCTCAAGACCAAGGCCAAGAACCTCGAGGACTCGGCGCTGGCGACGGCCAAGGCGCTGGGCCTCGAGATGACCGAGCTGCCGCGCTGGAACTGCTGCGGCGCGGTGTTCTCGCTGGCCGACGACGACCTGATCCACCACG
>CAZOYV010000141.1:0-21799 GCA_964584075.1 uncultured Rickettsiales bacterium | reverse complement strand
GCCTGGTAGGTAGCCACGGGCGCCGACGCGACGACGAGTCGCGGCAAGCCCGCCTTCGAGGCGCACCTTCTTCGCCGACCCCACCGGCACGCCGGTGGCCTCGCTCAGCTCGGAGATCGTGCGCCGGAAGCGCGTGACCCCTTGGCCGTCGAGGAAGACCAGGTAGATGCTGTCCTCGTCGGTGTAGTCCGCCAGGTGGCACACCACGGTCTTGGCGTGCGGGGGCACGTCCCACTCTCCGAACCCCGATCTGCGCAGCGAGACCTGGTTCTTGCTCGTCGCGCGCCCGTCGTCGATGGTCGTGGTGACCCGGTTCTCTTCGCCGCACAGGTTGCGCAGCTTGACGATCAGCGTCTTGGCCAGGATGGTGACCTGCGTGCTGAACGGCACGGTCACCACCACGCGGTTGCTCACGCCCTCGCCGGACGACCACTGGATCTCGGTCTCGAATGGCCCGCGGTCGGAGCTGAACTGGAGCACCCGCGAGCACGACGCCTTGGCCTCGGTCGAGAACGCGTGGACCCATGGGTCGGACACGCGCTCCCCCCCGGCCGCCTTCAAGGTCAGCCGGTTGCTCCGGACGGACAGTGAGGTAGCCGCCGGCTGGTGCCTCTTCGATGACCGGGGGGGAGACATCGTTTCGCCCGTCCTCCGTGGCAGCCCCCGGGCCACCGCCAGTGACGAGCGGGGGGGTGGGTTTTGATGAGGTGCAGGAGTCCGCTGATATGGAGCGGCCTGTAAAGCCCCGATGTTGTTGGTCCTCGAGTTGAGGAGGATCCCTGGTCGGGAGGTCTGAGCACGGCGGAGCGAGCGGCGATCGTCGACGATGAATCAAGCTGATATTCGCGGGTTGCTCGGCCGGAGCCGAGCAGAGCCGCATGACGTTGATTCGTCGGGAGCGGTCGCACTCTTCAGACGTGGATCTGCCGGCCCGAGGGCCAGCGCCACAAAGCGGAGACGCGTGTTCTCCAGTCGAAGCCGGTCGCATCCGCCGTCCTCAGTCCATCCCTTCCAAAGCTGTCTGCTGTACGTTGCTTCTCTCGCCCGAGTCCTACGCGGCCACCTCCTGGTGCAGGTCGTCGTCCACCATCAGCGCCCAGACGAAGCCCGCGAGCTCGCGGGCCACGGCCGTCACGGCCACGGGGGTCTGCTTTCCCTTGGCGACCATCTTCCAGTAGGTCCGGTTGAGCCGCCGTTGCGCTTGCCACGCGTGGCGCACGATGCCCGGATCTTGCCCCTCGATGCGCTTCTTGAGAGCGCCCTGGAGGGACGGGTGATGGCGGTAGTGCCAGGCGGCCTCCACCAGGGCCCGGCGGACATGCTTGTTGCCCGTCTTGGTGATGCCGCCTCGCTTTTCGTTGCCGGGGCCGCCCGAGGAGTGCTCGCTGGGGACGAGCCCGAGGTAGGCCGTGAAGGCCGGCGCGTTGGGGAATCGCCGAAAGTCGTAGATCTCGGAGACCAGGATCATGGCGGTGATCACCTTGATCCCGCGCAGGCACATCAGTCGGCCCACGGCGGTCCGATAGGGCTCGTCTGCGGCGATGGACTCGATCTCGGCCTCCAACTCGGCCTGGCGCTCTTCCAGGTACTCCAGGTGCGTACGGTAGTGCTCGAAGGCCTTCTGCGTGGCCGCGTGTTCGAACACCTGCTGTCGGATCCACACACGGTGCTTCTGCGTCCAGTTTCTCGTCTCACGAAAGATGCGGCCACGACGCAGCAGGAACTTGACGAGCTGGTGGCGAGCCGCCCTGACGTCGCGGACCACCGACTCACGAGACCGGACCAGGTCTCGGATCGCCTCTTGGTCCTCGTCGGGTACGGCGATCGATGTCAGCAGCCCGGCTCGGTAGAGGCTCGCCAGCTTCCTGGCATCACGACGGTCCGTCTTGATGCGCTCGCCAGCCTTCTTGGGAATCAACGACGGGGCAATGACGTCGCAGGAGATGCCCATCTCGTGGATCAGCCGGTGGATCTCGAAGCCGCAGGGGCCGGCCTCGTAACACGTCCGTAGCTCCGAGCCATCCCGGCTCAGCCTCTTCATCAGCCGCCGGATCGCCTTCGGCTCGTTGTCGATCGTGATGGTGAGTGCTTCGCCCTGGGGCTGGTCATCCTCCAATATCGCGATCACGTTGCTGCTCTTGTGGACATCCATCCCAACCCACTTGATACACTTCTGCATGGCGGTCGGCTCCCTTCGTATGTAGCTCTGCGCTACGTTCTGACCAGTTCGCAGCGTAACCTACGTCACTGTGCGAACCGGAGCCGGCCGCTCCATGTTGTCTTCGCGTACGCGCGCGAACTGCTACTCCTTCATCGCCTTGCGGTACTCGATCACCGCCTGCAGGTCGTCGCCGCCGCTGGCGCCGCCGTCGGTGACCTCGACCGTGAACTTGAGCACGTCGCCGACCGACACCGGGGCGTTGGCCTTGGCGACCCCCACGTCGAGCATCACCGCCGGGGCGATACCGTTGAGGTCCACCGGACCGCCGCCGTCGACCAGGTCCAGGTCGCGGGTCTCGTTCTTGATCGCGCAGGTGAACGCCCCGGCGCCCTGGTCGGGGCTGGTGGCGGTCACCAGGCCGATCTGCTCGATCTCGCCGTCGTGCAGGATCGGCACGAGGAACTCCAGCGTGCCGGGGATCACCGCGCCGAGCTGCTTGTGCACGTCGGTGCGGGTCAGCAGCTTGCGCATCACGTCGTCCAGCCCATGCAACGTCATCGTCTCGTCCTCTCACGCCCTACAAGGGCGGCTCCTCAGGGGTGCGCTCGACGACCTTCTTGCTGAAGCCCAGCAGCATCCCCAGGATGTCCATCCCGTCGCCCTCCTCGCCGGTGAACATCACCGACAGGTCGGCGCCGGGGTCCACGTCCGCCGCGCAGGTGGTGCGTACCGTGACGATGGATTCGCCCAGCTCCACCTCCGCGCCGTCGAGGACCAGTTCGGTCGGCTCACCGGGGACCAGCGCGGTCAGGTCCAGCGTGCCCAGCACGCGGCCGTCAATCTCGATGAAGAGCGTCGCCGAGGTGCCGGTGATTGCCTCGCCCACCAGCGCGTAGCCCACGAATTCCCCGGAGCCCGGCGCCAGGAACGCCTCGGCGTAGGCCGAGCCGGGGATGCACACCGGGCGTACCACCAAGCCGCCGCCGCCGCCGAGCTGGATGCTCGAGCGCAGGCCGCAGATGTTGCCGAGGTAGACGTTCGGGAAGTCCCGGAAGTCGTGTTCGGTTGCTCCGTACAGCGCGATACCCGTCATCGCCGTTCCTCCAGACGTCGCCGGCTACACCCGGGACGTCATCACCTCGACCAGAATTGCCTTCTCGAAGCCCTCGCTCACCGGACCGATGCACTGGACCGTCGCGTACAGGTGTCCGGTGTAGGTCTGCGCGCGGATCGCCTGGTTGGGCAGCACCGCGTCGGGCCGGTTGACCGGCTGCTCCTGGCCGCCGTGGGGGACCACGATCTCCAGCAGCGCCATGCGCGAGCTGGGGTGGTCGAACAGTCGCACCAGGTAGCCGATGCCAGTCTCCTGCGCGTTCTGGAGCTCCGGCAGCTTCTGCTTGACCGACACCCGGTGGATCAGCACCGACCGGGTGCCGCCCCGCGACACATGCGGTCGAAGCCGCATTCGGTCGGTCTCGGCCTCGGTCACGTCCGTGATGGTCGCCTTCGCGTACGCCATGACGCTTCACCTCTCTGCGCGGTCGGGTTGGAGGGGGACGGGTGCGCCGCCCCCCTCCGCGCCGCGCCGACTACGCGGGCTTCCAGCCGGTGATGGCCCCGTTGAGCGTGGCCGCGGACGTCAGCGTGCCCTGCACGATGATGTCCAGGCCGCCCTCGAGCCGCTGACCCTTGACCAGCTTCCGCACGAACGAGTTGGCCGCGAAGATGCTCAGGTCGAGCCCGTCGGGCGCGTTGAACACCAGCTTGTCGCCGAAGTAGATCGCCGTGACCTTGGCGCCCTCGTCGGTCGACGTGATGATCACGTCCTCGCTCTCGAAGTCGTGCTGCAGCCGGATTTGCGCCGACACCGGCCCGCCGGTCTCCGAGGAGCTGGTGTCCGAGCCCGACACGATGGTCGCCGCCCAGCCCATGGGTCCTCCGGTCTTGGTGCGGTTGCGCTTCTTGCTCTTGCTGCGGCCCTTGCCGCGACCCCGACCCTTGCCGCGTCCGCGACCCTTGCCGCGACCCCGGCGCTTGCCGCGACCCCGGCTCTTGCCGCGACCCCGACGCCGACCGCGACCCCGGCGCCGACCGCGGCCCCGACGCCGACCCCGGCCCCGACGCCGCCTGCGGCGCGCGCCGAACTCCTCGTCGTCGTCGTCGTCGTCGTCGCCGAAGTCGTCGTCGTCCCAGTCGTCGTCGCCGAAGTCGTCGTCGTCGTCCCAGTCGTCGTCGCCGAAGTCGTCGTCGTCGTCCCAGTCGTCATCGCCGAAGTCGTCGTCGTCCGGGTCGTACCCGAACTCCTCGGCCCCGACGTCCTCGTCGTCGTCCCACGAGTCCTCCACCGGGTGGCGGCGGAGGGTGTCCGTGTCCACGAGCAGGTTGCGGCCCACCGTGTCGAAGTGGATGCGCGCGTAGCCCAGCGAAACGATCTTCTTGCTCATCGCCCTTCTCTCCTTCGCTGGTGTCGCCCAGGTCGCGTCCGTCCGCACCCTCGGCACCCTGGCGTTACCGCCAGCCGTTGATTGCCTAGTTCCTGTTCCTCTTGCGCTTGCGCGCCCTCACGAACCGTCCGCCCCGCTTGGGGCGCGCCGTCCGGCCGCCCTTGCGCCGGCCCCGGCCGCGGGGACGACCGAAGGGGCGCTCGGCTTCCTCCTCGTCGTCCTCGACCTCGTCTCCGACCAGCACCGGCTCCGGCGTCAGCTTCACCTCGCGGATCGGCATACCGAAGTCGCCCGCCACGCCCGGCGCGGGCAGCGCGCCCGGCGACGGGGGCAGGAGCTCGCCCTGCACGCTCGGCTGTGGGGTGGTCGTCACCGGGGGTGGGGTCGCGCCGCCGCCCTCGGCCTTCTTCTCGGCCAGAGTCTTGCCCGCCTGCACACCCACCGACGCCAGCCACGACCCCATCAGGCCGTTGCCCAGCGCCAGCGCGTGGGTGCCGCCGGCCCCGCCGGTCATCACCTCGTACAGGCCGTAGCCGACCCCCACGAACGCCAGCGGCGCACGAGCGTCCACCGCCCCGACCTTGATCTTGTCGGGGCCCAGGTAGCCCTCGGCCATGGACGCCAGGAACAGGCTGCCCTGGGTCTCCGCCGTGGACAGCACCGCCCCGCCGGTCTCCTTGAGCGCCAGGTTGCTGCCGTCCGCCTTCTTGGTGAGGTTGGCGATCTTCTTGACCGCCTTGCCAAGGGCGGTCTGCGCCTGCTTGTCGCTGACCTTCTCGCCCTTCATCGCTTTCTCGAGTTCGCCTGTCATGTCCGCCTCGCCTTTCGGGTCTGCGTCTCTTCGGGCTGCCGGCTCATCGGCCGGTCCATCGCCCAACCACGACTCCACGGTAGACGGCTAACTGCATGTATTTCCACGAGAAACAGTCCCCACGGCAAAGTAGGAATTCGTTGCACTGACGTGGGGAGAGAGGTCGATCCTCCGTGGGAACCGCGGGGACCGGATGCGGGGACCGTGGGGAATCTGCGTGGGGTGAAACGCCGCCCGGTGTGGGGAGGACGGCTCCCCACGATCGGCGGGCTGTGGGGACCATTTTTCGTTGCCCTCCCCGCACCTGCGGGCGATGGTAAAAATGCGACAGCGGAAAGGGCGACGTGGTTGCGGACGCTTTCTCCTTCGAAAAGATCGGGCCGATAGAGGCTCGCATCCTCAAGCTGGCCGGCAAGCTCGGCTACCTGATCCTCACGGACCGCACGGATCGCACGCGGGAGGACCGCGTGGGGCGGTTCGACTGCGACGAAGGATCCGCGGAACCCTACCGGGACGACGCCGTGAGCTCTGCCGCGGGTGGTCACCAGGTCGTCACGTCGTCTCCTCACGCCGAGGCGGACGAGGGCGATGAGGACGACGGCACCGGCGACGACGAGCCCAGCGAGGCCGGTGATGGCGACGGTGATGACTACGCCGCCGACGATCAGTCGTGGCCGCTGGAGTACGACGACGGCGACGACGATGGTCCGGATCAGCCCGCCGCCTACAACGGACCGATCGGCGACCTGGAGATCGCCCGCGCCGCGTGCCGTTGGTTGCGGGACTGCGCGGCCCGAAACACCGTCGGAGACTCCCTGCGCCGCTTCCGCGTCCGCATCTACGGCCCCAAGGCGACAGAGAAGCTCGACAGCGGGTCGTTCGTCTGCCGCAACCATGACTACGCCGACGAGGTGGACACCGAGGCTGCCGACGCGGCCGTGCGCGAGCTGCGCATCCCCCAGCCGACCTTCGACCAGGCGGCCAAGGACAGCACGCTCAAGGGGATCAAGGCCTTGGGCGACTACTACGCCCAGTGGGGCCAGATCGTGCTGGGATCCGTGGGCCAGCTCCAGGGCGTCAACAACTCGATGCTCGCCCGGCTGCACCGCCAGCTCCAGGAGTCCCGCGGCCAGGTCGACGAACTCGTCGCCTCCATCCTCGAGTACCGCCACAACGAGGTCGAGGCGTACGAGAGCCGTCGCCTCGAGGAGCGCGCCGGTGACACCCGCAGCGAGCTCGCCCGCGACGCCCTACAGCAGCTCGGTACCGCGGCGACCGCGTTCCTCGCTGGCCGCTCGATGCCGCCCGACCTGCTGGAGACCTTCGGCGCCATCAGCGCCAGCCCCGAGCTGACTAATGTCCTGCGCGATCCGAGCGTCCGCGAGCTGATGAAGGACCCCGACAACCTGCGCGGGCTCGCGGCCATGCTCCAGGCCGCGGGTCAGCAGGCGCAGGCCGCCCAGCAGGACCAGGCTCAGCCGGAGCAGCCCGACCCGGCTGCCGCCGGCCCACCGGACGCCGACGGACCACCGGCGCCCGATTCCAACACCACGCAAACCGATCCTCCCGCCGCGGGCTGATCCGCGACCGGGAGGGTGTGATCCCGCTGCGCCCTGCGCAGCATGAGGAGGATTCCCATGCCCCGTTTCCCCAAGGCACGACGCAAGAACAAGTCCATCTCCGTGTTCGAACAGGCCCACCGCTTCTACGGCCAGCCCTTCGAGGTCACCAGCTCCCGCGATCTCGCCGACTCCATGGCCGAGTGGGCGGACCTGGCCCCGCCCGAGCGCACCTTCACGCTCACGCACCTGCTCTACCTCAACCTGATGGCCCAGGCCGGCACCCACCTGCTGCTGCGCAAGGTCTGGGACGCCGTCGAGAACCTGGCCGACGAGCTGGAGGACCAGGACGACCGCGACCACGACCGCGACCGCGAGGACGACGAGGACGAGGAGCCCGACGACGACGGCGGCGACGCCGACGAGCCGGAGGATGACCTGGAGGCGGACGACGGCGAGCCCGCCGAGATCCCGGACGCCCCGCCCGGCGTGACCATCCCGGCTGCGGTTACGCCCCCGGTCGTGGACATCGGCGGCGACGACCTGGACGACGAGCAGGACCACGAGCAGGACGACGAGCAGGACGAAGGCTACGAGCCCGACGACCTGTACGAAGGCGACGAGCGATGACCTCCTATCCTCCCGCTCAGACCGGGAGTCCGCTCGTCGATGGCGCCACCGGCCGGAGGCGCGCCATCCGGTTCAACCTGGTCCTGCCGGCCGCCAAACTGGGGTTCGGTCCTTTCCGGTTCGACCCCATCGAGCAGATGATCGGCGCCCCGGTGGCCGACATCCTGGAGTCGCTGATGACCGGCCCGATCACCCAGCGCCCGTCCCAGGCCGGCCCCGCGGTGGACGTGTTCCCACTGGCCTTGCCGGACGGGGAGGGGCTCACCATTCCCCTCGGTCGATGGGGCGAACTCGGCTTCCGAAACGAGCACCAGCTGCTCGTCCTCACTGTCCCGCTCCCCGCCGCGTCCTGGATCCAGACCAGACTCGCCAGCGCCATCGTCCGAGGCCCTGACCACCTGCTCAGCCAGGACCGCACCGCCCGCGTGGCGCGGTTCTGGCTTTGCCTGCAGCCGGGGATGTGCGCATCGTTCCCCCTGGGTGTGCTCGGTGAGATTGGTTTCGAGATGTCGTCGTAGCGTGTCCGCCTTGACGGTACACGCGTATATCCGTATAAACACATATACTCTCACGAAAGGCAGCCATCTTGACACCTCGTATGCGCTCCATCACAGCCCCATTCATCGTCGGGATGCTTGGTCTCTTCGCGGCCTGCCAAGGTTCCGGTGCGACGAGCGATGGCGTATCGACACCACCGATCGCGACGACGGCTCCATCCGCCGCGGTTCCGACAGGGAATCAGCTGACCATCCTGTACACGAGTGGTACGAACGGCGAGACCGAGCCCTGTGGGTGAAAGGCGAACCCGTCGGGCGGTCTTGCCCGTCGCAGCAGCGCGATTCAGGTCGAGCGCGGGAACAACAACGCGGTCATCGTGGTGGATTCGGGAGATCTACTCTCTCGTGGCGGCGTGACCGGCGGCGCCACGCCGCCTCTCGTGGAGGCCAAGGCCGATGTGATCCTACGTGCGGTGGACCACATCGGCATCGACGCCATTACGCCTGGAGATGGCGACCTCGCGCTTGGCCTGGACTGGCTGGTGTCCAGGGCCGACGAGCTCGAATTGCCCTACGTCTGTGCGAACTTGCGGCGGGCAGACGGGTCGTCGGCATTTTCGCCGTGGCGCATCGTGGAGTCCGGTGGCATCCGGATCGGGATCTTCGGCGTCACCGGCAACCACTCCCCGTCCACGGAATTCAAGGTGACCGATGCCACGGTGGCGACCCGGGAGGCCGTCGCGGCGCTGGCTGACGAGGGCTGCCAGGTCATCATCGGCCTGAGCCATCTCGGAGACGAGCAGGACGCGGCCCTCGCCGCCGCGGTCGATGGGATCGATTTCCTCTTGGGCGCCCACGACCGCAAGCGACAAGAGTTCCCGATCGTCGCCGGGACGTCGGAGACAATCCTCACGCGGGCAGGGTATCGCGGGCGGAGTGTCGGCCGCCTGCAGGTGACCTTCGCCGAGGGCGGCCATGGGTACCACGATGCGAGCCTGGCCGCCCGAGCCGCCTCCAGACGCACCCAGACCCAGCAGCGGCTGGACGACCTGGACAAGAGCCTCGCCGCTGCGACGACCGATGGGGAGCGAACTCGTCTGGAACGGTCCATCGAACGGACGAAGGGGCAGCTCGATGGATTGGCCTTTGCGGACAGGTCACTCGAAGGGAGGCACACGCTGGCCGTGAGCACCATTTCCCTGGGCGGCAATGTCGCCGACGATCCGGAGGTCGTCCGGTTGCTCCAGGAAAGCGCGGCAGCAGAGGCTGGGAACAGCACGGCGAGTCTCTCCGCCGGGGCGGCTCCCGGATTGCACAACCGTCCCGCACCCCTCGTCGTAGGTGGAGACCAGGCTGCCTGCAAGCCTACTGAGAACAGTCCGTGCGCAGAAGCCGCCGCTCGGGAAAATCCGCCACAGAGGGCATCCCGATGAAGGCGTTGGCACGGTTCGTCAAGGCACTCTCGGACGAGACCAGGCTACGCATCCTGTACCTGCTCTACCGACACGGTGAGCTCTGCGTCTGCGATGTGCACGAATCGATGGGCATCTCCCAGTCGCGAGCTTCTCGTCACCTGCGCACGCTGCGCGAGGCGGGGCTGGTCCGTGACCAACGGGTCGGACTCTGGATGCACTACAGCATCGCTGACGATCTGGACGACGGTCGGCGAGCGGTGCTCGACGCCGTATTGACCGAGGCGAGCCATCTGGATGAAGCCACGGAGTTGGACGGGGGCTTGGCAACCTGGATGAGCAACAAAGATCGCGGAAAGAATGCCTGCGGATGACGAGAGGTCACGTGGAGTAGGAAAGGAATCGAGTCCATGAGTGAAGAGGCAACGAACGCAAAAGTGGCGCACGATCTCGGCTTCTTCGAGCGCTACCTGACGGTGTGGGTGCTGCTATGTATCGGCATCGGGATCGCTCTGGGCAAGCTGGCACCCGGGGTGGCCGAGTCCCTCGACGGCATGGCGATCTACGTGGGTGAGGCGCCGGTGGTGTCGATCCCCATCGCGGTGTGCTTGTTCTTCATGATGTACCCCATCATGGTGAAGATCGACTTTGGCGAGGTGATGAGCGCGGGCCGCAACCTCAGGCCGGTCGGGCTGACCCTCTTCATCAACTGGGCGATCAAGCCGTTCACGATGTACGCCATCGCCTACCTCTTCCTCGGCGTGCTGTTCCGAGGCTTGATCGGTGCCGAGGCGATGGACCTGGTCAAGATGCCGTTCGGCCTCGATCTGCCCGTGGGGGAGACGTATGGCTCGGGTACGGTGGTGATGTCCGAGGGCGTCAAGATGCTGCAGGTGCCCCTGTGGCGTAGCTACCTGGCCGGCTGCATCCTGCTGGGCATCGCGCCGTGTACGGCGATGGTCCTGGTGTGGGGCTACCTCTCCCGCGGCAACGATGGTCACACGCTGGTGATGGTCGCCATCAACTCGCTGACAATGCTGGTGCTCTACGGCGTGCTGGGCGGTTATCTACTCGGCGTGGGCAAGCTCCCCGTGCCGTGGAAGGCGCTGCTGCTGTCGATCGTGGTCTACGTGGCGCTGCCGCTCGTTGCCGGCTACATCACCCGAAAACTGATCATCGCGACCAAGGGCGAGCCGTGGTTCCGTGAGCGGTTCCTCGGCATCCTGACCCCGATCACGATCACAGCACTGCTGGTCACGCTGGTACTGCTGTTCTCTTTCAAGGGGGAGGTGATCCTCGCCAACCCGCTGACCATCCTCTGGATCGCGATCCCGTTGTTCCTCCAGACCGTCCTGATCTTCGCCATCGGCTACGCGGCGGCGAAGTTGCTGCGCTTCAAGTACGAGGACGCGGCCCCGTCCGCAATGATCGGCGCCTCGAACCACTTCGAGGTTGCCATCGCCACCGCGGCGATGCTGTTCGGACTAATGTCAGGCGCGGCGCTGGCTACCGTCGTCGGCGTGCTGATCGAGGTTCCGGTGATGCTGCTGCTCGTCCGGTTCTGTCTGCGGACGAAGGGTTGGTTCCCGGCTCGGGCGGCATGACGGACCATACGAATGATCGCACGACGCCAGGAGGTAGCGACCATGTCCGAGATCGAGATCCTGCACTCCCCTGGGTGCGACAACGCAGAGGTCGCTATCGAGCGTGTGCGCGAGGTCGTGGCCACCCTCGTACCGGAGACCCGAATGGTCGTTCGCGACATCGCTGCCGAACCTGAGGCAGCCTCTCGCTTTGCTGGCTCCCCCACGGTCTTGGTGGACGGCGGGGACCTGGAACCGGACGTGGACCCGGCCCCGGGAGCCGGCTGACGGACCTACTCCGGTGGCGGTGCGCCCCCGCGTTGGATGATCGAAGCGGCCCTGCTGCGTTCCCTCGCCCCGCGAGGGGTCTTGTACCTGTGCGTGGCAAACTCGGCACGGAGCCAGATGGCCGAGGGCATCGCCCGATCCCTGGCACCATCGGGGGTCTGGATCGGCTCGGGCGGCTCCGAACCATCACAGGTCCGCCCCGAGGCGATCCAGGTGCTCGACGAGATCGGCATCGACATCAGCGGGCACCACAGCAAGTCGGTCGATGACGTTCCACGAGACCGGGTCGAGGCGGTCGTTACGTTGTGCGCCGAGGAGGTCTGCCCCGTGTGGTTGGGGCGTGCTCACCGGGTCCACTGGGGACTGCTCGACCCCGCCGCCGCGCAAGGGGAGGGACGCCTCGACGCCTTCCGGTCCGTCCGCGACGAGCTGCGTCGCCGGCTCGGCGTGCTGTTCCCGGAGCCGGGGGGGGCGCTCTGATCCACCGCCTCGACCGGATCATCGTCGAGCCCAGCTCGCGCTGCAACTTCCGCTGTCGTGCCTGCATGCGCCATTCCTGGGAGGGACCGGAGGGCCTGATGCAAGCGGCCACCTTTCAGCGTGTGCTGGAAGGGGCCCGCGCCGAGGAGACCGTGGGGACCGTGTCGTTCTGGGGTATCGGCGAGCCGCTGCTGCACCCGGGGATCGGAGGCATGGTCGCCGCCGCGCACGAGCTGGGCGCTCGCACCGAGCTGATCACCAACGGCCACCTGCTTGACGACGCCCGGTGCCGCGAGCTGGTGGACGCGGGGCTGGACCGGCTGGTGG
The DNA here is from genome assembly GCA_964584075.1 of uncultured Rickettsiales bacterium. GTDB lineage: Bacteria > Myxococcota_A > UBA796 > UBA9615 > CAYRNR01 > CAZOYV01. The sequence continues at coordinate 9,607 of CAZOYV010000141.1, read as the reverse complement.
TGTCGCTGGACGGCCCGACCCCGGCCGCGCTGTCGCGGATGCGGCCGGGCGCCGACCTGGCCGGGCTGGAGCGGTCGCTGCGGGCGCTCCAGCTGGCCGTCCGGCGATCTCCCGGGCGGGAGGTGGAACTGGCGCTAGAGTCCGTGCTGACGCGCAGCAACCTCGCCGAGCTGCCCGCCATAGTCGAGCGGGCGCGGGAGCAGGGCGCCGCGACCCTGTACGTGACCAACCTGCTGCCCTACACCGAGAAGCTGAAGGACGAAATCCTGTACTGGCTGTGCGTCGAGAGCGCGGCGTTCGCGCTCCGCGTGGCCCCACCACCCGGGCTGGTTCTGCCCCGCATCGACGCCCGGCCGGAGATCCAGGAGGTGTTCGAGCGCCTCGGGGTCCGCCCGGCTCGCCCGTCTCTCCGCGATCTGTTCGCGGTTCCCACCGCACCCGGCGAGAACCGGTGTCCCTTCGTCGACCGCGGCACCGCCACGGTGGGGTGGGATGGAACCGTCAGCCCCTGCCCGGAGCTGCTGCACACGCACACGGTGTACGTGCTCGGCCGGGAGAAGCGCGTGATGCGATACGCTGCCGGACATCTGGCCGACCGGCCGCTCCCCGCGATCTGGCGCGATCCGGGGTTCGAGGCCCTGCGCGAGCGGATCGACCGGTTCGACTTCTCCCCCTGCGTGAGCTGCGGCGGCTGCGAGCTGGCCGAGACCAACGAGGAGGACTGCGTGGGCAGCCCGTTCCCCGCCTGCGGCGACTGCCTGTGGGCCCGCGGCGTGATCCTGTGCCCGTGACCGCTACCTCCTTCGCTCACCCGTTGTCTGCATTTTTGCGGATCCGCCGGTCCCGGTCCCTGTCCACTCCTGTGTAGCGCCCAGTTAATTCGTCACCATTTCTAGCGACAAATCGATTGACACGTTCCCTTTCCATTTGAGGAGCACGTACCTTGATAGTATGCGCTCGATTGCCCTTCGAGAAGGGGCATCTCGCTCGTGGCGAGACGTCGCTGCAGCCTTGAATTCTCGTGTTTCTCGCTCGATTTCCCGTCGGAAACGAGCGCGGTCAAGAGAAGCCAGTCGAGGCCCTGCCTGGACATCCCTAGCCGTCAGACCGCGCAGCACAAGGCGCGGTCGGTTTTCGTTGAGGTCCCCAATTCCGAGTTCGTAACGGTCGTCGATACTTCCGCGGACGCCGTGCTGTCGCTGGGCACGCTCGAAGCCCCTGACGTCCCTGACCGCATGCTCCATCCGGCCGTTGTACCAGGGCGTCGCCGGCGGGCTCGTCAAGGCCACGACGCCCCACTCGACGAGGAGCTCACGGACGCCGTGCTCGTCGAAGATTGCGCCATCGTCCTGCTTGAGGACCAGGGGAGCGCCATGCTTCTCGAAGGCGCTCTGCAGGAGCTTGCAGACGTCCTGGCCGTTGGCCGGACCGGCGCAGAGGTCGTGAGCGATTTTGTACCGGGAGCACTCATCCTGCACCAAGATCAGCTCGCGCTTGCGACCGCGGTCCTTGAAGCCGGCGCCGTCCTCGCTCCACATCACCCCCGGGGACGCGACTTCGTAGCGCAGCGGCTCCTCCTTGGGCGGCGGATCGGGTCGGAGATCCGCGACGACCTTGGCGATCGTAGTGGGGCTGCACGTGCCCAGCCCCTCACGCTGTGCCCAGTGAGCCAGGAGCCTCGGACCCCACTGGCGGTAGCTGTCCGTGTACTGCTTGCGCAGCTTCCAGGCCTACAGCCGACGTGATCACCCTGGGACGGCCCATGGGGCGACAGCGTCGCTCCTCAGTCTGCTGGTTGGCCCACCAGCGGGTCAGCGACCGAGCCTGCACGTCGAGGACCTCGGCCATCATGGCGACTCCCCATCCTCGTCGCGATCCCGGCCCAGCAGAGCAACTCGTAGGCACTGATCTCTACTTCTTCCGAGGCTTGCGCATCTTGCATCGTCGTCTTTTTCCGCGTCCGAGGATGTCTCGTCCAGGGGCTCCCCCCGGTCGACTTGCGCTTCAGGTCCAGGAAGGCCTTGGCCAACTCGTACTTGGTCTTCCAGTGCTCCAGCTGCTTGTTCAGTTCGGCGATCTGGCCATTCAGATCGACGATCGCCTGCTCGTACCGGCTCTTGCCCTTGCGGCCCGGCTTCTTCGGCTCCAGAGCCTCCGCGGCCGCTTGGTCCGCCTTGTGCGTCGCCCGGTATCGGCGCCGGCGCGACACCCCGAGGGTCGCGCAGATCTCCTTGATCGACACCTCGCCCTTGCGAGCCATCTCCACGATCCGATAGCGCTCCTCGCCTCTAGGTCCTCCAGTTCATCGTCGACCTCTCGCCTCTGTCCTGGACCCTGCTCGTCCAGCGTAAACGGTGTGCCCATTCGGAGCACATCGTGGACCTCGTCTCCCAGCCGCACCTCGATTTCCTCGCCCTTGCGGGTCACCCGCACATCCGTACCGCCGAGCTTGCCCAACAGGAGCCCTGTGGTCAGGCCACACGCTCAAACCAACTCGAGTTTGACAACGGGCAGTCTATTACGTATTACGTCGAAATACGAATGAACAAGCCGAATACCGATTGTCCTGTTTGCTGCCCGCCGGATGCACCGGACACCGATCTGCCCGCTGGTGAGGAGGCGGATCGTGTGTTGGCCTCTCTGGCTCGTGGGCTGGGTCATCCTGCACGGATTTACATCCTACGAACGCTGCTGGACAAGGCTGGATGCGTCGCCGGAGAGCTGGCCGACGAGTTGCCGCTGGCCCCCTCGACGGTCTCGCAACACCTCAAGGTTCTCAAGCAGACCGGGCTGATCAAAGGAGAGGTGGACGGACCGCGAAGGTTCTACTGCGTGGATCACGCCGTGCTCCGCCGGTTCAAGGCCCTCGTGGACGCGCTCTGACCACCGAGGATGAAAAGGAGACGGGATGGAGAAGCGCCAGGTTGTGGTTCGGATCTTTGATCCACCGATGTGTTGCTCGACCGGCGTCTGCGGGCCTGCCGTCGATCACACACTGATCCAGTTCGCAGCGGATCTGGAGTGGCTGGCCGAGCAAGGGGTCCAGGTCGAACGCTTCAATCTCGCGCAGCAGCCAGGGAAGTTCGTCGAGCGTGCCGCGGTGCGATCGATCCTGGACGAGATGGGTGAACGTGGCCTGCCCGTGGTCGAGGTAGGTCAGGCCGTCAAGAGCGTTGGCGTGTACCCATCGCGCCAGGAACTCTCGATATGGTCGGGCCTCGAACGACAGGCCGAGGGAAGCGTGGCCGACAACGCCGATACTCGGCGTTCGCCTTGCTGCGCTCCCCCGGTCGACGGCGACTCGGGCTCCGGCGAGGGCACCTGCTGTTGATCGATCATCCAACCCCCTACCTGCTCTTCACCGGAAAGGGTGGCGTCGGCAAGACGACGAATGCCTGCGCCTCGGCAGTGGCTCTCGCAGACTCAGGCAAGCGCGTCCTGCTGATCAGCACCGATCCTGCGTCGAACCTCGGAGAGGTATTGGGAGTGGCGCTCAGTCCGGGCGAACGGCGAGCGGTGACGGGGGTGGATGGCCTCGACGCGATCGATATCGATCCAGATGAGGCCGCGCATGCGTATCGCGAGCATGCCGTCGGACCGTACCGCGGCATCCTTCCTCCTGCAGCACTGACGAGTATCGAGGAGCAGCTCTCGGGGGCCTGTACCGTTGAGATCGCGGTGTTCGATCAGTTCGCTCGGCTCCTCGGCGACCAAAGCGAGACCTCGGACTACGACCACGTCGTCTTCGATACCGCACCTACCGGGCATACGTTGCGGCTCCTCGAGTTACCAGCGGCGTGGACGCAGTTCCTCGACACCAACACCACGGGGACGTCGTGCCTCGGTCCGCTGAGCGGGCTCGGGATCCAGCGACGGCTTTACACGACAGCCCTCGAGACGCTCCGTGATCCGTCGCGGACACGAGTCGTGCTGGTCACCCGTCCGGAAACGGCGGCGATCCGGGAGGCCCAGCGAACGTTGCATGAGCTCGCCGAGCTGGGCATCAAGGGGACGTCGTTGCTGATCAACGGAGTACTCGACGGGGTCCATCAATCGGATCCGGTGGCGCAGGGAATAGCAGACCGTTGCCAGCAGGCGATGGAGTCTCTCCCCGCCGATATCGCTGGCCTGGATCGCGTGGTCGTGCCGCTGCACGGCAGAGCGCCGATGGGAGTCGATGGCCTCCGGCGATTCGCTCGCGGCGGCGGCTCCACGGCGGCGGACAACCTGCCGGTCACGTCCTCGCTCGTGCCGGGTCCAGAGAGTCTCGACAAGTTGGTCGACCGTCTCGGCCGAGGTAGCCGCGGGGTGATCCTGGTCATGGGCAAGGGCGGCGTGGGCAAGACGACCATCGCCGCTCGTATCGGGATCGCGCTGGCGGAGCGGGGCCAGCGAGTCCTGCTCACGACGACTGATCCCGCTGCCCATCTGGACGGCGCGGTGGAGAAAGCACCTCCCGGCTTACGCATGGGTCATATCGATCCCAGGCGAGAGACGGAACGGTATTCCGCACGGGTCCTCGCCGACGCCGACGCTGGGCTCGACGAGCGGGGGCGAGAGCTGCTGCGCGAGGACCTGCGTTCGCCCTGTACCGAGGAGATCGCGGTGTTCCGGGCGTTCGCGGAGGTCGTGGCGGAGGGAGAGGACGAGGTGGTGGTGGTCGACACGGCGCCTACCGGCCACACGCTGCTGTTGCTCGACGCGGCAGAGGCGTACCACCGGGACGTGTTGCGGCAGCCCGGCCAAGCCCCTGCTGCGGTCGTGGAGTTACTGCCGCGGCTACGCGATCCCGACTACTGCCAGGCGTTGCTCGTGACCCATGCCGAGGCGACTCCGGTGCACGAGGCGTCTCGGCTGCAGGACGATCTTGCGCGCGCTGGAATCACCCCCCGCGCGTGGATCATCAATCAGACGCTGACCGGCCTCGCCGTCGCCGATCCGCTCCTGCAGCGTCGACAGAAGGCCGAGGCGAGGTGGATTGTCGAGGTGGGTGAGTTGGCCCGGGCATCGGTGATCGTTCCGTGGTCCGAGGCCCGTCACACGGAGGCTGACCCAGGGGCGCGTCAGGAGACGCCGCTGTTGCGTGTTGAGTCTTCACGGGAGGGGCATGAGACCTCATGACCAGGCGACACAAGTGGATTCAGTTGTTCGGCGCAGGCTGCGCCAACTGCGAGACCATGCTTGAGAACGTCCGGACTGCTGTGGCGGAAGCGGAGCCGGAGTGCACCTTGGAGCACGTCACAAGCATCCAGAAGATGCTCTCCGCCGGGATCACCGGGACGCCGGCTCTGGTAGTCGACGGGCATACCGTGGCCGTCGGGCGGGTTCTTGACGTGGCCACGATCAAGGCTCTCCTCCAGTGACAGGAACTCTCCAACAGGAAGGTTGGACCATGTCGAAGCATTCCATTGTCGCGGTCGCGATCATTGTCGCGGCTGTCATCGCCGTCCCCCTGGTGCTCAAATCCCGCACGGCCAACGATGGGGCCGGGGAGACGTCGCAGGCTCCCGTTGAGTCGGTAATCGATACCGAACCCGTCGCGGCAATGCCCCGGTTCGTCGATCTGGGAACGACGACCTGCGCGCCTTGCCGAACGATGCTCGGGGTCATGGACGAGCTGAGAGCACAGTACCCGGGGGCGTTGAACGTGGAGTTCGTCAACGTCAACAAGGATCGCTCCGCCATCCAGACGTACGGTATTAGCGCCATCCCGACCCAGGTGTTCTACAGCCCTACCGGCGAGGAGCTGTACCGGCACAGGGGCGTGATGCGTACCACAGCGGTAGTCGCCAAGTGGACCGAGCTTGGCTATCCGCTTACCTCAACGGTGCCCGTGGAGCAGTAGCGTGGACGAGCTGCTCTTCGGACTCGACGACGCCCTTAGCTCCTCGGCGTTCCTCGCGCTCGGTGCGGCCGTCACGTGGGGAGTGATCAGCGTCCTGCTCAGCCCCTGCCATCTCGGCACCATCCCGCTAGTCGTTGGCTTCGTCGGGGCCGGAAACAAGGCCGTGGGACGATGGCGGGGCGCCACGCTCGCGTTCTCGTTCGCCGGCGGGATGCTCCTGGCGATCGCGGTGGTCGGGCTGGCGGTCGTCGGGCTCGGCCAAGCCGTCAAGGGTTTCGGGGCGGTGACCAACTACGTCATCGCAGGGGTCTTCCTCCTGGCCGGCTTGCACCTGGTCGGGCTACTGCCCCTGCCCATGTCCGGACTTTCGATCCGCCGCTTTCAACGCCGGGGTGTGCTCGCTGCGGCGTTCCTGGGGTTGGTCGTCGGCATCGGTCTGAGCCCGTGCACTTTCGCGTTCCTTGCGCCGATTCTAGCCGTGACCTTCGGCAGCGCGGCGACTCGGCCGGTGTTCGGCTACACCCTGCTGCTCGCCTTTGGCGTCGGGCACTGCGGTGTGATCGGCTTTGCCGGATCGTCAATCGGGTTCGTACAGCGGTACCTCGACTGGAACAGCAGCTCCAAGGCCCTGATGCGCGTCAAGGTGGTCTGCGGGTGCCTCGTTCTCGTGAGCGCGGGCGTGCTGATCTACACAGCATAAGTTTATGCTTTGGCGTGGGTTGCTCGACTCCGGAGCCGGATGGCCCAGCGGCCGGCACCCCGGATCCAGACGTGGATCGATAGCAGCAAGAGCCCCGCGTCCTGAAGCAACAGCGGCGCCCCGATGTGACGGGCCTCCTCCGAGGAAGAGAAACACCCACACTGGACGTCAATGCCCCGCACGAGGGTCAGACTCACCGCGACGAGGAACATCACGAGCATCCCGGCTACGGCCGCGGCGGCGCCCCGGGCTGCTGGACCGAGGATCAGGGACACGCCGGCGAGGAGTTCTAGCCACGGCAGAAACAGCGAGAGCGGATAGACCAACGGTGTAGGCAGGAGTTGGAAGTTGGCCACGTCCCGGGCGAATAGCCCGGGGTCCGAGATCTTGTGCACCGCCGCCCAGACGAACACTCCGCCGAGTACCAGGCGGAAGGCGAGGCAGAGTTCTTCGCTGCGGTAGATGCTCGCAAGACGACGGTTCATCCCGGGCCTTTCCCGGGTGTGGTGCGTTGCTGTTCCGGACCGGTTTCCACGGGCATCTCCTGCTCCCGCCAGGTCGCCATGCCGCCGGAAAACTCGTAGACCTGGACAATCCCTTCCTCGAGCAGCCGCAGGGCGAGTTCGTAGGACATGTCACAACCGGGGCCACTGCAGTAGGTGATCACGGGTTGACCTGCTGGCGTCGCGTCGAGGATCCCGGGCCAGCGATCGTTGAAATCATCGACGGGCAAAGAGGTCGCTCCGGGGATATGGCCGCGGCGGAATGCCCCGGCGTCCCGGGCGTCCAGGAGTCGCACGTCGGATTCGGCCGCTAGTGACATCATCTGCTCGATGCCGATCTCCTGCGGGGCTCCTGTCGAGTCGCCACGGCCCGTGGTCGCGGTGTGTCGTTCGCTCGATGACCTGCTCCCCGGGGCTCCGATCCAGGGAACTCGGCCTGGCCCGACCAGGTTTCGGCATGCCCCAAACGCCATGGCTGCAACCACGAGCAGCGCCGCTTGCCGCAAAGACCTGCGAAACGTCCCATTCCCAGCTCCACTCACGGCGGGGCCAGCGGTATGTCGTGGGGCACGTTCCTGGTGTGCAACCGGCATGGACGAAATGGCCTCCACTGAACTACAGGTCTTCGACCAGCCGCTTGAACCGCCGGAGCATCCCGGGCTCGAGGCAATAGCAGACTCGCGGCCCATCGACTTCACCCCGAATGAGCCGCGCGGCTTTGAGCAGTTTGAGGTGCTGCGACACGGTGGATTGAGCCAGCGGAAGCTCGTCGACGATTTCGCGGCACATGCAAGAAGAGCTCCGCGACAGGAGCCGAACGATCTGTACACGTGCCGGGTGACCTAGCGCACGGGCCAGGCTGGCGAGTTCCTCGTCAGCCTCCGGCCCGTTGGTGGCGGCTCGTTCGATGTCTTCGGACGGAGGGGGGCAGAGCGCCTCCTGCTCCGGACATGAGCCATGCTCGTTCATCGTATTTCGACGATAGAGGATGGAGTGAGGCTCGTCAAGTTGGCGGAGGCCCAGGCGTTTCTCACACGGTCACCTGGGGATCTCGTCCGGGACGAATCTGCGCGGAGGTTGTCAGGGGCTCTCGGTCTCCGCGGGCGGCCCACCCTTGCGACGACGCTGGATGGTGTAGACCGCCGGGACCAGGTACAGCCCAACCGGGACGGCCGCGAGCACCCCGCCGATGGCGGCGATGGCCATGGGCTGCAACAGATCGCCCCCGGCCTCCAGGTTCAGCGCGAGAGGCGACAGCCCGATCATGACCCCCACGGCGGTCATGATCCGCGGCCGGAAGCGCGTCGTGGCTGCCCTCACCACGGCCTCGCGCGCAGGGGTTCCCCGACCGACGGCCTCGTCGGCGTAGGTCAGGACCAACACGCTCTCGGTGACGTGAATCGCAACGACCACCAGCAGCCCGATGACCACGGTGGCGCCAACCGGAGTCCCGGTCAGGAGCAGCGCCAGCACGATGCCTGCCAGCGTGAACGGCAACGTGCCGAAGATGATGACCGGCCCGCGCAGTCGGTCGAACTGCACCGTCAGGATGACGCACCCGAAGAAAAGCGCGAACCCCAGCACGACCAGCAGGTCCCGTCGCGCGTCGGCCATCATCTGCGCCTGGCCTCCGTAAGCGATTTCGTATCCCGGCGGCAGATCCAGCGCGCCGAGGTCGTCCTGCAGGCGTGCCAGCGCCTCCCCGACGCTGGCCCCGGCGGCGTCCGCCCTCACGACCACTTGCTTGACCTGGTCCTCACGGACGATCTCCACCGGCCCGACGGCGTCGACGACCTGGGCCACGTCGTGCAGGCGGACGCACCCCTCGGCCGTGCAGGCCACCGGGAGCTGCTCCACCACGGCTCGCCCGTCGATGCGGCCCTCGGGGACCATCACCCGGATGTCGTAGTATTCGTCCCCCTCGCGGTAGCGGGAGGCCACCGTGCCGCGGACCAGGGCCTGCAGGGTCGTGGCCACGTCCGCAACGGAGAGCCCCAACTCGGCGGCCCGCATGCGGTCGACGCGGATCTGGGTCTCGGGCTTGGTCATGTCCATCGGGAGGAACACGTTGTTGAGGTACGGCGCGCGGGACATGGTGGCGACAGCCTGCCGGGCCAGGCCGAACAGGCGGTCCAGCTCCATACCCAGTATCTGTACTTCTATATCCGAGTTGCCGGTCTTGCGGATGCCCTTGACCTTCATCTGCATGACCATCGCCTTACCTGCGGGGAGCCGGACGCTCTTCAGCCGTTGCCGGAGCTGGTCGATGTACGCGGATGTGGTGAGGTCGCGCTGGCCGCGGGGGACGAGTTGGAGGTCCACCTCGCCCTCGTTGGCGATTTCGTATGTGTACAGGCCCCAGACCTTGCCGCCGACGAGGGCGAACGCGCTCTCCACCAGCGGGTCATCCGCGACGGCCTCCTCCACCGCAGCGATAGCCTGGTCCGTCTGCGCCACCGAGGATCCCGTGGGCAATCGCACCTTGACCATTACCCGTCCGTCATCCACCCGGCTTCCGCAGTCATAGGCTCACATCGCCGATTTCTCGCGGCACAAACC
>CAZOYV010000140.1:0-21868 GCA_964584075.1 uncultured Rickettsiales bacterium | reverse complement strand
GGGGCTGTTCAGAGGCGGCCGGCAGGCGAGATGCGGGCGGTGCGTGGCAATCTGCAACAGGCTGCCAGCCCGTCGCGCGACGGGCTGCTAGCGCTCGATCTCGAACTCGCAGTCGTTGCCGGAGATGCCGAGGAAGTCCTCGATCTCGCCGGTGATCTCGTCCTCGCCGTCCCACTCGACGTCGTCGGGCTCCTCGCAGTCCTCGTCGTACGACCCGTAGCCGCTGATCTCGACCTCGCAGTCGTCCGGGTCGATGGCCAGCTCCTGGACGCCGGAGAGCTTGGTCTTGGTGAGCTCCACCTCGAACACCAGCTTCGCGGGGCTGTTCTCGTAGTAGAACCCGGTGATCTCGCCGTCGCCGGCGAACACCATCCCCTGGGCGTCGTCGATGTCGAGCTCCATGTCGACGTCGCCCCACGAGCCGCAGTCGATCTCGCCCTCCCAGTTGCCGGCCAGCGAGGTCGTGCAGCCGCTCCCGGTCAGGAGCACCAGCGCCGCGATCAGCCCCAGGATCGAGTCACGATTGGTCCTCATCGGGTCGTCCCTCCTCGGTTCGGCACGCCGCGAAGGTACGACGGTGCCGGCCGAGACGCAAGCGAGCCGGCGGGAACGTGGTCGCTCGGATCAGGCTGTGCCGCCGTCGTCGTCGAGCCCCCCGTCCTCCGCCGGTGGCTCGTCGCCATCCTCCGGTCCGGCGGAGAACTCCTCGGCGTCGAGGTCGATCGTGCCGTTGGTCGTGGCCAGCACGATCTCCACGGTCCCGCCACACCCCAGGGTGCCGATCGCCTGGTCGTGGTCGATGTCTCCGCTGAACGCCAGCCCCTCGATCTCGATGTCGCCGTTGACCGTGGTGGCCATCAGCGAGCCGGAGGTCTCGGGGGGCACGGCCAGGTCGATCGGTCCGTTGGTCGTGTGGGCCAGCACCGAGCCCCCCTCGGGGACCGCGACCTGCATCTCGATCTTGCCGTTGGTCGTCCACAGGTCCAGCGAGCCGGCGTGCTCCTCGACCTCGATCGCCCCGTTGCTGCCGGTCGCCGCCGCGTCGCCCTCGACCCCCTGCAGGTCGATCCGGCCGTTGGTCGTGACGACGACCACGTCGCCCGCGAAGTCTGCCACCGCCACCTGGCCGTTGGTCGTCTCCAGGTCGGCGGTCCCGCTGCCTCCGAGCAGGTCGATCCGGCCGCTGGTGGTGGCGAGCGTCAGGTCCCCGTGGACCTCCTCGGCCTCGATCGCGCCGTTGGTCGTCGTGCCGCGGACCTCGCCCTCGACGGCGGACAGCCGCAGCGCCCCGTTGGTCGTCCACAGCGTCAGGTCGCCGACCACGTCGTCGACCTCGACGGCCCCGTTGGTCGTCGAGGCGTCCTGATCCGCGCGCAGCCCCGAGAGGTGGATCGCGCCGTCGTAGGTCTCGATCCGGCCGGCCAGCCGCGCGGGCACCTGCAGCTGGAGGTCGCCCCAGGCCACGCCCGCCGGGGGGGGGATCCACAGCCGCAGCACCGCCTCGCTCCCCTGGGCCTCGAGCAGCAGCTCGATCTCCTCGGCCCGTCGCTCGGCGGCGCGCTCGCTGGAGGCCGTGACGTGGATCGCCCCCCCGAGCTCGATGGTCTCGGCGCCCTCGACCCCGACGACCTCGACTGGACCGCGGTCCGACTCCACCCGCAGGCTCTCGATCCCCTCTGCGGGCAGGTCCTGGCAGGTCGGGAACGCCACGTCGTAGCATCCCGCGAGCAGCAGCGATGCCAGGCCGAGGCTCCCGAGCAGGAGCGTGAACGTACGATGTGACACAGGTCTGCGACAGATCCCCATGACGCCTCCCGGAGCTCCGATGCGCCCACGACGCGCGGTGCGCTTCGGGTACCAGTGTCGCCACCGCGGGGACGACCGTCAGTTACCGGGGACTTACCGCCCGCGGGCCGCTATCATGGCCCGACAGCGATGCACCACCCGCCTCCCCCGTCGTCGGTCTGGCCGGGCCGCTTGCTGCGTACCGGCCGGGAGCAGCTCCACCGCCTGGCCGGCGCGGTCGACGCCGCGGACCCGCGGTCCACGGTCTCGCCCCGCAGCCGCCTGCTGTGCGCCGGCCTGGCCGAGCTGGCGCGGGTGACCCATGCCGCCGTGGGTGGCGACCCCGGGAGGGCCCTCGCGATGCGCGCCGCGAGCCTGCTGTCGCTGCTGACCAAGCTCGACGACCAGGTCATCGACGGGCCGGCGTTCCACGGCGGGCATCGCACCGATCGGGGCACGCTTCGGCGCCGTACCCGCACGTATCTGGCTCCGACGCTGGCGTCGATCCGGACCGCGGCGCCGGCCACCGACGAGTCCCGCTGCGCGCTGGCCGCCGAGCTGGGGCAGACGCTGCGCGCTCCGGGCGTGCTGCCCGACCGCCGGGCTCACCTGCTCGAGGTGATCGCGCGGGGCTGGGAGATCCAGGTGGACGCCGTGGCGATCCTCACCGCGCATCCGGCGACGGCGGACCCGGACGAGGTCGCGCGCGTGACCCGCGAGATCAGCGGTGCGTGGCTCCTGATGATCGCGCTGTGCGGGTCGCTCCCGGAGGACGCCGGGCGAGGCCTGACGCCGGCCGAGGAGCGGGCGTTCTTCGACCTCGGCGGGCCGATCCAGCGGGCCGACGCCCTCGCCGACCTGGACAAGGACGCCGCCGAGGGGCTGATCGCCACCGTCCCCGGGCTGCACTGCTGGCGCGCGGGCGGCGCGGCCCACCTCGACGCCGTCTCGCGCCGGGACATCCCGGCGCTGTTCCGCGCGGTCGCGGCCTGCGACGCCGACCGGGCGTGCCTGCCGCGGGCTGGCGAGCTGGAGCAGGCCCTGGCGGCGCTCGGGCCGCTCGGCGAGCTCCCGGCGCTGCTGGCCTGGATCCATGGGTTCCTGCTGGCGCGCTACATGGATCACCCGCTGTGCGCCCGCGAGCGGGCCGAGGCTCCGTTCGCGACCTGGGCCGGGCCGGCGGACGCGTTCGCCGCGCTGTACCGGACCGAGCCCGGGGAAGGGGCACCCGGCGCCGCCGAGCGGGCCGCCCGGGAGGCGACGTGTTCGGGACGCTGAAGCCCCACGGCTGCACCCTCGACGAGGCGGCCCACCGTCGCTACCGGGCCTACTACTGCGGGCTGTGCCAGGGGATGGGCCGCCACCTCGGTCTCCTGGGCCGCGCTGCGCTGAGTCGCGACGCGGTGCTCGTCGCGATCCTCGCCGACGGGCTGCAGGAGACGCCGTCCGGTGGCGATCGGACCCGCTGCCCGGTGATGCCCGTGCAGCACCGGGCGACCCGCAGCCCGGACGCCCCGGCGCTGCGCGCGGCCACCGACCTGCAGCTGCTGCTGGGGGACCAGGAGCTGGCCGACCGTGCCGTCGAGGGGAGCCGCCCCGCACGCCTGGTGCGGCGCGCCGTGGCCGGTCCGGTCGACCGCGCCCGCCGGGATCTGATCGGGCTGGGTGTCCCGGCAGACCGCCTGGTCGGCTTCGAGCTCGACCAGCAGCGCGTCGAGGTGCCGGGTGAGACCGGCCCGCGGCGCGCCGCGGAGCCCACCGCCGCGGCGCTGGGGCTGGTGTTCGCGGCGCTGGCGGATCTCCCCGGCGCCGCGGCCGAGGCCCGCACGGCCGCGACCCGCGACCAGCTGGTCCGGCTCGGCCGCGCCACCGGTCGTGTGATCTACCTCGTCGACGCCCTCGACGACCTGGATCGCGACCGCCGCGGCGGGGCGTTCAACCCGCTGCTGGTGCGCGCCGAAGGCGGCGGCTGGCGCGCCGCTCGCCCCCGGGTCCGCCGGACGTGCTCGACGCTGGACGGGGACCTGGAGGCGATCCGCGACGCCGTCGCGCGGCTCCCGCTGCGCCGCAACCGGGACCTGGTCGAGAACGTGCTCTGCGATCGGCTGGGCTCCACCGCCCGCCACGCCGCGGCACGGGCCCGGGGCATCGCCTGCGGGAAGCCGGCAGGGGAGGATCCTCGCGGCTCCTGGACCGCCCGCTGGGCGGCCGCCGCCGCCGTGGCGCTGTTCTCGCTGCTCGGCTGGGCCCAGCGAGCCGCCGCGGCGGTCCCCGGCTGGCGCACGCGGCTGCTCGCGTCGCTGCTGGGGTGGCTGCGCGCCACCGACGCGCGCGCCGAGGAGGACGAGGGCGAGGGCGAGACCCCGGCAGACGGCGGCGAGGACGGCGGCGGCGGCACCGGCGGCGAGGAGGGCGGCGACGCCGGAGGCGCCGGGGGCGACGATCCGGTCGGCGGCGGGACCGGCTCCTGCAGCGACTGCACCGATGCCTGCACCGACTGCTGCGACCGTTGCGGGGGCTGTGGCGACACCTGCGAGGGCTGCTGCAACGATTGCAGCGACTGCGGCGACTGCTGCAACGACTGCGACGACTGCGGCAACTGCTGCAACGACTGTGACGACTGCGGCAACTGCTGTAACGACTGCAACTGCTGACCGGCCCTGTTTCATGGTACAGGCACGCCACGCGCACGATCCCCTGCAGTCTGCGCTGTCGACCGAGCGGAGAGCTCCCGAAAAAAGCGACGGGAAGGGGGTTGACAAGGCCTCCGCGGCGGGGACTATCATCGCACCACCTCGCGGAACGGCCGCGGGGCCGAGACGCACGATGAGCCCGACCTCTACCCGCATGCTGATGCCCATGGCCATGCGCCGCCCTGTCGGTGGCATGGCCGCGTAGAGGAACGGGACCCCAGCACCCGACACCCCCGTCCTCCTTCCCGCGGCACCACCGTCAGGGCGTCCGAACGCCGTGAACCGTGGACCCCCAACGAGATGGAAGCGAGGACGAGATGTACGACTGGACGATCCTGAAGTTCGGGAGCTCGGTCCTGAGGACCGAGGACGACATCCCCCTGGCCGTGGCCGAGATCTACCGCGAGTGGCGCGCGGGACACCGCGTGATCGCCGTGGTCTCGGCGCTCGGCGACACCACCGACCAGCTGCTGGCCCGCGCCCGGCGGGCCGCCGACGACCCCGATCCCGAGGCCCTGGCCACGCTGCTGTCCACCGGGGAGGCGACCTCGGTGGCGCTGCTGACGCTGGGTCTGCAGCGCTCGGGGATTCCCGCCCGCGTCCTGGACCCCTCCCGGATCGGGTTGTGCGTGGAGGGTCCGCCACTCGACGCGCGCCCCCTCGACCTCGATCCGCGCGCCGTGGAGCGGGCGCTCGGCGATCGCCCCGTGGCGGTGATCCCCGGGTTCGTGGGGCGCACGCGCGACGGTTCGCCCGCCCTGCTCGGCCGGGGCGGCTCCGACCTGACCGCCCTGTTCCTGGCCCAGCGCCTGGGGGCCGGCGCGTGCCGCCTGATCAAGGACGTCGACGGGATCTACGAGTGGGACCCGGCCCGCCCCGGCCCGGCCCCGGCTCGCTATCGCCGCGTGCGCTGGGAGCGCGCCGAGCAGGTCGGCGCCGAGCTCGTCCAGCCCAAGGCGGTCCGCTTCGCGGCGTCCCACGGGCTGACGTTCCACGTCGCCGCGGTGGGCGCCGGCGACGGCACCGAGGTGGGCCCCGGACCGTCGGAGCGGGAGCGCCCGCGCCCCGCCCGCCGCCCGCTCCGCGTCACCCTGCTGGGCTGCGGCACCGTGGGAGGCGGCCTGCTCCAGCACCTGCGAACGCGGCCGGATCGCTTCGAGGTGGTCGGCATCGCGGTCTCCCACCGCGCCCGCCACCGCGAGCTGCCCGCGGCGCTGGTCGACGAGGACGCGTGGGCCGTGCTGCGCCGCCCCTCGGACCTGGTGGTCGAGCTGATCGGCGGGATCGAGCCCGCGGCCAGCCTGATCGCCGAGGCGCTGCACACCGGTCGCGACGTGGTCACCGCCAACAAGGCCGTCGTCGCGGACCGCGGGCCGGAGCTGCTCGACGCCGCCCGGCGGGCCGGGCGGGTCCTGCGCTACTCCGCCGCCGCCGGAGGCTCGGTCCCGGTCCTCGAGCGGCTGCAGCGGCTGTCGCAGGCGGGACCGATCCGCGCCGTGGAGGGCGTGCTCAACGGCACCTGCAACTTCGTGCTCGACCGGCTCGCCGAGGGCCGGACGCCGGCCGAGGCGGTGGCGCAGGCCCAGGCCCTGGGCTTCGCCGAGGCCGACCCGACGCTGGACCTGGACGGCAGCGACGCGCTGCACAAGCTGGTGCTGTGTGCCTCCGCCGCCTTCGGGGTCTGGCTCGATCCGCGGACCCTGCCCCGCGACGGCATCGATCGCCTGCGCCCGGAGGTCGTGCGCGCCGCCCGCGAGCAGGGTCAGGCGCTGCGCCTCGTGGCCACCCTGCGGCGCACGCCCCACGGCGTGACGGCCGAGGTCGGGCCCACCGTGCTCACCGCCGACCACCCCCTCGCCGCCGCCCGCGGGGCGGAGAACCGCGTCGTGATCACGCCGAGCGCCGGACCACCCGTGGTGCTGCACGGCCTCGGGGCGGGGCGCTGGCCCACCGCCGAGGCGGTCCTCGCCGACCTCACCGACGTGGAGCGTCTCCGCCAGCCTGGCCGCAGCCAGCGGCGGGAGGCCGCGGCCTGAGCCGGTGGGCAGCGTTGCGCGCGCGGTGGCATTATGGTGAGGATCGAGCGGCGAGACGTGCCCGCGGTGGGTGCGCCATCCGGACCAGGACGTGACAGCCGGAATCCTGCGCATCGGCGCCCTCCGCGGCGGGGGCGTGATCCTCGGCTACCGCTGCTCCTCGAGCTGCCGGCATTGCCTCTACGCCTGCGGGCCGCACCGCGGGCGGGGGGTCAAGGACTCGCGGCGGCTCGACGAGCTGCTGGACCGCCTGAAGTACCGGGGCCCGGCCGCCCGCTACCACCTCGGCGGTGGCGAGCCGTTCCTCGATCGCACCCGGCTGGCCTACACGATCCGCGGCTTCCGAGAGCGCAACCTGACCCTGGAGTACGTGGAGACCAACGCGCTGTGGGTCCGCGACCAGGCCCACGCCGAGGCCGTGCTGGCGCCGCTGGCGGCGGCGGGCCTGGAGTGCGTGCTGGTCAGCCTCTCGCCGTTCCACGCCGAGTTCGTGCCGCTGGCGCGCACCCTGGCGCTGATCGAGGCGGCCCGCGAGGTGCTGCCCGGCGGGGCCTTCGTGTGGATGCCCCGGTTCCTCGAGGACCTCGAGGGGCTCGAGCCCCACGACACGCTGGATCTGGAGGCCCACCTGGCGTCGCGGGGCGATCGGTACGCCCAGGAGCTGGGGCTCCGCTACGCGCTGGTCCCGGGCGGCCGGGCCGGGCGGTTCCTGCACGCCCACGGCCAGCGGATCCCCTACGAGCAGCTGCTGCACCCCTCCCCGCCGTGCCGCGCGCGGCTGGAGGACACGACCCACTTCCACGTCGATCTCGAGGGGCGCTACGTCCCGGGGATGTGCGCCGGGCTGGCGGTGCCCTTCGCCGAGGTGGGCAGCGAGGTCCACCTGGACCGCTACCCGCTGCTGCAGGCGCTGGCCGGGGGCGACCTCGAGGGACTCCTCGAGATCGCCCGCGAGCACGGCTTCGAGCCCGACGAGACCTACGCCTCGGCCTGCGACCTGTGCGTCCACGCGCGCCAGGCGCTGTTCCGCACCGGCCGCTTCGCCGAGCTCGCCCCGGCCGGGTTCTACGACCCGATGTCGAACCCCGGCTACGGGTTCTGAGCGTCGCCGGAGTCCACCGGCCGGAAGGTGGCGGTGAAGTGTCGCAGGAACGGCGGCTGCCAGGTGATCTCCAGCCCCCCGATGGCGTCCCGCTGGTCGTGGACCGCGGCGATCACCTCGACGAGGTAGTCCACGTGGCTCTGGGTGTAGACCCGTCGCGGGAACGCCAGCCGCACCAGCTCCATCGCCGCCGGCTGCTCGCCCCCCTGGCCGTCGCGCTTGCCGAACATCACGCTGCCGATCTCCACGCCGCGGACCCCGCCCTCGACGTACAGCGCGCAGGCCAGCGCCTGGCCGGGGTACTGGCCGGGCGGCAGGTGCGGCAGCATCGCCCGCGCGTCGAGGTAGATCGCGTGCCCGCCCGCGGGGCGCAGGTAGGGCACGCCGGCCGCGTCGAGCTTGTCACCGACGTAGGCCACCGACCGGACCCGGTAGCGCAGGTAGTCCTCGTCGAGCACCTCGTGGAGCCCCTGGGCGAGGGCGTCGAGGTCGCGCCCCGCCATCCCGCCGTAGGTCGGGAACCCCTCGGTCAGGATCAGCCGGTTGCGGGCGTGCGACGCGAGCTCGTCGTCGTCGAGCGTCAGGAACCCGCCGATGTTGACCAGCCCGTCCTTCTTGGCGCTGACCATGCAGCCATCGGCGAGCGAGAACATCTCGCGGGCGATGTCCGACACCGGGCGGCCGCGATGCCCCTCCTCGCGGACCTTGATGAAGTACGCGTTCTCGGCGAAGCGCGCCCCGTCGAGGAACAGCGGCACGCCGTAGCGCCGCGCCAGGTCCCGCGCCCCGCGCAGGTTGGCCAGCGAGACCGGCTGCCCGCCCGCGGTGTTGTTCGTCACGGTCATGATCACCATCGCGACGCGGTCGCGGCCCAGCTCCCGCAGCGCGGCCTCGAGCGCGGCGAGGTCGACGTTGCCCTTGAACGGGTGGTCGCTGGCCGGATCGCGGGCCACGTCGGGCTGCAGGTCGCGGGCCTCGGCGCCGGTGTACTCCACGTTGGCGCGGGTGGTGTCGAAGTGGCCGTTGGACAGGAAGACCTTGCCGGGCCCGCCCACCAGCGAGCACAGGATCGCCTCGGCGGCGCGCCCCTGGTGGGTCGGCAGGATGTGCTTGTGGCCGGTGATCTCGCGGACCCGGTCCTCGAACCGGAAGTAACTCCGCGAGCCGGCGTAGGACTCGTCGCCGAGCATCAGCGCCGACCACTGGGCGGCGGACATCGCGCCGGTCCCGCTGTCGGTCAGCAGGTCGATCAGCACGTCCTCGGCGTGGATCGCGAACAGGTTGTACTCCGCGGCGCGCAGGATCGCAGCCCGCTCCTCGCGGGTGGTCATCCGGATCGGCTCGACGGCCTTGATGCGGAACGGCTCGATGATCGTCGCGGGCACGGGGGTACCTCCATCCTGGAGCAGGGCTTCCTGCCGGGGAATGCGAACGATCGTCCAACGGGGCCAGGGATGCAACCGGGGCCTGCAGCCGCGGGCGGCAGCACCGCTTGACAGCGCCGCCTCCGCCCCGCAACGTCTACCGCCGACGGAGCAGGCTTCGCGACAGGGAGGTCCGGCATGGAACGAAGTGTGACCGCCGCGGTCGCCGCGGTGCTGCTGAGCGCCGCCGCGGGTGGTGCGGCCGCCGGCGAGTGGGCCGAGGAGAACTCGGTGTTCTCCAACACCTCGGCGGTGCTCGCCGTGGACGCGGTGGACGGCAGCCACGAGTACGCCGTGGGGATGATGGACACGGGCTCCTCGGTCGGGGTCGTGCTCCAGTCGTCCGGCAGCGGCAGCTGGTCGCAGGTGTTCCAGCAGAACGACACGCTGATCGCCTGCGTCGCGTTCACCGACGCGACCACCGGGTTCATCGGGGGCCTGTCGATGTCCGGGTTCAACATCCAGCCGTTCATCAAGAAGACCACCAGCGGGGGCAGCTCGTGGACCGACACGACGATCCCGGGGGGCTGGGGCGACCTGGTCACCGACATCGCGTTCGCCCCGGGGGGGGACGGCTTCGCGCTGCTCGGCTCGGGTGTGCTGCTGCGCTCCACCGACGGGGGCGACAGCTGGAGCGAGGTGTCGCTGCCGGTCGACGGCCCGGCGTGGAACGCCGTGACCTTCGTCGACGCCGACACCGGCTGGATCGTCGGCGCGGTGGCGGGCGAGGAGGAGGGCGACGACGACACCTGGAAGGACGACGGCCGCGGCCCGCCGAGCCAGGGCACGGTGCTGCGCACCACCGACGGCGGCGCCAGCTGGACGGCGGCCACCGAGGGCCTCGCCGTCGACCTGCAGGACGCGGTGCTGCTGACCGCCAGCCGCGGCATCGTGGTGGGGTACGACGAGGGCGGCGCGGTGGCCTACACCACCGAGGACGGGGGCGAGACCCTCGAGCCGGCGTCGCTGCCCACCGACGGCGAGGGGCGCGGCGTGGACCTCCTGCATGGCGTCTCCGCCCCGTGCGGCAACCAGATCTGGGCCGTGGGCGCGATCTGCACGACCACCTCGTGCGAGACCGGGCTGACCGCGATCCTGTTCTCCGAGGACGGCGGCCGCAGCTGGACGCTGGACCCCTGGCCGCAGGCGTTCGCCGAGAGCCAGTGGGACCTGTGGCAGTACCACACCCTGATGGACGTGGACTTCGCCGGACCCGACCGCGGGATCGCGGGGGGGAGCGAGCTGTCGATCCTGGGCTACACCGGCTCGGGGATGGAGTGCACTCCCCCGGAGCAGGACCCGCTCGGCGACGACGACGGCGGCCCCGCCGCGTGCGACTGCGAGGACGACGCCGAGACCGCCCGGCGCGGCATCGCGACCACCGCCGCGCTGGCCCTCGCCGGGCTGGCCGCCCTCGGCCTGCGCCTGCGCCAGCGGCGGCTCCCCTGAGCGACGCTCCCCCCGCGCGACCCGCCCTCGGGGCGGCGCTGATGTCCCTGGCGACGCTGGGGTTCGGCTGCATGACCGTGATGGTCAAGCTGATGGACACCCGCCTGCCCGAGCAGGAGCTGGTGTTCTGGCGCGCGATCTTCTCGCTGCCCGTGCTGGTCCTGCTGGTGCTGCGCGCCCGGCGCGCGTTCGTCGTGCAGGCCCGCTGGACGATCTTCTGGCGCAGCCTGTTCGGCTTCGTCGCGATGATGCTGTTCTTCTACGCGCTGGGCCGCCTGACGCTGGCCGAGGCCCAGATCCTGATCCGGATCCAGCCGGTGTGGGTCGCGCTGCTGGCCCCGTTCGTGGTCGGCGACCGCCCCGGCGGCCGCGTGTGGCTCAGCCTGGGGCTGGCGCTGCTCGGCGTCGGGCTGGTGCTCGGCCCCGCGGTCGGCACCGGGATCGTCAGCCTCGCCGGGCTGGCCGCCCTGGCGTCGTCGCTGTTCTCGGCGCTGGCCCACCTGCAGCTGCGCAAGGCGGGGCGCACGGACCACGCCGACGTGATCGTGCTGAACTTCACGTTCTTGCTGCTGGTCTTCGGCGGGCTGACCTCGATCCCGGTGGCGACGATGCCGGAGCCCGGCCACTGGCCCTACCTCGTCGGCCTGGCGATGGGCGCGATGATGGGTCAGATGTTCATGACCGGCGCCTACAAGGCCGCGCCGGCACCGCTGGTGGCGACGGTGGGCTACGTGGCGCTCCCGGTGGCCGCGGCGCTGGACTGGATCGTGTTCCACGAGCCCCCGACGCCGTGGTCCGTGGCGGGTGGGGTGCTGATCATCGCCGCCGGGGTGTTCCTGGCGTGGCAGCGGCCGCCGCACGAGGGTAAGGTCGCGGCCAAGCCCGGGGAGTGAACCACGCCGTGATCCCGCTCGACCTCGCCGCCCTCGTCGCCGAGGCCCGCGCCGCCCGCCACCGCCGGCTGGTGGTGCTGGAGGGGGACCGGGTCGCCTCGTGGGCCCAGCTCCACGCGGCCATCGCCTCGACGGATCTGGACCAGCCGTACGTGGCCCACGATCCGGGCGGCGCCCCGATCCCGGCGGGCTGGGAGGCGATCCCGGCGGCACGGTTCGCCAGCCTGCTGGGCCGCAGCCCGGCGGTGGCGGCGGTGGACCTGCACGTCGAGACCGACCTGGCGGCCGTGTGCATCGCGGCCGGCGCCGTCCGCGGGGGCGGCCTGGTGGTGCTGCTGACCCCCCCGTTCGCCGCGTGGCCGGACGCGCCGGATCGGCTGCGCCGGCGGCTGGCCCCGCCGCCGTTCGAGGACCGCGAGGTCGGCCGGCGGCTGGTCGCTCGGCTGATCGAGTCGCTGCGCGGCGCGGCCGGGGTACGCCGCTACCGGATCGGCGCGGGCGGCGAGGTCACGGCGGTGGTCCCCTCCCCGCTCGCGCCGGTGGTCCCCCTCCCCGCCCGGCCGCTCCCGGTCCCGGACGCCCCCGGGTTCGACGAGGCGATCTACCGCTCGGCCCGCACCGCGGACCAGCTCCACGCGGTGCGCGCCCTCGAGGCGCTGGCTGGACCGGGGCCGGTGGTCGTGGTGCTGACCGCCGACCGCGGCCGCGGCAAGTCCAGCGCCCTCGGCCTGGCGGCCCGCGGCCTCGTCGCGGGTGGCGCGTCGGTGGGGATCACCGGTCCGGGACCGGAGGCGGTCGCCGAGGTCCTGGCCCGCGCGGGAGGGTCCGCGGCGGACGCCGCGATCGCCTACCTCGAGCCGGCCGCGGTCCCGGCCGCGGCCCCCGACGCGCTGCTGGTCGACGAGGCCGCCCAGCTCTCCGTGCCCGTCCTCGACGCTTTGCTCGAGGCCGCGCCGCGGATCGCCTTCGCGACCACCGTCCACGGCTACGAGGGCACCGGGCAGGGCTTCGCGATTCGTTTCATGGAACACCTCCGCCGGCGGGACGCGGACCTGCGCGAGGTCTCCCTCGAGGAGCCGATCCGGTGGGCCCCCGGCGACCCCGTCGAGGCGTGGGCCCACCGCACCTTCGCCCTGGACGCCGCGCCCTCCGACCTGTCCGATGGCCCGCCCGCCCCCGGCGCCGTCGAGATCCGCGGGTGTGACCCCGGGGAGCTCGCCGGGGACGAGGGCCTGCTGCGGGCGCTGTTCGGGCTGCTGATCCACGCCCACTACCGCACCACCCCGCTGGACCTGGCGCGCCTGCTGGACGGCCCCAACGTGCGCACCTGGGTCGCGCGCCACGACGGACGGGTGCTCGGTGCGCTGCTGCTGGCCCGCGAGGGTGGGCTGTCCGCCGCGCGGTGCGGGGAGATCGCCGCCGGCCGCACCCGCGTCCGCGGCAACATGCTGCCCGAGACGCTGATCTGCCACCTCGGCGAGCAGGACGCCGGCACGTTGCCCGCGTGGCGCGTGCTGCGCATCGCCGTCCACCCCGCGGTCCGCGGCCGGGGCCTGGCTCGCCGCTTGCTCGACGCCGCGGCCGCGGACCCCGCCGCCGGGCCGGCGGCCTACCTCGGCGCGGGCTTCGCCGCCACCCCGGACCTGATCCGGTTCTGGACCCGCTGCGGCTTCGTCCCCGCGCGCATGGCGGTCCGCCGCTCCGAGGTCTCCGGCGAGTTCTCCGCGGTGGTGCTGCGCGCCCTCGACGACCGCGGGAGGGCCCTCGTCGAGCGGCTCGGCGACGCCTTCCTGCGCCGCTTCCCCCACGTGCTGGCCGACGCCCTGCGCGACCTGGATCCCGCCGTGGCGCTGGCGATGCTGCGCAGCGCGGGTGCGTCCCGGCCGATCCCGCGCCCGGACCTCACCCCGGCCGACTGGCGCGTGGCCCACGCCTGCGCCCACGGCCCGCTGATCTACGACGCCGTGGTCCAGCCCCTGTGGGAGATCGTGCGGCACGCCGCGGCCGACCCCGCGCGAGCCGCCGACCTGCGCGACGAGGACTGGGCCCTGCTGGTCCGCAAGGTCCTGCAGCATCGCCCCTGGGAGGCGATCGTCGGCGAGGTCGCGCCCCGCGACCTGCGGCCGGCGATCCACGTCGAGATGCGCCGCCTGCGCTCGGCGCTGCGCCCCCTGCTGCCCGAGGAACCGAGCGATGAGTGACGCGCAACGCCGCCGGTCCCGCCACGAGCGGATCCGCGCCCGCTGGACGCCCCCCGGCCCGGTCCCCCCCGGCGACCAGGGCGATCCCACGCTGCGGCCCGGCCCGGAGGAGACCCTCGACCACGTCTCCGGCCACTGGCGCATCTTCCAGCGCCGCGACGGCCACCGGTTCTCCACCGACGACTTCCTGTGCGCCTGGTACGCCGTGCGCCGGGCTCGCGCCCGCGGCCTCGACGTGCGCCGCTACCTCGACCTCGGTACCGGGATCGGCTCCGTGGCGCTGATGACCAGCTGGCACTTCCCCGAGGCGCAGGTGATCGGCGTCGAGGTCCAGGAGGTCAGCGCGGGCCTGGCCCGACGCTCGGTGCGCTACAACGGCCTCGAGGAGCGCTTCGAGGTCCACCACCGGGACCTCCGGGAGTTCCAGGTAACGGAACCGGAGCGCTTCGACCTGATCACCGGCAGCCCCCCGTATCTCCCGGTCGGCACCGGGATCGAGTCCGGCCGCGTGCAGCGCGCTCCGGCGCGGTTCGTGTTCAAGGGTGACGTCACCGACTACGCCCGCGCCGCCGCCCGCTGCCTGACCCCCGGCGGTGTGTTCGTGCTGGTCTTCGCCGCCTACCGCCCCGACGACGTACCGGCCGCTGCCGACGCCGCCGGCCTGGCGATCCGCGCCCGCCGGCTGGTGGTCCCCAGGGCCGGCAAGGACCCGCTGCTGGAGCTGCTGGAGCTGGGGTTTCCCGGCGAGTCCGCCGCGGACGACCCCGTGCCACCCCTGGTGATCCGCGACGGAGCCGGCCAGTGGACCGCGGATTACCGCGCCGTGCGGGCCGAGATGGGGTTCCCCGGCTAGCGCGCCGCTCGCCGGCGCAGGGACACCGCGAGCAGCGCCAGCACAACGACCAGGCCGTGTCCCGCGCGCCCGGCGACGCCGCAGGAGCAGTCCCCCGCATCGTCGTCGTCGCTCTCGTCGTCGTCCCCTGGATCGTCGCTGTCGTCATCGCCGGTGTCGTCATCGCCGGTGTCGTCATCGCCGGTGTCGTCATCGCCGGTGTCGTCGTCCACGGTGTCGTCGTCGTCCCCCGTGTCGTCGTCGTCCCCCGTGTCGTCGTCCCCCGTGTCGTCATCCCCCGTGTCGTCGTCCCCGGTGTCGTCGTCGTCCCCCGTGTCGTCGTCCCCCGTGTCGTCGTCCCCCGTGTCGTCGTCCCCCGTGTCGTCGTCTCCGGCGCAGTCGGGGTCGTCCCCGTCGACGTCGCCGTCGCAGTCGTTGTCCACACCGTCGAAGCAGTCCTCGAGCGCGGCGGGGTGCACCGAGGCGTCGGTGTCGTCGCAGTCGCCGGTGCAGGTGCTGTAGGTGTCCAGGTCGCCGTCGGCCGGGGTCAGCGTATCGTCGCCGTCATCGCAGTCCCCTTCGCAGGTGCTGTAGCCGTCGAGGTCCGCGTCCTCCGGGGTCAGGGCGTCGTCGCCGTCGTCGCAGTCCCCGGCGCAGGTGCTGTAGCCGTCGAGGTCGCCGTCGTCGAGGGTCAGGGTGTCGTCGCCGTCGTCGCAGTCCCCGTCGCAGATCATCCAGCCGTCCCCGTCGTCGTCGTGCTCGTCGGCCGGCAGCAGCTGGTCGCAGTCGTTGTCCAGCCCGTCGCAGATCTCCGGGTTGCCCGGGAAGCGCTGGGCGTCGCCATCGTCGCAGTCTCCGTCGCAGGCGGTGTAGCCGTCCCCGTCGGCGTCGACGCCCACGTCCTCGTCGGTGCTCCCGTCGCAGTCGTTGTCGATCCCGTCGCACAGCTCGGGGAACCCGTCTCCGGTGAGCGGATCGCCGTCGTCGCAGTCCCCGGCGCAGACCAGCTGACCGTCCCCGTCGGCGTCCACCTCGCCGGCCCCGGGGGCCCCGTCGCAGTCGTTGTCGATCCCGTCGCACAGCTCGGTGGCGGAGGGGTGGACGGTGTCGTCGGCGTCGTCGCAGTCGCCGCCGCAGATCGTCACGCCGTCCCCGTCCCCGTCGACGTCCTCGTCGGTGGACGGGTCGCAGTCGTTGTCCAGCCCGTCGCAGATCTCCGGGTTGCCGGGGTACACCTCGTCCAGGGCGTCGTCGCAGTCGCCGTCGCAGATCGTGACCCCGTCGCCGTCCCCGTCGACCGCCTCGTCGGTGGCCGGATCACAGTCGTCGTCGACGCCGGCGTTGCAGATCTCCGGCATCCCCGGGTTCACCGCTGGGGCCCCGTCGTTGCAGTCGCCGCCGCAGCTGGTGTACCCGTCCCCGTCGAGGTCGAAGCCCTCGTCCACCGCGCCGTCGCAGTCGTCGTCTGTCCCGTTGCACGCCTCGGTGGCCAGCGGATTCACCGCCGCGTCGCCGTCGTCGCAGTCCCCGCCGCACGAGGTGTACCCGTCGCCGTCCCCGTCGTAGCCCTCGTCGGTGTCCCCGTCGCAGTCGTCGTCGGCCCCGTTGCAGACCTCGGTGGCCAGCGGGTTCACCGCCGCGTCGCCGTCGTCGCAGTCCCCGCCGCAGCTGGTGTACCCGTCGCCGTCGAGGTCGAAGCCCTCGTCGGTGTCCCCGTCGCAGTCGTTGTCCACCCCGTCGCAGATCTCGGCGGCCAGCGGGTTCACCGCCGCGTCGCCGTCGTCGCAGTCCCCGCCACACGAGGTGTACCCGTCGCCGTCGACGTCGTACCCCTCGTCGGTGGTCCCGTCGCAGTCGTCGTCCACCCCGTTGCAGACCTCGGTGGCCAGCGGGTGGACCGCCGCGTCCCCGTCGTCGCAGTCGTCGTCGTTGAGCACGTACCCCGTCGGCGGCACGCAGGCGCTGGTGGGGTTGGCCCCCGCGTCGCCGAACCCGTCACCGTCCCCGTCGGGCCAGTAGTCCAGGTACTGCACGCCGTCGTCGATCTGCCCGTTGCAGTCCTCGTCCACGCCGTCACAGGTCTCCACCGCGCCGGGGTGGACCCCGGCGTCCCCGTCGTCGCAGTCGTCGTGGTTGTCCACGTGGCCGCTGGGCTGGGCACAGTCGTTCACCGCCGCGGCCCCGTCCTCGCCGTACCCGTCGCCGTCCGCGTCCGGCCAGAAGTCCCAGGTGGGCAGCCCGTCGTCCGGCTGGTTGTCGCAGTCGTTGTCCTCGCCGTCGCAGATCTCGGTGGCCCCCGGGTAGGTCAGCGGATCGCCGTCGTCGCAGTCCCCGTCGCAGGCCATCACCCCGTCACCGTCGCCGTCGCTCTCGTCCGCGGGCACCGCCCCGTCGCAGTCGTTGTCCAGCCCGTCGCACTGCTCCGTCGCCCCGGGGTAGGTCTGGTCGTCGTGGTCGTCGCAGTCCGTCATCTGGGTGTGGCCGTCGCCGTCGTAGTCCGCCGCCGGGCTGTCCCACCACACCACCCGGTAGGAGCTGCTCCCCGACGCGCCGATGATGTCGGGCAGGCCGTCTCCGTTGAGATCGGCGGCGTGGACCACCCGCGCGTCGTGGAAGCCGTCGTCGACGAAGTGCAGCGAGAACAACAGGCCGTCGGGCACCTTGTCCTCCCACCACACCACGTCGTCCGCGTTGCTGGCGGCGGCCAGCAGGTCCGGGTGCCCGTCGTCGTCGAGGTCGGCGACGTCGAGGTCGACGTGCGCGTCGAAGCTCGAGTGGATCGTGGAGCGGGTGAAGCTGTTGCCGCTGCGCTGCCACCAGTAGACGTCGTCGTCGCTGACCGAGCAGCCGAGCACGTCCAGGTCCCCGTCGCCGTCCACGTCGCCGACTCCCAGGCGCCCCGCGCCGTCGACGTTGTTGTCGATGATCCGCTCGTAGAACGAGGAGCCGTCGCCGCTGGTGTTGTCGAACCAGTGGACGTAGTCGGCGCTGTACCCCGACGCCACGATGTCCAGGGCGCCGTCGCCGTCGAGGTCGACCAGCTCCAGGTCGTAGGCCCCCGCGAAGGAGTCCTCCACCGACACCTCGCTCCACGCGCTGCCATCGCCGGCGGTGTTGTCGAACCACGCCACGTCCCCCGAGCTGTACGCCACCGAGGCGATGTCCAGGTCGTTGTCGCCGTCGATGTCCCCCACCCCCAGGGCATACGCGTTGTAGAAGCTGCTCGTCACGACGGTGCGGGCCCAGCTGTCACAGCCACCGGTCAGGTTCTCGTAGAGCAGGATGTCGGCCCCGTCCAGCGCGGCGACGATGTCCCCGTCGCCGTCGCCGTCGATGTCCGCGCCCACGACGTGCCGCCCGTCGCCCTCGTCGGCCTCGAGGTGGTGCCAGGTCCAGTCGGTCCCGGTCCCCGAGACGTCCTCCCAGAACCCGGCGTAGCCGTGCACCTGGCTGGCCGCGAGGAGCTCGCGGTCGCCGTCCCCGTCCAGGTCGGCGGTGCTGACGCGGTACAGCGAGAACGAGCCCCCGACGACGATCGTGCGGAACGCGCTGAAGTCCCCGGCGACGTTCTGCACGGCGCGGATCTGGGCGTAGCCGCTGACCGAGCCGAGCACGTCGTCGGCGCCGTCGCCGTCGAGGTCGGTGACGAGCATGTCCCGGGGCCCGCTCCAGTTCTCGTGCACCGGGTGGTCGTCCCACGAGCTGCCGTCCCCGGCGAGGTTCTCGTACCAGAACAGGTCGCCCACGGAGTACGCCGTCGCGACCACGTCCTGGTCCCCGTCCCCGTCGGCGTCGAGGGTGTCCACCTGCCACGCGCCGTTGAAGTAGCCGTCGATCGTGTCCTCGGTCCAGGCCGAGCCGTCCCCGGCGGTGTTGCGCCACCACAGCACGTCGTCGTCCCCGTTGGAGGTGCCCACCACGTCCCGGTACCCGTCGCCGTCGATGTCCGCGGTGGTCACGTCCTGGGGGTTGCCGATGGTGTCATCGATCACGATCTCGGTCCACGCCGACCCGTCCCCCGCGGTGTTCTCGTACCAGACCACCACGTCGTCCCACTCCGCGGCGCCGAGCAGGTCCACGTCGCCGTCCCCGTCCACGTCGGCGGCGTCCACCGCCACCGGCCCCGAGAGCGTCGTGGTGGCGGCGTGGGCGACCCAGCTGCTGCCGTCCCCCGCGACGTTCTCCCACCAGCCCAGGGTGTCTGCCGAGTGCAGCGCGGCGACGATGTCGAGGTCCCCGTCGCCGTCCACGTCGGCGACGCCCACGTCCTCCGGCCCGGCCGCGGCGGCGTCCACCTCGGCGAGGACCCACGTCGACCCGTCCCCCGCGGCGTTGGCCCACCACACCAGCCGGCCGCCGGCGTGGTCGCCGCCGACCACGTCGACGTCCCCGTCGCCGTCCAGATCGCCGCTCGCCACGGGACGGACCCCGCCGTCGGTGTCGATGAAGTGGTGGTGCCAGACCTCGATCCCGCCGGTGACGTTCTCGATCCACGCGACGCCGTCGTTGTTCGAGCTCGCGATCACGTCGCGATCGCCGTCGCCGTCCACGTCGGCGGCGTCGACGCCGTAGCTGCTGCGGAACGTCGGGGCGATGGTGTGCTGGGCCGCGGCCGCGGTCCGTGCGGACGCGGCCCCCAGCAGCAGCGCGAGACCGGCACAGAGGGACATCAGGCCGGATCGGGCGCGAGCGAAGACAGGACTCATCGGGTGCCTCCCGACGGCCGCGGGTCGCGCGCGGGACCCCCAGACCCGGACCGCCTCACGGACCAAGGTACCATCTCGGCGCGGGCCCGATGAGCCGGTTCCCGTCCGCGGTCAGCCGTCCAGCAGCTTGGTGCTCCCCTTGCCGCGCGCGCGGATCGGCCGGTGGACGGTCAGCTTGTGCCCCGCCTCGCGACCCGACTCGTAGGCGCTGGTGGCGTACACCACGCCGCTGCGCAAGCCCACGGTGCGGGGGTGGCGCTGCCGGAAGTAGCGCTGCAGGCCCGGGTCGCCGACCCAGATCAGGCCCCGCTCCTCGTGCTGGCCGCGCTCGGCACGGAGCTTGTCCGAGAACCCGGTGAGCAGGCCCGTCAGGTACTCGCGGCGGGCGGCGCGCGGGACCCGGCCGCGGCGGGCCTTCTCGCGGCGCCAGAGCCGCTCGGACTCCTCGTGCAGCACGGCGTGGACGTGCTCGGCGAAGTCCAGGTTGGCCGGCGTCCCGCAGATCTCCAGCTGGCGCTCCTCGCGGTCCCGGCGCGCGTCGTAGGTGGCGACCCACAGGCACTCGACGAAGAAGAACTCCTCGAGGATGCTGGCCACGATCTTCCAGGCCAGCGGGATCGCTGCGGCGGTCCTGCCCACCAGCCGGTGGTCGTAGCCGGGAGGCGTCCCGTCCGGGATCTCCAGGTTGTACTGCAGCAGCAGCGTGTTGGCCTTGGCCATCGCCGCCTGGGCCTCGTGCTCGTTGCTGCTGCCCGCCAGCGCCAGCAGCTTGCGGATCCGCACCAGCAGCCGGTCGGCCCGCGGATCGCCGGAGCCCGGCGCCTCGCCGCGCACGCGGGGCTCGATCCCGATCCGCCGGCAGGCCTCGCGCCACGCCGGGCCGTGGGGCGGCTGGCCGGCACCGCCGAGCAGCTCGTGGGCCACCTGGTGGGCGATCTCGTGGCGCAGCGTCTCCACCACGGCGTGCCACGGGTCGCGCCAGATGTGCTCCTCGGCGATGGACAGCTCGCGCCCCTCGGGCCGCCACTGCCCGAGCCGCCGGCGGCTGGCCGAGATGCGCAGCACGGGGGGCCGCAGCGCGCCGTCGAGCCGGCCGTCGTTGACCCTGCCCCACTCGTGGCGCAGCCGGCGCAGCCAGGCGCGGTGCAGCTGCTCCCTCACGGCAACCGCTCCGCGACGAACGTCCAGGTCCACGACGCCACCGTGGTCCACTCGCCCTCGACGCCGATGTTGTGCCCGGAGTGGTGCAGCCAGCGCAGGGTCGCGTCCCGCGAGCCCACCCCCGCCACGATCAGGGGTCCGCTGCGCGGGTGGACCACCGGGTCGCGGTGGCTCTGGATCACCAGCACGTCGGGCCGCACGTCCGCCAGCCGGCCCCGGACGTGCGCGATCAGCGGGACCAGCTGGGCCGCCCCGCGCAGCGGCGCGCGGCCGTAGTTCCACACCCGCGCCGCCGCCTCGGGGTCCACCAGCGCCACCTCGCGGCCCCCGATCCAGCGGGGCGCCAGCCGGGTGGCCAGCGGCGCCAGCCGCAGCAGCGGGTGGTTCAGCTTCAGCGCCGGCGAGTAGCACACCAGCCCCGCCAGCTCCGGGTGCCCGGCGCCCAGGTGCAGCGTCAGCAGCGACCCCATCGACAGCCCGCCGACGAACACCGACGTGCAGCGCCGCTGCAGGTCCGCCAGCGCCTCCTCGGCGGCGTCGATCCAGTCCCGCCAGTGGACCCGCGCCAGGTCCTCGGGCACGGTCCCGTGCCCGGGCAGCAGCGGCCCGGCGACGGTCACCCCGCGATCGGCCAGCGCGTCCCCGATCGGCCGCATCTCGGTGGGGGACCCGGTGAACCCGTGGATCAGCAGCATCCCCGCCGGCCCGCCCTCGAGCAGGAACGGGTCCGGGGACAGCGGGTGGCGGTCCGGCATGGCCGCGAACGGTACCCTGCCGCGCCCCCGCTGCCAAGCGCCCGCCGGCGCCGCCGGGCGAGTGGACCGCGCCCCTCCGCTTGGGTCACAATCCCGGGCCATGAAGATCGACATCTCCGACACCGTCCCGCTGTCCGCCGACGAGACCTTCCACCTGCTGCGCGACGACATGCCGGCCCTCGTCCCGTACCTCTACGACGTGGACCGCATCGAGGTCATCGAGCGGGAGGAGGACGGCGACGTCGTGCGCATCCTCAACCACTGGTACGGCTCGCTGGACAAGGTCCCGCGCGCCCTGCGGGCGTTCGTCAAGCCCAAGCTGATGAGCTGGATCGACCACGCCGAGTGGTCCACCGAGCGGCGGCAGGCGAGCTGGTGGCTCGAGTCGATGGTCGGCGACGACGTGTTCGACTGCACCGGGACGACCACGATCGAGGAGCTCGGCGCCGACTCGGCGCAGATGAAGATGGAGATCGACCTGCAGATCTACCCGGAGAAGGTCCCGGGGATCCCGCGGCTGGTGGCGCGCAAGGTCCGCGGCCAGATCGAGAACCTGATCGCCGGCCAGCTGACCCCCAACATGAAGAACCTGTCGGTCAGCATCCGGCGCTACGCCGAGAAGAAGTCCTAGCCGCTACCGCCGGCGGCGCAGCGCGGCCAGGCCCAGCAGCCCCACGATCACGCCGATCCGCACGCCGGCCGCGCCGGGCGCCAGGCTGCTCTGGCAGTCGCAGCCCCCGGCCGCGTCGTCGTCGTCGGCCGCGTCGTCGTCGCCCATGTCGTCGTCGCCGCTGTCGTCGTCGCCGCTGTCGTCGTCGCCGCTGTCGTCGT
>CAZOYV010000139.1:0-21891 GCA_964584075.1 uncultured Rickettsiales bacterium | reverse complement strand
GGCGACCACCAGCGCCAGCTGATAGCAATCGAGACCTTCGTGGTTGAAGTGATGGTTCATCTCGTCCTCCCTTCTGCCGCCTCGCGCGGCCCTCGCCCCGTCCAGGGGCCGCGCGAGGCGGCAGAAGGGAGGACGAGATGAACCCGGCGACGAGTTTCCTCGTGGTACAGACTGGCTAGATCCTGGACACATCAGACCGGCGACATGGTGGACACGTTAGAAGGCGCGGCGAGGAGGCTCGCCGATGCCGTGGAAGGAGACGTGTCCGTTGCTGGAGCGCATGAAGTTCGTCCTGGAGTGGCGCAAGGGCGAGGAGAGCAGGAGGGAGCTGTGCCGGCGGTACGGCATCAGCCCGACGACGGGGTACAAGTGGGCCTCTCGCTTCGACCCGACCGATCCGTCGACCCTGCGAGACCGATCCCGTGCGCCGCGCAACAGCCCTCACGCCACGCCCGCGGACGTGGAGGAGCAGATCCTGGCGGCACGTCGTCAGCATCCGCGTTGGGGTCCACAGAAGCTGCGGGACTGGCTCGAGCGAAAGGATCCCGTTACCCGCTGGCCCGCGCCCAGTACGATCGGCGAGCTGCTGCGGCGAAACGGTCTGGTGGCCCCTCGTCGTCGCCGTCGGGGCGTACCGCCGTCTCCGATGCCCTGGGAGCCGCCCGTCCAGCCCAATGCGGTCTGGACGGCCGACTACAAGGGGCACTTCCGCACCGGAGACGGGCAATACTGCTACCCATTGACCGTCCTCGACAGCCACAGCCGGTACCTGCTTCGCTGTCAGGCACTCGCCAGCACGCGCTTCGACGAGGCCAGACCGGTCTTCGAGGCTGCGTTCCGCGAGTACGGCCTGCCTCAGGCGATCCGCACCGACAACGGCGTGCCGTTCGCGGCGCGGAGCCTCTCCGGTCTGTCGCGCTTGGCGGTGTGGTGGGTGCGATTGGGCATCCAGCCCGAGCGCATCCAGCCAGGTCATCCCGAGCAGAATGGACGTCACGAGCGCATGCACCGGACGCTGAAGGCCGAGACGGCCTTGCCCCCGAAGCGTCATCGTGGTGCGCAGCAGAAGGCCTTCCACCACTTCCGGCGGGAGTACAACGAGGAGCGCCCCCACGAGGCCCTCGGCCAGCGCTGCCCGGCCGACGTGTACCAGGCGTCCCCTCGTCCCTATCCGGCGCGACTTCCCGAGTTGGAGTACCCGGGGCACTTCTTCACGCGGACCGTGGGCGGAAACGGCCAGATCTCGTTTCGTCGACATCTGATCAACATCGGCGTCCCCCTCGGTGGCGAGCTCCTCGGCCTGGAGGAGATCCACGACGGGTGCTGGGTGATCCACTTCAGCTGGCTGGCCATTGGCGTCCTGGACGAACGCCAGGAGATCGTGGTGACGGACTCAGCACTCTTCCCGACCAACCGTCACTGACCCCCAGCGCGACGCGCGACGCCCGGGGGCCGGCCGGCCCCCGGGCGTGCCGCAAGCGAAGCTCCGGGGTGGCAACCGTCCACCATGTCGCCGGTCTGTCCACTATGGTCCCGGTCCGGTGTCCACCATGTCGCCGGTCTGTCCACCATGTCGCCGGTCAGAACCGTCCACGATGTCCCGGGTTGCACACGTTCCGAGATCGAGTCCGAGATCGAGTCCGAGATCGAGTCCGAGATCGAGTCGCGTTCGAGCTCGAGATCGAGTTCGCCGTCCCCTCCGCTCAGGGCCCGACCACCACGACGAACCCCTGCTCGGCGTACCCGTGGTCGTTCCGGACCCGCACCGTGAACGCGTGTCCACCCGCCTCCGCCGGCGTGAAGTCCAGCGCTCCGCTGCCAGGGTCGATCCGCGCCCCGGCCGGAAACTCCGTCAGCCCCCACCACAGCGGCCCATCGCCGCTGGCCGCCGGCTGGTAGGCGAGGGGGACCCCGACCTGCCCGGCGGCGGGCGGGGTCGAGGTGATCTGGGGCGGCGCGACGCCGGTGCTCTCCTGGACCAGGATCCCGTCCCCGGAGACGAACGAGTCCGCGAACTGGTACAGCTGCCCGCCGTTCCAGTAGTCGTAGGGCCAGCGCCACTCGTACGGCACCCGCCGGACCGCCGCCCCGCCGGTGGGCTGCCAGCGGGCCACCGCGTGGTATGCGGCCCCGTCCCACTGCTCGACGTCGACGTCGCGCGGCACGTCCACGGGGAGCACGATCATGCAGGCCTCGGCCCAGTCCGGGGGCGCGGTCAGGATGTTGGCGCCGTAGTCCAGCGCCTCGCGCCAGTCCCCGTCGGTCTTGGGGTCCGGGTCGTCCCAGTCCACGTAGTAGAAGAAGTGCTCGCAGCCGATCGGCTCGAACTCGGCCAGGTAGGCCCACGACAGCAGCAGCGAGCCCGACCCGATCCCGGCGGGCGGGTAGTCCAGCTCGTACAGGTCCCGCACGGCGGTGTAGATCGCGGTGCGGGTGGGGGTCAGCCGCAGCCAGCGCCCCACCTGGGGGCGGTAGCTGGCGTCGTTGGTCGCGCCGCCGCCGAGGGCGTTGGCGAAGGTCCGGTCGTCGACGTAGACGTGGACCAGGAACGTCGCGGCGAAGGCGTCGAGCTCGGCGGCGCCGAACACGATGCCCTGGTCCGCCGCGGCGATCGCGAAGTCGACGTTGATCGACGCGTGGGAGACGTCCTCCCCCGGGGAGGCGTAGGCGCCGCCCCAGTAGTTCCACAGCGCCTCGCCGCTGCCGCCGGTGCCGATCTGGGCATGGAACCGGCTGGCCAGCGCCGCGGCCATGTCGCCGTAGGTCGCGTCTCCGGTGGCCTCGTGCAGCGCCAGCAGCAGCCGCCCCATCGCGTTGGACTGGTTCAGCGGCAGGTCGACCCCGGGGTAGCCGAGGAACGTCGCGTCGGGCCGGAACACGTAGTACCCGGCGGCGTTCCACTGGTCCTGATGGGTGGCGACGGTCTCCTCGGCGGCGGCGACGTAGGTGGCGGCCTTGTCGGCGAACGACACGCCGTCGTACGCCTGCTCCGCTCCGAGGCCGCTGGCGGTGACCAGGTTGGCGAACTGGACCGTCGGGGTCGCGATCATCCCCGAGTGCACCACGTAGCAGTAGGCCTCGCTGCTCGGCTGGTAGTGCCGGTCCTGCCAGCAGGCGCCGGACACGCCGCGGTAGTCCACCACGCCGCGGTGGTCGTCGCGCTGGGCCAGCACCCCGTCGGCGTGCCACGCCAGCCGCTCGAGGTAGGTCGGGTCCCCGGTGGCGCGGAACATCGCGGCGAGCGACATCATCACGTAGGACTCGCCCCACGCCAGCGTCGCGTTCTCGTTGTTCGAGTCGCGGTACCAGTCGCCGCCGGCGACGTTGTCGTAGGCGTCCTCGTACGCGAAGCGGGCCGAGGCGCCGGCGCCCGTGGGGCTGACGTGCTGCGACGGCAGCGTGTCGTCGTCCCCGGCGGTGTCGTCGTCGCCCGCGTCGTCGTCGCCGGTGTCGTCGTCCCCGCCGTCGTCGTCGCCCGCGTCGTCGTCCGTGGCGTCGTCGTCGCCGGCGTCGTCGTCGCCCGCGTCGTCGTCGCCCGCGTCGTCGTCGTCGCCGGTGGGGAACGTCGCGCAGCCCGCCGCGAGCAGCGCCAGCGCCGCGATCCACGTCCATGCCCTCATCGTCCCGTCCTCCCCTCAGCGGCCGAAGCCGACGGAACCGCCGCCGTAGCGCTCGTAGTGGCTCCCGGTGACGCGCCACTCGCCGCCCTCGCGGGCCAGCGAGACCTGGAAGTGGAACGCCTCGGCGTCGGTCGGCAGCAGGTCGAAGGCGCCCAGGTCCACGCCATCGGCGATGGCGGCGTAGAACCACGCCTCCGCCCGGTCGTCCTGCACCTCGACCTCGATCTCGGAGAGCACCACCGACAGCGTCCCGCGGCGCTGGAACTCCCGCCACAGGAAGCCCCGCAGCTCGTCCCTGGTCCAGCCCTCGTCCCCGACGTAGGCGTCGCTGATCGGCCGCAGCGTGGCGGCCAGGTCGCCGTCGCGGGCCCCCTCGGCGACCTCGCGGATCGCGGCGCGCACCTGGTCCTCGTCGGACGGCCCGGGGCGAACCAGCCACAGCAGGCCGCCGCCGAGCAACAGCACGCCGGCGAGACCGAGGATCAGGGGAAGGCGGTTCTTCACGCGTGCAGCATACCCCGTCGGCGAGCGATCAGCGCTCGGCGAGGTTGGGGCCCAGCGGCAGGCTCGACTGCTCGGGGGCGAACGAGTCCGGGCTCCAGTGCAGCCGGCAGCGCGCCTCGTACATCTCCGAGGTCCCGACCACGATCCGCGACTCCAGGTCGACCAGCCGCTGGGAGCGGTCGGCGGGGTTGCCGCAGACCATGCAGATCGCCAGGTTCTTGGTGATGTACTCGGCCTTGGCGAGCAGCTGCGGGATCGGCTCGAACGGCTCCCCGCGGTAGTCCATGTCGAGCCCGGCGACGATCACCCGCCGGCCCTCGTTGGCCAGGTCCTCGCAGATGTCGACGAGCTCGAGCCCGAGGAACTGGGCCTCGTCGATCGCCACGACCTGGGCGTCGCCCACCTGGGGCCGGATCTCGCCGGCGTGCTTGATCTGGATCGAGCGCAGCTCCAGCCCCGAGTGGGAGCCCACCGAGTCCTCGCTGTAGCGGTCGTCGATCCCGGGCTTGAACACCACCACCGCCTGGCGGGCGTACATCGCCCGGCGGACGCGGCGGATCAGCTCCTCGGTCTTGCCCGAGAACATGCAGCCGGTGACGACCTCTATCCACCCGACATCGCGGGGCATCGGATCCATGGACACGCTCCTCGCTGGGCAGGGTAGTGTAGATCGAACCGGAGACGGAGTTGCCCCCATGCGAGCGAGCCGGGCGATCGCGCTGACCTCTTGCTGTTCGCTGCTGGCGTGGCTGGGCTGTCCCGCGCCCGCGGACGACGACGACACCACGGCCGAGGGACCCCCCCTGGCGTTCACGATCCCGATCCTGCACCCCGGCGACATCGAGCCGCCGGTGATCGGCTTCGATCACGACCCGGTGGTCCAGGACGGCGCCTACCAGCTGGTCTGCGCCGATTACATGGAACGCGCGTTCCCCCACTGCTACGACGAGCACGACGGCAGCGACTTCCTGCTCGACGGCGGGTTCGACGCGATGGACGCCGGCAGCTCGGAGGTGGTCGCCGCCGCCGGCGGCGTGGTGGTGGCGGTCGAGGACGGCCACTACGACCACTGCCACGGCGAGCTGGCCACGATGAGCGTCAGCTGCGACGGCCACGAGATGATCGGCAACTCGGTGATCCTCGAGCACGCCAGCGGGCACCGCACGCTGTACTGGCACTTCATGACGGACTCGATCGTCGTGGCCGAGGGCGACGAGGTCGAGGCGGGCGAGGTGCTGGGCTGGATCGGCAGCTCGGGGATGAGCAGCCAGCCCCACCTGCACTTCGAGCTGCGGGACCCCGAGGGAACGTCGCTCGACCCCTACGCCGGGGTGCTCTCGCAGCCGGAGAGCTGGTGGTGCGAGCAGGGCGATCCCGACGGCCTACCCGGGGTCTGTGCCGGCGGCTGAGGCCGCGTCCTGCGGCCGGAAAGACCAGATCGGCGGCCGCAGCCCCTCGCTGATCGTCAGGTACCCGCGCCCGTCGGGGTCGAACGCGATCGCCTCGCCCTGGTGCTCCTCCTGCTGGGAGGCCACGCACGGCTCGGCTGCGATCGCCTCGGACAGTGCCTGGCCCGGGGCCCGGGTCCAGAGCCACACCTGGTGGTACAGCCGCAGCGCGACGCGCCCGCCGTCGGCCGCGATGTCCCCGCCGGTGGGGGTCCGCTGCCACATCTCGTTGCGGTCGGTCCCGGGGATCGCGACCAGCCGCTCCAGCGTCACCACCGCCCGGGGGCGGATCGGCGCCGGGTAGCGGTACAGCGCCGACGGTCCGCTGTCGTCCTTGGTCACGACGTACAGGCCGCCGTCGGCCGGGTCGACCAGCAGCGTCTCGGCGTCGTGGGCCCCGTCCGGGTAGGTGATCCGCAGCTCCTCGACGTCGTCGACGGCGATCTCGGCCGGCGCCCCGGCCCCGGCGTCGACGGCGGGCTCCGGGAGCCGGTAGACCCGGATCGAGGTGCGCTGCTCCTTGTTGTCGCCGATGTCGCCGACGTACAGGTAGTCGCGCGCCGCGTCGGGGCCGGGCCCCAGCGCGAGGTCCTCCCAGTCGCGGTGGGTCGCGGCGGTCAGCGTCACCGTGGCGAGCAGCCGGCCGTCGCGGGCCAGGGCGTACAGCCGCGGGTCGTCCCCGGAGTCGTTGTGGACCCACAGCACGCCGTCCTGGCGGCGGCTGGCGACCACGCCCGAGATCTCGGTGATCGTGTGGTCCTGGACCGTCCCGAGGCGTGTCCCGGCGTCGTAGTCCGGGCACGGCTCGGCGGCGCCGGCGGGCGCGGCACCGCACAGCACCGCGGCGAGCAGCAGGGACCACGGCAGGGGGAGCGGTCGGGGCATCGCGCCGTGTCTTGTACCCGACGGCGGCTCAGAACGAAAGCGTCAGCGTCGCCGGGCCGGTCTCCACGGGGTGGAACCGGACCCGCACCACGCGCCCGTCCTGGTCCCACGCCAGCCCCTCGACGGCGACCCCGTCGAGCGTCGCGTCGGTCGCGTCGTGGCCCTCGGGCGCGTACACCGCGATCTCCAGCTCGAACGGGGCCAGCTCGGTCTCGGCGGCGGCGTCGAACGGGATCGTCAGCGCGCCCGCGGCCTCGTCCCAGACCACGTCGCCGAGCACGGTCCCGCCCATCGTGATCTGGCGGTTCCAGCCCAGGAACTGGGGCGCCCCGGTGGGTCGCCGCAGCGCCACCACCCGGCCGGCGTGGGACGGCACCGTCGCGGCCAGGGTCCCGTCGACGACGCCGAGGAACGCGCCGGTCCAGAACTCGTAGGCCAGCCGCTCGCCGACGATGCCCCACGCCGCCAGATCGACGACGTGCTCGCTGGCGGCCCCGTCGTCCTCGATCGGCTCGTAGGGGTTGCGCGTGAGGTCGACGTTGAAGCCCCAGTCGAACAGCGTGACCAGGTCGTACTCCTCGGCGTAGCCGTCCAGCGGGGCGTCGACGCGCAGGTGCCACCGCTCGGGGAACTCGCGGCGCAGCAGGTCCCGCGGGGTCGCCGGGTGGCCGTAGACCGGCAGCAGCGCCCGCAGGCTGTTGACGTGATCCCCCTCCAGGTCCACCAGCCGGTCGCCGATCTTGACGATCCCGCCGGTCATCGCGACCCAGGTGCAGAACGCCTGCGACTCCTGCAGCGTCAGGGGCGGCCAGGTGTCGTCGCTCGGGTTGCTGCGGAAGAAGATCAGGTCGGGGTGGTTGGCCCACGTGCGGTCCTGGAAGTACCACCGGCGGCCGGCGGTGCGGACCGTCGGCTTGAGCCCCTGCTGCTCCAGGTGGTGGTCCCACGCGACGGTCGGCTCCCAGTCCCAGATCGGCATGCTGTCCAGCGTCAGCCGCCCGGCGTCGACGATCCCGAAGTTGGTCCCCAGCGTGCCGACCAGCACGAAGTAGGCGTCGTCGCCGAGGGCCTCGCGGATCACCGTCATCGACTGGCGCCAGGCCTCCTCGCGGGTGGTGTTGGGCACGGCGAAGTTCGTGCCGAACAGGGCGTAGTAGCCGAAGTCGAGCTTGAGCCACTCGAAGCCCCAGTCCTCGCGGAACGTGGTGAACAGTTCGTCGAGGTACTGCTGCACCTCGGGGTGCGTCAGGTCGAGGATCTCGTCGCCGACCACGGCCTGTCCCAGCGGGATCTTGTCCGCCATCCAGTCGGGGTGGTCGGCCACCAGCTGCGAGTCGGGGTGGGGCGTGAACGGGGCGATCCACAGCCCCGGGATCAGCCCGGCCGCGCGGATCTGGTCGGACAGCCACGCGGGGCCGTGGGGGAAGCGCTCCTCGTTCCACACCCAGTCGCCGTAGATCGGCTCGTAGCCGTCGTCGATCTGGTACCAGTCGACGCCCCAGTCGCGCAGCTCGGTGGCCATCACGTCCAGGTTGGCCAGGATGATCTCCTCGTCGATGCCGGTGCCGTAGCCGCCGGTCGAGCCGGAGCCGCTCCAGCTGTTCCAGCCGTTGGGCACCCGGCGGTCCGGGTCGCGGCGGTGCCACGGCACGAGGCCCTGCCAGGCGGCGATCGCGTCGGCGTAGCGCTCCAGCCCGGTCAGCGCGTCGGGCTCGGTGGGGTGGGCGTAGTACAGCTCGCTGGCCAGCGCCTCGCCGGGCGCCACGACCTTGGGCTCGGGCAGGTAGGCCGCCTCGAGCGACAGGAACGTGAACGCCACGCGGCCGTCGTCGCCGACCACCTCGTGCCACGGGTTGTACGACAGGTTGGCCACCGGGGTCTGGGCCTCGAACGTCAGGGCCCCGGCGACCCACCCGCGGTCCGACTCGAGGTCCTGCACGCCGTGGTTCCACGACGACACCGAGTGGCCCTCGTAGTGGCCGGGGGCGACCATCATGTAGCCCTCGTCGTGGGGGGCGTCGCCGGGCAGGATCTCGACGGTGAAGTCCAGCGCGGCGTAGGCGCCGTTCTCGAGGACCCGGTGGGTCGCGGGGTGCTCGCCGAGGTACAGCGCGCCGCCGCGCCGGGCGTCGACCTGCAGCGGGCTGGCCCTGGCGACCACCACGTCGGCGCCGGTGCCGTTGGCGACGACGGTGCGGAACGTGAAGAACCCGCCGTCGGGGTAGCCCGCGATCGTCCAGGTGACGTCGGGCTCGCCGTCCTGGCCCAGCCGCGTGACCGCCAGCCGGTGGGACGACCCGAGGGCGTCGTCCTCCATCCACGCCTCCTCGGCGCGCTCGCGGCCGGCGTCGTCGGTGGCCAGCCGCGTGCCGTCGTCGCACGCGTCAAGCAGCACCGCGGCGACGGCGTGGACCAGGATCGGGTCGCCGGCGGCGTCCACCACGTCGAGGTGGCCGGCCCCGCGGTGGTAGCGCAGCGTGGCGCCGTCCACCGGCATCTCGATCACGTCGTCGAACGGGGACTCGCCCTCGGGGTCCTCGCAGCCGGCCGCCGCGATCAGCAGCGCCGCGGCCGGGACCAGCAGCCTTCGTCGCATCGACCCGCCCTCCCGGTTCCCAGCCCGACCCCGACCCTAGCATGCTAGAGTCACGGCGGCCCCCACGATGCGCACCGCCCTCCCGATCGCCGCCCTCGTCCTCGTGTCCGCCGCGCTGCTGGCCGGGTGCCAGGACTACGACCTCGCGGCGGCCCCCGATCCCCACGACCTCGTGGAGTGCGAGTTCGAGGTCGTCGGCGACGAGGACAGCCCCTGGGAGCTGTACAGCTGCAACCCGTTCTTCGCGCCGCCGCTGCAGGGGGGCTGGGACGGCCCGGGGATCGGCGGCTACGACATCCTGGTCGTCGACGTGCTGGGCACCCCGCTGTACCAGATGTGGTACGGCGGGGGCGACACCGAGCTGGAGATGGACCCCGCCACCGCGATCGACGCCATCGGCTACGCGGTCTCGACCAACGGCGTGGACTGGGAGCGCCACGAGGGCAACCCGGTGCTGGAGCCGACGGGGGGCAACGGCTTCGACGCGCTGAAGGTCTACAACCCGACGGTGTGGTTCGACGAGGACGCCGCGCTGTACCACCTGTGGTACGCCTCCGACGGCACCACCGCGGGGACCCAGATCGGCCACGCCACCTCGGTGGACGGGCTGGTCTGGGAGCGGGACCCGATGAACCCGGTGATGGGCGCCGACCAGATGGCCGACACGGTGTTCACCGCGTTCACCCCGGGCGACGTGGTGCAGGACGAGGACGGCGTGCTGCACATGTTCTACGGCGGGCTGACCCAGGTCAGCCTCGCCGAGACGCAGTACGCCATCGGCCACGCCACGAGCCACGACGGGTCGCAGTGGAACCTGCACGACGGCGAGGCGATCCTCGGCGGCCACGCCGGGCACTGGGACGGCAAGGTCGCGGCGTTCCCGGACGTGTTCCTGCACGACGAGACGTACTACATGTTCTACGTCGGCTCGAACGTGGTGGCGAACCAGGGCAACTACTACTTCGTCGACGAGGCGCACCTGGGCTACGCCAGCTCCGACGACGCCGTGCACTGGACCCGCGAGACCCCCGACGAGCCGCTGCCGCTGGAGTACGTCAACCCCGCGTACCCGCGGGTCTACTACGTCTACGGCCGGCTGCACATCTGGTTCACCGACCGCTTCCCGGCGGAGATGCCGGACGGCTCCGAGCGGGACCTGGCGTGGCTCAACTTCGGGCTGATCGACTGGTGAGGAGGGAGACGATGCGACGCGCCGCCGTGCTGCTGCTGCTCCTCGCCGGGGGGGCCCTGGTCGCGCTCGGCTGCGAGCAGGCCGGCCCGTACCACGAGGCGTGCTCGTCGCTGTGCAGCGAGCTGGCCGGCCACTGCGAGCTGCCGGGCTACGAGGGCAGCGGCGCCTGCGTGCCCAACTGCGAGGAGGAGCTCGAGGCGTTCGGCAGCGACGGCGACGACCTGCTCGAGTGCTACGAGGACGCCGGCTGCTCGACGATCGACCTGATCGCCTGCAAGCGCCTCGCAGAGACGGACAACCTGTAGCTCAGACCTGGATCGGCAGGGCCGGCTCGTGCTGGCCCTTGTAGAACTCCCGCCACACGTGCAGGTAGCCCTCGAGCAGCCGCTCGGGGGCGTAGTTCGCCGGGCGGAACGTGACGTTGGCGTCGTTGTAGCGCGCCCAGTCGCGGTGCAGGATCCGGTCCTGGGCCAGCAGCCGGTGCCACAGCGGGGTGCCGGGGTAGGGGGTCAGGATCGGGAACTCGGCGCTCTTGACGTCGGCCCTGGCGGTGAACTCGAGGATCCGGTCGAAGATCGACTCGTCCTCGTAGTCCTGGCCCATCAGCAGCGAGCAGTAGGCGTAGAGGCCCTCGTCGTAGGTCCGCTGGACGGCGTCGATCGCCTGCTGCCACGACCTGGCGTCCCGCTCGGCGCGGAACGCGCGGTGGGACAGCGGGTCGAAGCCGAACACGAGGTACAGCTGGAACGCGTCGAGGCGGCGCAGGCCCTCGAAGAACTCGGGCTTGGCCTGCAGCGTGAACTGCGGGCTGACGCCGATGTAGCTGACCCGCGGGCCGATCCCCTCGCAGGCCTCGACGACCTGCAGGAAGTGCTTGAGCACCGACGGGACCGGGAAGATCGAGATGTCCTCGGTGAGGCACACCCCGCGCTGCACGGCGGGGTCGTGGATCGCCTCGAAGCACTTCGCGACCCACTCCGGGGGGAAGAACCGCACGCGGCTGCCCATGTACGGCGGGATCACGCAGTCGTCGCAGACGATCGGGCAGCCCCGGCTGATCTGGCACGGCAGGTCGAGGTGCTCGGCGTGGCTGTCGTCGTCGAGGCCCTCGAACTTCTGCAGGTACAGGTCGTAGCGCGGCACGGCCGAGACGGTCTTGAGGTCCCAGTGGCCCTCGTGGCGGTAGCGGGGCTGCAGCCGGCCGCGCTCGGCGTCGGCGAGCAGCTGGGGCCAGACCGGCTCGCCCTCGCCGACGATCACGGCGTCGGCGTGGGGCTGCAGCTCGTCGGGCATCAGCGTCGCGAACACGCCGCCCATCGCCACGGGGACGCCGCGGGCGCGGAAGCCGTCGGCGAGCTCCATCGCGCGGTTGGCCGCGGGGGTGAACACCGGGATCGCCACGAGGTCGACCTCGTCGTCGAAGCCGGGGTCCTCGAGGCGGTCGTCGCGCAGGTCGACGGTGTGCGGCGCCGGGGTCAGCGACGCCAGGATCGCGATCGCCATCGAGGGCGTTCCGAGGTACGAGTCGGTGCCGACGATCTCCTTCAACTCGGGGTTGGAGACGCTGGGGCGGTCGAAGCTCGGGTAGACGAAGCGGACGTGCATCTCGGCGCCAAGATAGACGACTCGCTGCCCAGAGGATAGGCCCGGTGACGCTCCGGCGACAGAAAACGCCTGAATTCTCCCCCGCAGCCGTGCGTCGGTTCACACCAGAGAGCGGAGTGGACGATGGCGAGACGGCGAGCCCTGGTGCGGACGAGGTGGAACGACGCGACGAGCTGCTGCCCGCACTGCGGCGGCGCGCTGACCATCCGCCACCACCGCTCCGGCGCGATCGGCAGCTTCTGCGGCTGCCGCTGGTG
Organism: uncultured Rickettsiales bacterium; assembly: GCA_964584075.1. Classification (GTDB taxonomy): domain Bacteria; phylum Myxococcota_A; class UBA796; order UBA9615; family CAYRNR01; genus CAZOYV01. The sequence goes on along the minus strand of CAZOYV010000139.1, from coordinate 9,784 downwards.
GCGCTACGAGAGCCCCGACGGCGCGATCGAGGAGGAGGACGAGCGCTTCCTGGAGTGGATCCACGGCGGCGACGACGACCGGGAGGGCCTCGACCGGCCGGTGCCCTCGGTGGCGCGCGCCTCCGAGGCGCTGCCCTCGTGGGACGAGATCGTCGAGTACCGGCCGGCCTCCTGACGCTTCCTGCTCGCCCCCCGCAGGCTGCTACACTGCGACCATGGGCATGCAACACCTCGGGTGGATCTGGGTCCTGGCGCTCCTGTTCGCCGGCTGTCCCAAGGGGCAGGACGACGACGCCGGGGATGACGACGCGGGCGACGACGACGCGGGCGACGACGACGCGGGCGACGACGACGCGGGCGACGACGACGCCGGGGACGACGACAGCGGCCCGGCCGCGCGGTGGTCGTTCCTGGTGTTCATGAACGGCGACAACGACCTGGAGTCGATGGTCGTCCCCGACCTCAACGAGCTCGAGCAGGTCGGCTCGGGCAACGGCGTGCACGTGCTGGTCCAGGCCGACCGCCACCCCGGGTACGACACCAGCGACGGCGACTGGACCGGGTGCCGGCGGTACCGCATCGAGGGCGACGCCGATCCGCAGCAGGTGTCGTCGCCGGTGCTGGAGGAGCTCGGCGAGTGCGACATGGGCGACCCGGCGACGCTGGCGGAGTTCCTGCTGTGGGCCCACGCCGCCTACCCCGCGGAGCGGATCGCGCTGGTGATGTGGGACCACGGCGACAGCTGGACGGTCCGCGCCGAGGAGCCCCCGGCGCGGTCGGACTTCGTGTCGTGGGACGAGACCAGCGACACCTGGCTGAGCATCGCCGAGGGCGACCTGCGCGCCGGGCTGGCGCCGCTGGTCTCGGCCCGCGGGCCGCTGGAGGTGATCGGCTTCGACGCGTGCCTGATGGGCAGCTGGGAGGTGGCCCACTCGCTGCGCGACCAGGTCGAGGTGATGTGCGGCAGCGAGACCACGGTCGGGATGGAGGGCTACGTCTACCCACCGGTGCTGGCGCTGATGCGCGACGAGGACGCCGACCCCGGCGCCAGCGAGGTGGGCATCGCGCTGGCCCACAGCATGGTCGACCCCGGCGGCGAGTGGATCCACATCGCGGTGGACACCGCCGGGATGGACGATCTGGCGGTGGCGGTCGACGCGGTGGCCGGCGCGGCGCTGGACGACCCCGCCAAGATGGATGCGCTGCTCGAGGCCCGCGACGACGCCGGCGGGGCCGATAGCTCCTACCCGCTGTGGTACCTGGACCTGTACGACCTCGGCCGCGAGCTCTCGCAGGGCGGCGAGCCGACGCTGGCCGCCGCCGGCCAGGACGTGATGGACGCCATCGACGCGGCGACCCTGGGCCAGTGGGCCAACCCCCCGTACCAGTGGGCCGGCGGGCTGTCGATCTACTTCGACCCGTGGCCGGGCTACATGCAGCCGTACTGCTTCGGCGCCGGCGCCACCTGGGCCGAGGAGACCCGCTGGGACGAGCTGATCCTGCAGCTGGGGGCGAACTGAGCCGCTAGTTGATCTCGCAGTAGGCGGCCTGGAGGTCGAAGTCCATCGTCCCGCTGCCGCCGCCCCCGATCTCGGCGATGGCCATCCCGGTGGTGGTCACGTGGGGCGTCTCGGGCACGCCGTCGAGCGCCATCTCCCCCGCGGTCGCCTCCCACCACACGCGGGTGTCCTCGGCGGCCTGCGAGGCCTGGGCGATCACGGGGGCCCACTGGTTGTCCCAGTCCTCCCACTCCTGACAGTAGTACTGGTTGCAGTCCCCGAGGACGTCCAGCGCCGCCTGGTAGTAGCTGGACTGCGGGTACATCAGCCGGGCCGACATCCCGGTCCCCAGCCCGTCCTCGACGTCGTAGAACCCGGGCACGTACTGGTCGGGCCGTACGTTGAGCAGGCACGAGCCCGGCGGGTAGAGCTGGTCCTCGACGGCCTGCAGGGTCTGGTAGTAGGTCGTCAGCGCCTGGCACGCCGCGGTGCAGTTGCGGTCGACCACGGCCTGGTCGTAGGCCGGGTTGAACACCGCGTCGGCGTCGTTCTTGGTCTGCAGCCAGTTGACGTAGGTCTGGCACCCGTGGGCCTCGGTGGAGACCATGATGCCCTCCAGCGGGACCAGCGGGTTGTCGCTGTGGATCCGCAGCGCCGAGGCCACCGGGCCGCAGGGGGAGGGGCCCGTGACGTCGACCGTCCCGCCGCTGCCGGCGGTGTCGTCGTCGCCCGCGTCGTCGTCGCCCGCGGAGTCGTCGTCGGCCGCGTCGTCGTCGCCGGCGTCGTCGTCGGCCATGTCGTCGTCGTCCTGGGGGCAGCCGACCAGCAGCAGCCCGGCCAGCGCCCAGCACCCCATCATCGCGAACCACCGCATCGCACACCTCCTCGCGGGGAGGGGCGCGTCGCCGGCTCCTCCCCCGGCTCAATCTATCACGCGTCCGGGGCGGTGGCGTCGCGGACCTGGACCTTGGCCGCGGCGCGGGCGCCGACGTGGACCGCGCGGCCGTCGTCGAGCACGACGGTGACGGTGTCGGCGGTGGCGTCGCGCTCCGTGACCTTCAGCCGCCGCCCCGGGATCAGCCCGGCGCCGGTGGCGAACTGCAGGAACTCGGGGCGCTGATCGAGGACGCGCACGACGATCAGCGGGCGATCCGGCTCGCACTCGCCGAGCCCGACGGTGGCCTCGTCGCGGAAGCGCCCCTCGGGGTCGGGGATCGGGTCGCCGTGGGGGTCGCTGGTGGGGTGGCCGAGCATCTCGTCGATGCGCGCGACGACCCGCTCCGAGACGGCGTGCTCGAGCCGCTCGGCCTCCTCGTGGACCACGCTCCAGTCCAGCTCGAGGACGTCGACCAGGAACCGCTCGATCAGCCGGTGCCGGCGCAGCACGCCGGCCGCGAGGCGGCGCCCCTCGGGGGTCAGCCGGACCCCGGCGTAGGGCCGGTAGTCGACCCAGCCCTGCTCGGCCAGCGACTTGAGCATCGTCGTGGCGGTGCCGGCGGTGACGGCGAGCCCCGCGGCGATCCGGCCGGTGGAGACGTGCTCGCCGGGGGCGAGGCGCTCCTCGGTGAGGATCTGTTTGAGGTAGTCTTCCGCGGTGCTCGTCGGCATGTCCTTCCAGTAGACATTCGGGGGGTTGACAGCAAGGCCATTCGTGAAAAGTTTTTTGAAGAATCAAAAATAGTGCGGAGGCTGGAGATGCGGAAGACGACCAATCGTGGCGGCTGGATCGGGATCGTGGCGGGGCTGCTGGCGCTGGCCGTGCTCGGCGCGCTGGCGAGCTGCAAGGGCGGCGCGCGGGGCGGGGCCGAGGGGACCGGCGAGGAGCGCCTGCAGGTGGTGGCCACGGTGGGGATGATCGCGGACGTGGCGCAGAACATCGCCGGCGAGCACGCCGAGGTCACGGCGCTGATGGGCCCGGGCGTCGATCCCCACCTCTACAAGGCCAGCGAGAGCGACGTGCGCAAGCTCGACGGCGCCGACCTGGTGCTCTACAACGGCCTGCACCTCGAGGGCAAGATGGGCGACATCCTGGAGAAGATGGGCCGCGGGCGCCCCGTGGTGGCGGTCGCCGAGGGGGTGCCCGAGGAGAAGCTGCGCCACCCCTCGCAATACGAGGGCAACCCCGATCCCCACGTGTGGTTCGACGTGCAGCTGTGGATCACCACCATCGACCCGATCGTCGAGCAGCTCTCGGCGCTCGACCCGGCGCACGCGGACGAGTTCCGCGCCAGCGGCGACGCCTACCGCCAGCAGCTCGAGGAGCTCGACGCGTGGGTCGTCGAGCAGGTGGCGACGATCCCCGAGCAGCAGCGGGTGCTGGTCACGGCCCACGACGCGTTCGGCTACTTCGGGCGACGATACGGCTTCGAGGTCGTGGGGATCCAGGGCCTCAGCACCGCGTCCGAGGCCGGGCTGGGGGACGTCGATCGGGTCGTCGACGTGGTCGTCGAGCGCGAGCTCAAGGCGATCTTCGTGGAGTCCAGCGTGCCCCAGCGGACCGTCGACTCGGTGGTCAGCGGCGTGGCGGGCAAGGGCCATACGGTGGTCATCGGCGGGGAGCTGTTCAGCGACGCGATGGGTGCGGCGGGTACACCGGAAGGTACCTACGCCGGGATGGTCCGCCACAACGTCGAGACGATCGCGGAGGCGCTGCGATGAGCGAGCCGGCCATCGAGGTCCACGACCTGACCGTGGCCTACCGCACCCAGCCGGTGCTGTGGGACGTCGACCTGCACCTGCCCGAGGGCCAGCTGATCGCCATCGTCGGGCCCAACGGCGCCGGCAAGAGCACGCTGCTCAAGGCGATCATGGGGCTGGTCCAGCCGGTCACGGGGTGGGTCAAGATCTTCGGCCAGTCCTACCAGCAACGGCGCTCGTGGGTCGGCTACGTGCCCCAGCGCGAGAGCGTCGACTGGGACTTCCCGACCAGCTCGCTGGACGTGGTCGCGATGGGCCTGTACGGCCAGATCGGGTGGCTGCGGCGGCCGGGCAAGGAGCACCGCGAGATCGCGCTGCAGTGTCTGGACAAGGTCGGGATGCGCGAGTTCGCCGACCGCCAGATCAGCCAGCTCAGTGGCGGCCAGCAGCAGCGGGTGTTCCTGGCCCGCGCCCTGGCTCAGGACGCCAAGCTGTACATGATGGACGAGCCGTTCGCCGGGGTGGACGCCACCACCGAGCGGGCGATCCTCGAGCTGTTGCACGAGCTGCGCGATCAGGGCCGCACGGTGGTCGCCGTGCACCACGACCTGCAGACCGTCGCCGAGTACTTCGACCACCTGGTGCTGCTCAACATGCGGCTGGTGGCCTCGGGGCCGATGCAGCAGACCTTCAACGCGGAGCTGCTGCAGCGCACCTACGGCGGTCGCCTCACCGCACTGACCCAGGCCGCCGAGGCGCTGCTGAAGCAGCGCGCCACGCTGGAGGCCGAGGTCGGGGCACCGCGGGAGCGCACCGGCCACGGTGACCAGGGGGTGCTGTAGCGCCATGGAGCTGGAGTGGACCGCGACGCTGCGCAACGTGCTGCTGGGGGCGACCCTGCTGGGGGCCGTCAGTGGCCTGGTGGGATCGTTCGCGCTGCTGCGCCGCCAGAGCCTGATGGGAGACGCGCTGGCCCACGCCGCGCTGCCCGGGGTCGGGATCGCGTTCCTGCTGACGGGGAGTAAACACCCCCTGCCGATCCTGCTGGGGGCGGCCGCCGCCGGTGTCCTGGGCGCGCTGCTGATGCTCGCCGTGGTGCGCGGCAGCCGGATCAAGCCCGACTCGGCGATGGGGATCGTGCTGTCGGTGTTCTTCGGCGCCGGGATCGTGCTGATGACGGTGATCCAGCGCATGCCCCAGGGCAACAAGGCCGGGCTGGACAAGTTCCTGTTCGGCCAGGCGGCGACCATGTTGCCGCGGGACGTGGTCGTGATCGCGGTGCTGTCGGCTGCGGTGCTGGGGGTGGTGCTGCTGCTGTACAAGGAGTTCAAGCTGCTGTCGTTCGATCCGGAGTTCGCCGCCAGCCTGGGGCAGCCGGTGCGCGCGCTGGAGATCGCGCTGACGGTGCTGCTGGTGGTGGTCGTCGTGGTCGGCCTGCAGATGGTGGGCGCGATCCTGATGGTCGCGGCGCTGGTGGTGCCCGCCGCGGCGGCGCGGCAGTGGACCGAGCGGCTGGGCACGATGCTGGTGCTGGCCGTGCTGCTGGGCGCCGCCTCCGGGGCCGGCGGGGCGGTGGTCAGCGCGGCGGTGGACAAGATGCCCACCGGCGCGACGATCGTGATCCTGTCCAGCACCGTGATGGTGCTGTCGCTGCTGCTGGCCCCCCAGCGGGGCATCCTGTGGCGCGGGCTTCGGGCCCGGCGGCTGTCGCGGCGGATCCGCTGCGAGCACCTGCTCAAGGACCTGTACGTCCTCGGAGAGCGGGCCGGGGACCTGGCGCGGCCGCTGTCGCCGGGTGTGCTGATGGGGGTCCGCGGCACCGGGAGCCGCTCGCTGACCGGCGGCCTGCGCTGGCTGCGGCGGCGGGGCTGGGTCGAGGACGCTGGCGGCGGCGTGCGGCTCTCCCCCGCGGGCCGCAGCGAGGCCGCCCAGGTCGTGCGCAAGCACCGGCTGTGGGAGCTGTACCTCTCGCGGCGCCTGGAGCTGGCCGAGGACCACGTGCACCGTCCCGCCGACGACATGGAGCACGCGCTGTCGGACGAGGCGGTGGAGGCCCTCGCGGCGCGCCTCGGCCACCCCACCGAGGACCCCCACGGGCAGCCGATCCCCCCGGGGAGGGCGGCATGAGCCCCACGCTGACCATCCTCCTGGTGGGCTCGTTCACGGCCGCGGCGTGTGCGCTGGTCGGCAGCTTCCTGGTGCTGCGCAAGATGGCACTGCTGGGCGACGCGATCAGCCACGCGGTGCTGCCCGGGATCGCCATCGCGTTCCTGCTGACCGGGAGCCGCGCGACGCTGCCGATGCTGATCGGGGCGGGGCTGCTGGGGGTGCTCACGGTCCTGCTGGTGGAGACGCTCAACCGCACGCGGCGGATGAGCGAGGACGCCTCGATGGGCGTGGTGTTCCCGGCGCTGTTCGCCATCGGCGTGGTGATCATCAGCCGCTCGGCGGGGAACGTCGACCTGGACCTGGACTGCGTGCTGTACGGCGAGATCGCCTATGCGCCGTGGGACACGCTGATGGTCGGCGAGACCTCCCTGGGGTCCCGGGCGCTGTGGGTCACCGGCGGCGTGCTCGTGGCGGACCTGCTGCTGGTGCTGCTGCTGTACAAGGAGCTGAAGCTGAGCACCTTCGACGCCGGGCTGGCGGCGACGCTGGGGTTCTCCCCGGTGCTGCTGCACTACGTGCTGATGAGCGCGGTCTCGGTCACCGTGGTCGGCGCGTTCGACTCGGTGGGAGCGATCCTGGTGGTGGCGATGCTGATCGTGCCCCCGGCGACCGCCTACCTGCTCACCGACCGGCTGGGTCCGATGATCGCGCTGGCGGTGCTGCTGGGCGTCGCCTCGGCGGTGGGCGGCTACTACCTGGCCCGCTGGTGGGACGCGTCCATCGCCGGCGCGATGGCGGTGGTCGCGGGGCTGCTGTTCCTCGCCGCGCTGCTGTTCTCCCCGCGCCACGGCGTGGTGGCCCGCTGGGTCCGCCGGCGCCGGCTGGGCCGCCGGCTGCACGGGCAGCTGCTGCTGATGCACCTCGGGCGCGAGGACCACGCGGTGCCGCTGGCCACGCTGGGCCGCCGCTTCGGCTGGCCCGAGGCCCGGCTGCGGCGGGCGGTGGCGCGGCTGGCTGCCGACGGTCTGGTCGAGGATCGCGACGGCGCGGTGCGGCTCACCGGTGCCGGCGAGGCCGCGGTGGCCCGGGCCGGGGGGCAGGTCCTGGCCCACCCGCTCTGATCGCAGCGACGCGGCGTACGGCGGTTGCGTTCCCCGCGCGTTGCTCTATCGTGGTGCCCCTGCGAGGCCCGATCCCAGGGGCCCGAGGGGAGTGCGACGATGTCCAAGGCTTGCGTGCGGTGCGCCGCGGTGGCGCTGTTCCTGACGATCCTGTCCGCCGGCCCGGCCCGGGCCCAGCTGACCGAGTCCCTGTCCGTGATCGGCGACGTCGGCGTCGCCGTCGACGGCTGGGGGGATATCTCCCACACGAACCCGGCGAGCGGGACGATCACCCTGCGGATCCCCGACGGGGCCACGATCGTGCAGGCGTGGTTCTACACGACCTACAAGGACAGCTACGACAGCGTGACCCTCGGCTACGACTACGACCCCACCCCGCTGCCCTACGTGCGCCTCGACGGGATGGACCTGGACCTCACCGATCCACCGCTGGACGACACCGGCAACCGCGGGCTGTACCGCTGGGACGTCACCGCCGAGGTCGCCGCGGTGCGCGCCGCGGTCCCCGGTGACACGCTGACCTTCGGCGTCGACGAGTGGGGCGACATGCCCGGTAGCGACGGCACGGCGAGGCACACCAGCCTGGACGGCCACGCGATCGTCGCGGTCTACGAGCACCCCTCTGTGCCCCCGCGGGCGGTGGTGGTGATGGACGGCGTGCTGGACGGCAGCAACTCCTCGCTGATCGACGTGACGATCCCCTGCGCGTACGAGATCGACCTGGGCGAGGAGGTGGTCGTGGCGGTCTCGTTCCAGCACGAGACCGACGGCGAGCAGGACAACCACCTGTACGTCGACGGCGTCGAGCTGACCGCCAGCGCCGGCGGGTCGGACGACGGGGTCACCGACAGCTGGTGGAACGCGCTGTGGACGGTGGGCAGCTTCGGCGGCGCGGACCTGCCGTACGTCGGCGCCCCGGTGGGAGCCGACGGCGACGTGGTGGCCAACGGCCCGCCGGGCGACGGCCGGCTGGACGACGAGCTGTACGACATCAGCGGCTTCCTCTCCGACGGCGACGTCGCCTTCCAGCTCGAGCAGTCGGTGGCGCACTACAACCAGTGGATCAACCTGGCGATCGCCCAGGTACCGGTGGAGTACGTCGACGGCGACGGCGACGGCTGGTCGGTGTGCGAGGGGGACTGCGACGACGGCGACGCGGCGGTGAACCCGGCCGCCGCCGAGGTCGCCTGCAACGGGATCGACGACGACTGCGACGCAGGGACGCCGGACGCCGAGGACGGCGACGGGGACGGCTTCGACGGCTGCGATCCCGCCGACCCCGGGGACCTCGACGGCGAGGACGCCGACTGCGACGACGGCGCCGCCACGGTGTACCCCGGCGCCCCGCAGCTGTGCGACGGCATCGCGGACAACGACTGCGACGGGGTCGACGACCTCAACGAGTTCGACCAGGACGGGGACAACTACTCCGCGTGCATGGGGGACTGCGACGAGACCGATCCGGCGATCAACCCGGTGGCCCAGGAGGTGTGCAACGGGATCGACGACGACTGCGACCTCGCGATCGACGAGAACCTGCCCACCGCGGACTACTGGCCGGACGCGGACGGCGACGGATACGGCGACGAGCTCGGCGTGCCGATCCACGACTGCGCGGCGCCCGGCGGCTACGTGGACAACGACGGTGACTGCGACGACGGCGACGCGGCGGTCCACCCGCTGGCGACCGAGGTCTGCAACGGGGTCGACGACGACTGCGACGGCTCGATCGACGACGGCGTGACCTTCGCCGACTACTGGCCCGACGGCGACGGCGACGGGTACGGCGACGAGACCGCGCAGGCGGTCCACGACTGCGCACCGCCCGGCGGCCACGTGGACAACGACGGCGACTGCGACGACGGCGACGCCGCGATCAACCCCGCCGCGGACGAGGTCTGCGACACCGTCGACAACGACTGCGACGGCACCGTCGACGAGGACGACGCGATCGACGCGACCACCTGGTACCAGGACGGCGACGGGGACGGCTACGGCGACGCGGCGGTCTCGACCGTGACCTGCGACCAGCCCACCGGGATGGTGGCCGACAGCACCGACTGCGACGACGCCGTGGCGGCCGTGTACCCGGGCGCCGCCGAGGCCTGCAACGGGGTCGACGACGACTGCGACACCGACGTCGACGAGGACTTCGACGTCGACGGCGACGGCTACACCAGCTGCGACACCCCGGTGGCGGACTGCGACGACGGCGACGCCGCCGTCAACCCCGCGGCGACCGAGATCTGCAACGGGGTCGACGACGACTGCAACGGGCAGATCGACGACGGGATCGCCACCACCGACTACTACCCGGACGCCGACGGCGACGGGTACGGCGACAGCAACGGCACGCCGGTCGTCGACTGCGCGCCGCCCACCGGCTACGTGGCCGATCACACCGACTGCGACGACGCG
>CAZOYV010000138.1:1621-21894 GCA_964584075.1 uncultured Rickettsiales bacterium | reverse complement strand
TTGGGTTTGTGCCGCGAGAAATCGGCGATGTGAGCCTATGACTGCGGAAGCCGGGGGGCATCCTCACGCACGAATTGCCGTCCCGCGCGGCAATTCCGGGCACGGGAGGCGTCGCCATCCACGAATTGCCGTCCCGCGCGGCAATTCCGGGCACGGGAGGCAGCCACGCCCCGATGGTCCGACCGACGAGGGTTGCGCCTGGGAGTCCGACATCCCTGCCGCCGGCCCGCGGGTCGGCCGCGGAGCGACCTCGGCGGTGCGGCGCTCGGTTCTGCCCGTGTCCGCGGGCGGATTCTCGGCTATCTTGTCCAGCGTTCCGGTCGAATACCGCCATGGAGGAGCGCTCGATGACCCGATCTGCCTGGTTGCTGCTGGTGCTGCTGTGTGGCCCGGCCCTGTCCCTGGGGTGTCCGGCCGGGGACGACGACGACGCCTCGGACGACGACGCCGGGGACGACGACGCCGGGGACGACGACGGGGCGGACGACGACGGGGCGGACGACGACGCCGGGGACGACGACGCCGCCGAGCCCGACGGGATCAAGCGGCTGCTGTTCGAGGAGTTCACCAACACGGGCTGCGGGCCGTGCGCGGAGAACAACCCATTCTACGACGCGTTCCTCGAGGGGGTCGGGGCGGGCAACGTGATCGGGGTCAAGGTCCACGCCGACTGGCCCAGCGACCAGGACCCGTGGTACCAGCTCAACCCCACCGACTGCGACTCCCGCATCGACTACTACGCGGTCACCGGGGTGCCCTACGTGGTCGTCGACGGGCTGTACCCGATCACCTGGCACGGCGGGAACTACTTCTCGGACATCGCGACCTACTTCGACGTGCCGCTGGAGGTGGACCTCACCGCGGCGGTGGAGGATCTGGGCGGCGGCGAGTACCGCGGCCGCTGCCGGGTGGTGGCCACCGACGAGCTGAGCGGGTCGAAGGACGTGGTGCTGCGGGCGGTGGCCACGCAGATCTTCCTGGAGTTCCCCTCGGCGGTGGGGTCCAACGGCGAGACCGAGTTCCACGACACGGTGACCCACTTCCTGCCCGACGGGGCGGGCACCGCGCTGACGGTGGGCGCGGGCTCCGACGAGAGCCACTCGTTCGACTTTTCACTGCCCGCGGAGCACGCCGAGGCCGACCAGGTCGCGGTGGTCTGCTGGGTCCAGGACGACGCCACCCAGGAGGTGCTCCAGGCGGCCACCAGCGAGGCGCCGCCGGAGCCGTCGTTCCGCATCGTCGAGAGCGTGCCCGAGGGGATGATCATCGAGCCCAGCGAGACGGCGAGCTTCACGGCGCGGCTGGAGAACTCGGGGCGCGCCGACGCCGACCTCGAGGTGCAGCTGCAGGGGACGGCGCCCCAGGGCTGGTCGCTGGCGTGGACGCTGGACGGCAACGCCGCCACCGGGGTGGAGTCGGTCACGCTGTCTCCCGGCGAGGGGGTCGAGATCGTCGTCGACGCCGACCCGGCGGGCAACGAGGGCTGGATCCCGCTGGTGCTGCACGTGCAGCCCCCCGGGGACGCCGACGCGGCCCAGGAGATGCCGGTGACGGTGCTGACCTACGGCCCGCAGTACCTGGTGGTCGACGCCGACGGCGGCGAGGACTACGAGTCGTACGTCACCGACTCCCTGGACAGCTCCGGCGGGACCTACGTGATCTGGCGCAGCGAGATCGGGTTCGACACCGTCGATCTCGACCGCTTCGAGGCGGTGATCTGGAACGCCGGCTGGGAGTTCCCCCACTTCTACGAGGTCGAGCAGCAGCACCTCGCCGCCTACCTCGACGGCGGCGGCAAGCTGTTGATCAGCGGCCAGGACATCGGCTGGGACCAGTGCGATCCGGGCAGCTGGTACTCGGACAGCCCGGCCTGGTACGAGGCCAACCTGCACGCCACCTACGTCGACGACGTGTCGGGCTCCCACACCGTCGCCGGGGTGGCGTCCGATCCCATCGGCGACGGGCTGGCCTTCGACATCCAGGGCGGCGACGGCGCCGACAACCAGGACTACCCCAGCAGCATCTCGCCCGCGGGCCCCGACGCCGACGTGTTCCTGGAGTACGCCAACGGCGACGGCGCCGCGGTGCGCGCGCTGCACGGGACGGGCAAGGTCGTGTACCTCGCGTTCGGCTTCGAGGCGATCGACAGCCAGGCCAGCCGCGACGCGCTGCTGGCCGGCATCCTGACCTGGCTGGCGAGCTGAGCGGGGAGGCGTGGTGAGACGATTCCTGCCGCTTCTGCTCGTCGCCGCGCTGCTGGCCTGCCCCACCCCCGATCCCGATCCGCCCCCGCCCGACCCCGATCCCGAGCCCCTCGACCCGGTCGAGCACGTCGACCCGCTGATCGGCTCGGGCGGCCTCGGCTTCGCCATCGCCGCGGCGTTCCCCGGCGCCACCGCGCCGTTCGGCTTCGTGCGGCTGGGCCCCGACACCTCGCTGGACGGCATCGCGCTGCCGGTGATGCACTGCGCGGGCTACTGGTACGAGGACACCCACATCGAGGGGTTCTCGCACCTGCACCTGCACGGCACCGGCGTGACCGACTACGGCAACGTCTCGTTCATGCCGACGCTGGGGATCGACGCGGCCAAGACCGCCGACGGCGGCGCCCGCCAGGCGTTCGGCCACGAGGACGAGGTCGCCGAGGCCGGGTACTACGCCGTGACGCTGGACGACACCGGCGTCCGCGTCGAGCTCAGCGCCACGGTGCACGCCGGGATCCAGCGCTACACGTTCCCCGCCGCGGACGACGCCACGGTGATCCTCGACCTGGCCTACGCGCTGGGGCAGGGGTTCGTCGACGACGCCGAGGTCCACGTCGACCCCGACCACGCCGAGATCCGCGGCCACCTGCACAACGTCGGCGAGTTCACCAACCGCGTCGGGGGCGTCGACGTCTACTTCGTGTCGCGGTTCTCGCGGACCCCGGCGTCGTGGGGCACGTTCAGCGGGGACCAGCTGTCGGTGGAGCCCGGCAGCGGGGTGGAGCAGGGCGACGACATCGGCGCCTGGTTCCAGTTCGAGACCGAGGCCGGCGAGCAGATCGAGGTGCGGACCGGGCTGTCGGTGATCGATCTGGAGCACGCCGAGGCCCACCTCGACGCCGAGATCCCGGACACCTGGGGCCTCGACGACGTGCGCCAGTGGGCGCGGGACACCTGGGACGCCGAGCTGTCGGTGATCGAGCTCGAGGGCGGGACCGCGGACGAGCTCGAGATCTTCTACACCGCCCTGTACCACGCGCTGATGATGCCCACGACCTGGACCGAGGACGGCGGCGACTACCTGGGCTTCGACGGCGACGTGCACTTCGCCGACGGCTGGACCTACTACACCGACCTGTCGATGTGGGACACGTTCCGCACCCAGCACCCGCTGCTGATCCTGATCGCGCCGGAGCGCCAGGAGGACGTGCTGCGATCGCTGGAGAGCATGCTGCAGTACGGCGGCGGGCTCCCCAAGTGGGCGCTGGCCACCGGCGACACCGGCTCGATGATCGGCACCCCCGCGGACCAGATCATCGCCGAGTCGTACCTCAAGGGCATGCGCGGCTACGACGTCGACGCGCTCTACGACGAGATGTGGGCCCACGCCACCGGACCCGTCGAGCACGGGAGCCGCGGCTGCATCGAGGACTACCTGGCGCTGGGCTACTGCCCCTACGACCAGTGCGGCGACGCCACCTCGCGGACCCTGGAGTACGCCTACAACGACCACGCCGTGGCCCTGCTCGCCGACGCGCTGGGCCTCGCCGACGACGCCGGCGAGCTGTTCGCCCAGGCAGGCTCCTACGCCAACGTGTTCAACCCCGAGACCGGCTTCTTCCAGGGCCGGGACGCGGCCGGCGCGTGGAGTCCCGACTTCGACCCCGAGGTGTTCGGCGACGACCTGACCGAGGCCACCGCGTGGCAGTACCTGTGGCACGTGCAGCACGACCCCGACGGGCTGGCCGCGCTGCTCGGCGGGCCCGAGGCGGCGGTGGCCCGGCTCGAGGAGCTGATGGCGCTCACCGTGGCGTGGCACGACCAGTACGAGGACGCCCTGGTGCCGCCGCCGTACTACTGGCACGGCAACGAGCCCGACATCCACGCGCCGTACCTGTTCTCGGCGTGGGGGCGGCCGGACCTGGCCCAGCAGTGGGTGCGGCAGGTCGCCGACTTCAACTACGGCACCGGCCCCGACGGGATGGCGGGCAACGACGACTGCGGGACGCTGTCGGCGTGGTACGTGTTCTCGGCGCTGGGGTTCTACCCGGTGGCCGGGACGACCGCGTACTGGGTCGGCACCCCGCGGTTCCCGCGGGCCACGCTCCACCGCGACGCCGGCGACCTGGTGATCACCGCCGACGGCGACGGCATCTACGTCCAGGCGCTGACCCTCGACGGCGCGCCGCTCCCGGACGCGGTGCTGGACCATGCCGACCTCGCCGGCGGCGGCACGCTGGCGTTCACGCTGCAGGCGTCGCCCGCGAGCTGGGGTCGGTGATCCGTCGACCGCAGGGGCGACACGGCGGGCTTCCACAAAAACCGAAAATCCCGTAGATTCGCCTCGACGGGTGGGGTGCGGTCGGATCGCCCGGGCCGGGATCCGGTGCCGAGATTTCCCGGATTCCAGCCGGCCGGTGCGGTACAATCGATCCGGGGGAGACATGACCACCGGTGGGGGGAACCAGCGCGATGGGGACGACGGGATGACGATCAAGTCCGGGGGGCCAGCCAACATCGCCTCGCTGTTGTCGAACGATCCGGCGAGTGCCGGCGATCCCACGCTGCCGCCGTCCGAGGCGGAGCTCGAGGGTGCCTCGTTCGAGGAGCGCCGCACCCACCGGCGCCGGTCCTACCAGGGGATCCTGCGGGTCACGATCAACGGCCGGGAGTTCCACTGCAAGGCCGTCGACATCTCGGCGGGGGGCGTGTGCTGCGGCCCGCTGCCCTCGTGGGCCCGCCGCGGCGACCCGGTGCTGGTCCAGCTGTACAAGCCGGCCAAGAAGATCCTCGGCCGGGTGGCGTGGCGCCGGACGATCCAGGCCAGCAAGGGCAACGTCCTGATCGGGGTGTGCTTCACGCGGCCGCACCCCGCGCTGGTCGAGCAGAACATCCTGTAGCGGAGCGATCGAGGCGGGGCCGTCGTCAGCGACGGCGCAGGACCAGTGCGAGCAGGGGCAGCAGCAGGGCGGCCGCGGCGGGCGACGTCCTCCCGGGGGCGAGGTGGCACGCGTTGCCCTGCTCCCAGGTCGGGCTCGCGCTGGCGCTGAACGGGCTGGTGCCCTCGGGCAGCGACCCGTCGTCGCCGTCCAGGTCCTCGGGGGCGATCTCGTCGGGCTGCAGCGGGCGGTCGACGTCCGGCCACGCCTCGTCCAGCGCCTCCTGCAGGATGTTCGCGGGGGCCGGGCTGCCGCCCGTGGAGCGGATCGTCATGTCGCGGCCGACGAGCACGTAGTAGGGGATGTCGTAGCCGACCCCCAGGGCCTGCGAGGCCGCCATCGTCTCGTCGTTGAGCACCGGCATCGTCAGCCCGTAGTAGTCGACGTAGCCGTTGACCGCGCCCTGGTAGCCGTCCACCAGCAGCACGATCGTGAGGAAGCCCTCGTCCTTCAGCCCCTGGTACTGGCTCTCCGCCGAACTGGCGAAGGTCGCGCAGCTGCCTCACGAGTCGGCCGTGCTGACGATCTGGATCACGTTGCCGTAGAAGCTGTACAGGTTGACCTGCTGGACCCAGTAGTCGGGCAGCGAGAACTGGGCCGCGACCTCGCCGAACTCGGTGCCCGTGCCGGCGAGCTCCGCGGGGTAGGCGTGGTGGGGCCACACCACGTTGTCCTCCCCGTCGAGGTACTCGTAGTCCTCGAGGTCGAGGGGATCGCTGAAGGCGTACCACTCGTCCCCGTCGAGGTAGCCGTCCTCGTCGGAGTCCTCGAGGGTCGGATCGGTCCCGATCTGGTCCTCGAAGCTGTCGTACAGGCCGTCGCCGTCGCTGTCGACCAGGGCCTCCTGGTCCGTGTCGGGGTCCGCGAGCTCGCCGCACCCCGCCGCGAGCAGCGCCCCCGCCGCCGCGGCCACGGTCCAGGGCCGATACCAGTAGGACACACCCATCCCTGACTCCCAATCCGGGTCCACTGCCAGAATATCGGAATCCACGGGCCGGTCCCAGCGGAACCCATCGATCCAACCGATTTCGTGTGGTTTGGCGCAACGATCTTTCGGGCCTTGTGCCCCCGGCCGGCTGCCACGGTACAATCCGCGCCATCGTGAGTGCGCCCTCCCACCCCTGGTACGACCCCCGCCGGCACGGCCTGACGTGGCGCGCGGTGCTGCTCCAGGGGCTGCCCCCGCTGCTGCTCGGGATCGTCGGCGTCGTGGTGTTCGTGGTCCTCGGCCTGCACATCGGCCCGCTGGACAACGACGGCTACCGCCGGGAGCTGCTGGTCATCGCGCTGGCCGGCCTGGCCCTGCTCGGGTGGGGGCGCGCGGCGCGCGACATGCGGCTGCGGGTCTGGATCGGGCTGGGCCTGACGGTGATCCTCGTGGCCGGGTTCTGGGTCCAGTCCAGCCGGCAGGCGTCGCACCTCGGAGAACCCCGCCAGATGTACGTCTGGGGGCTGTTCCACTACTACCTCGGTGCCAAGTACTTCGACGAGCTGGGCTACACCAAGCTGTACGAGGAGGCGGTCAAGGCCGACCACCAGAACCGCAACCGCTTCGCCGAGCTCGACACGATCCGCGACCTGGAGACGTACAAGAACAAGTCGAGCAGGCGGCTCAAGTCCGAGCCCCGCGACCCGGCGTGGAGCGACGAGCGCTGGGAGGAGTTCACCGCGGACCTGGACTACATCGTCAAGCAGCGCAAGGGCGACTACTGGTGGGGGGTGCTGCGCGATCGCGGCTACAACGCCACGCCGGCGTGGAACCTGTTCGGCCAGACGCTGACCAACGCGATCAGCATCCGCAACATGCCCGGGCAGACGTTCCTGGTGCTGCTGGACGTGATCGTGATGCTGATCGCGTTCGGCGTCTCGGTCCACGCCTACGGCTGGAACCGCTCGGTGCTGGTGGCCGCGGCGTTCTACCTGTGGTTCGGCAACCCGGCCCGGGTGATGGGCCAGATGTACGTGCTGGACTGGTTCGCCGCCACCTGGATCGGGGTGTCGCTGTGGCGGCTGCAGAAGCCCAAGGCCGCGGGGGTGGCCCTCGGCTACGCGGCGATGGTGCGGGTGTTCCCGGTGCTGCTGCTCGCCGGGCCGGTGATCCACGCCGCGATCTCGCTGATCCGGCGCCGCGAGCTGCCCCGGATGTCCCGCGACGTGCTGCTCGGCGCGATGGCGACGATGCTGGTGCTGTTCCTCGCCTCCGGGCTGCGCACCGACCACGGCTTCGGCGTGTGGAAGATGTTCGCCGGCAACATCGCGCACCACTCGTCGAGCCACGTCTACGGCTCGCGGCGGCTGGGGCTCGAGCACATGTTCACCCTGGACATCGCGGGCGGGCTGGAGCGCGAGGCGCGCAAGAAGAACAACAAGCGCAACCTGAAGAACAACAAGGTGATCTTCCGCGGCACGCAGGTGGTGCTGTGCCTGCTGGTGCTGCTCGCGATCGCCCGCGCCGACGAGCACGACGGGCTGCTGCTGTCCTCGATCCTGGTGTTCGTCGGGGTGGTGATCAGCCGCTACTACGGGCCGATCTTCCTGCTGCTGCTGCTGCTCGGCGTGGGCGCGCGGGCGCCGCCGCTGCGGGGCGGCCGGCCGTGGCAGCCGCGGACCACCTCGCAGCTGGCGATCGACGCCTCGCTGCTGGTGCTGGTGTGGGCCGTGTACGCCGACCCGGTCAAGGGCTCGGAGGGCTGGGCGATCTACGTCTGGGCCAACACGATGCTGCTGGTGTTCTTCCTGGGCGTGCTGGCCGTGCGGGCCTTCGGGCCCCCGCGCTGGACCTGGCTGGCGGCGACGGCAGGGGGGCCGCCCGTGGCCGCTCCAGCTCCCGCGACACCCGAGCTCGCCCCCAAGCCGGAGAACGAGATCGAGAGCGAGATCGACGACGAGATCGACAGCGAGATCGAGAACGAGAGCGAGAGCGAGATCGACGACGAGATCGACAGCGAGAACGAGATCGAGAACGAACCCGAACCCGAGACCGAGAAATGACCGATCGCAGCTCCCTCCAGCTCCGCTGGGACGTGCTCGTCGTGATCGGCGTGCTGCTCGTGGCGGTCGCGGCGTGGAAGCTGTGGACCCGCTCGCCGGACCCGGACGACGACCTGGTGATCGAGGTGCAGACCGCCGATCCCGACCGGCTCGTGCTCGTCGGCGCCGGCGACGTCGACCTCTCGGGACGGCTGGTGCCGCTGATGAACGAGCACGGCGTCGGCTACGCCTTCGAGAACCTCTCCGCGGCCCTGGCCGGCGACGCCCTGATGGCCAACCTCGAGGCGCCGGTGGTGGCCGAGCGCGCCGACGCGTCGCTGCGCGACAACCCGCACCGGATGCGGCCGCGCCACCTCGACGCCCTGGCCGACGCGGGGTTCACGCTGGTCAGCCTGGCCAACGACCACAGCATGGACCAGGGCCACGAGGGGCTGGTGGAGACGACCGAACAGCTACGGCAGCGCGGCATCGCGTGGGTCGGCGCCGGCCCGGACGCCCGGGCGGCCCGGCGCGCGGTGATCCTCGACGGCGGCCACACCCGCGTGGCGGTGATCGGGGCGTTCCCCAAGGCCAACACGTTCCGCGAGATGGGGTACTACGCCACCGAGGATCGGGCCGGGATCAACCCGCTGGACAAGGCCGCGCTGACCGAGGACGTGGCGCGCCTGAAGCAGGTCGCGGACGTCG
This sequence comes from uncultured Rickettsiales bacterium, assembly GCA_964584075.1. GTDB lineage: Bacteria > Myxococcota_A > UBA796 > UBA9615 > CAYRNR01 > CAZOYV01. The sequence continues at coordinate 13,073 of CAZOYV010000138.1, read as the reverse complement.
TGGTGCTGAGCGTGCACTGGGGCCTCCCGTACGACGACGTCGCCGGGCGCCAGCGGGCGCTGGCCGAGATGGCCGTCGAGGCGGGCGTCGACCTGATCCACGGCAGCGGCGCCCACCGCGCCCAGCAGCTGGAGCTGATCGAGGGCGTCCCGGTGGTCTACAACGTGGGCAACCTGACCACCGGCGACCCCATGGCCTACGACCGCAAGTCCCCCGACATGAAACTCAGCTGCGTGGCCCGCTACGGGTTCCGCGACGGGGCGCTGGACGCGCTGGAGCTGCTGCCGCTGCGGACCAACAACCCCCGGGTCGAGTACCAGCCGCGGCCGCCGGGCGCCAGGCACGCCCGCAAGGAGTTCGAGCCGCGCCTCGCCGGGGTCGAGTTCGAGCGCCAGGAGGACGGCTGGTACCGGGTCGCGCTGCCGTGAGCCGTGGTCGCCCGGGGGGGCGCCTGGCCCGGGTGCTGGCCGCGGGGCTGCTGCTGGCGCTGCCGCTGCTGGCGTCCTGCCGTCCTGCACCGGAGCCGGAGCCGGGTGCGGGTCCGCGCGGCAAGTCCGCCACCGCGACGGCCGCCGGCGGGGAGGCCGTCGCCACGGGCAACGAGGACGCCGAACTCGAGCGCGTCGTGGCGGTCCAGGAGCAGCGCGGCGAGGTCGACGGTCGCTGGCGCGGCTACCGGACCCACGCCCACGACGCCGACCTCAGCGCAGTGCAGCGGGAGCAGGTCGAGCGGCTCGAGGCGATCGGCTACGCCACCGGCTCTTCGCCGCCGCCGGAGCGCAGCGGCGTCACCGTCCACGACCGCGACCGGGCCCACGCCGGGCTGCAGCTGTTGACCTCGGGGCACGCGCAGGTCGCGCAGCTGATGGACATGGACGGGCGCGTGCTCCACGAGTGGTCGGCGGACTTCTGGTCGATCTGGCCCGACTACCCGACGTCGCGGTCGCAGCCGGACACCCAGTACTGGCGGCGGGTCCACCTGTTCGACAACGGCGATCTGCTGGCGATCTACGAGGGCCTCGGGATCGTCAAGCTCGACGAGGACTCCCGCGTGCTGTGGGCGGTCCCCAACCGGGCCCACCACGACCTGCAGGTGCTGCCCGACGGGACCATCGCGGTGCTGACCCGCGAGGCCCACGTGCTGCCGCGGATCCATCCCGAGCGGCCGGTGCTCGAGGACTTCGTGACCCTGCTCGAGCCCGACGGCACCGAGCGCTCGCGGCTGTCGCTGCTGGAGTGCTTCGAGAACAGCGAGCGCCACCGGCGGGTCCTGGCCGGGCTGGGCGACAAGGAGGACCTCGACCTGCTGCACACCAACGCGCTGCGGGTCCTCGACGGCAGCGCGGCCGGGGTCCGGCCGGTGCTCGCCGCCGGGCGCTACCTGATCTGCAGCTACAAGCTCGACCGCCTGGCCGTGATCGACCCCGACGCGCGCGAGGTGGTGTGGACCCTGCGCCGCGACTGGCACCGTCCCCACGATCCGCAGCTGCTGCCCGGGGGGCACCTGCTGATCTTCGACAACCGCGGTCGCCCGGGGCGCTCGCGGGTCCTGGAGTTCGACCTGCGCGCACCCCAGGACCCGGTGTGGCACTACGAGGGCACCGCCGAGCGGCCGTTCTACAGCCACACCTGCGGCAACGCCCAGCGCCTGCCGGGGGGCAACACGCTGATCGTCGAGTCGGACAACGGCCGGGCCTTCGAGGTCACCCCCGAGGGCGAGATCGTGTGGGAGTTCGTCAACCCCCACCGCGCCGGCGAGGACGGGGAGTTCATCGCCTCGCTGATGGACCTGCGGCGGTTGCCGGACGACGCCCCGCCGGCGTGGCTCGTGGGAGAGGGGGGCTAGCGCCGTGGCCGATCGCCCGCGGTTCGCGCCCCGCTGGGATGCGCTGCTGGTGCTGGTGGCGCTGGCGGTGGCGGCGTCCGGCTGGGCGCTGCCGCGGCTGTCGGCGACCCTGGCCCACGACGACGTCGTGCGCGTGGCCTGCGAGGACCCGGACCGCTTGGTGCTGATCGGGATGGGCGACACCAACCTGGGCGAGGCCGCGGAGCAGACCCTGGTCGAGCAGGGTGGAGGCTACGCCTTCGAGCACCTCCGCGAGCACCTCGCCGGCGACGCGCTGATCGCCAACCTCGAGACCCCGGTGGCGGTCCAGGAGACCCGGCCGCCCTACTTCGAGGGTGGCAAGCACCGGATGCCGCCGACGTTCCTCGACGCGCTGTCGGCAGAGGGCTTCACGCTGGTCAGCCTGGCCAACAACCACGCCATGGACCAGGGGCCCGGCGGGCTGGCCGAGACGCGGCTGCACCTACACCAGGCCGGGATCGCGTGCGTCGGCGCCGGCGAGGACCGCGAGGAGGCCCGGCGCCCGGTGATCCTCGACGCGGGGCACACCCGCGTGGCGGTGCTGGGGGCGTTCGCCTCCAGCGCGGCCTACCGCAAGCGCCAGATCTACGCCGGAGAAGAGCAGCCCGGGGTCTACGAGCTGGACGTCGGCCTGATCGCCGAGGACGTGCGCGCCGCCCGCCGCCGCGCCGACGTGGTGGTGCTGCTGCTGCACTGGGGCGTCAACTACCGGGACTCGACGCCCGAGCAGGACCGGTACGCGCGGCAGCTCGTCGCCGCCGGGGTGGACCTGATCCTGGGCGCCGGGGCGCACCGCACGCAGAAGGTGAGCGTGATCGACGGGGTCCCGGTGGTCTACAGCCTGGGCAACGGCGTGTTCGGCTCGCGGGGCAACTACGGCCAGGCCTCGCCCCACAACCGCTGCAGCCTGATCGCGCGGACGACCTTCGAGGACGGCGCGCTGGCCTCGCTGGAGCTGCGGCCGATCGTCACCGACAACGCGCTGGTGGAGTACCAGCCGGTCCCGGCCAGCCCCGAGCGGGCCCGCGAGGAGTGGGAGCCCTACCTGCAGCGCGGCGGCGTCACCTGGCAGCGGGAGGAGGGGGGCTGGTACCGGATCGAGCTCCACTGACGGGGGCGGTCCGGCCAGCGCGGTGGCGCGCCAGCCAGGTCTCGATCGCCCCGAGCCGCTGCGGGTCGTCGTTGTGGTCGAAGTAGTAGCTGCGGAACCACGCGAGATCCTCGGCGACCTCCGCCGGCGAGCGCGTGTCGAGGCCCGCGATGTAGTCGTCGAGGTAGGCCTCGAAGTCGGTGAACGTCAGCTCCGGGACCCGCTCCCCGATCTCCTGCATCAGCGCCCGGTCGTAGACCACGATCTGCCACGGATCGCGGAGCCGGCCCAGGCGGATCCGGGCCAGACGGCGGTAGGGCCGCGGGTGCAGCGCGTGCTGCTCGGCCTTCATCCGCACGAAGTGCACCCCGCGCTCGGCGAGGTAGCCGTCGGGCGGGACCTTCTCGTGGCCCGGGCGGCCCCGCTCCGCGACCTCGGTGTGGGCCACCGCCGGATCGGTCAGCCCGCGCACGTCGATCAGCTCGAGGCGGGAGTGGTAGCCGACCATCCCGATCCCGCCGGTGGCGATCACCGGCTCGATCCCGCGGTCGGTCAGGTGGTCCCGCCAGAAGTGCCCGACCCGCCAGTGGGGGTGGTCGATGCGCAGCGGGAAGTACGAGCGGATCGGGTAGCTGGTGTGCTCCTCGGTGATGCCGAACACGGCGCCGCGCGGCGGGATCAGCGAGACCGGCGGGATCGTCGCCAGCATCACGCCGGCGATCGCCAGCCCCTCCAGCGGCCAGCGCCGGCGCCGCACCCCGTGGCCGACCAGGTCGTGGACCCACAGCTCCACGCCGAGCAGCACCAGCGGCAGCAGCGACACGAAGAACCGGCCGTACATGAAGTCCCCGCCGACCCGCACCACGTAGCCGCCGTAGACCAGCACCGCGACCACGGTGAACAGCTGGAAGCGGCGCACCCGCTCCGAGGCCGGCCGCACCAGCAGCGAGGCCGCGCCGCACAGCAGCAGGACCCAGAAGTGGTGGCCCAGCAGGAACGTCGCGGCGTAGAGCGCGCCCTGTTCCCACCAGGGCTCGTAGGCCGACTTGGCGTAGTAGGTGTTGGGCAGCAGCGCGCCGTAGAACGAGGCCTTCCACGCCAGGTAGCCGAGGTAGACGGCGAACGGCGCCGCGTACGCCGCCAGGTGCCGGCCCGCGCTGCGCCACAGCCCGGCCGCGCCGTCCCCCCGCGCTCGCCACGCGGCGCGGGCCCGGGAGAACAGCAGCACCAGGCCGCCGGCGGCGTAGAACAGGCCGTGATCGGGCCGGGTCAGCGCCGCCCCGATCCACATCGCCCCCGCCAGCGCAGCGCCCGGCGGATCCTCGCGGGTGACCAGGAAGGTGGCACCGAGCAGCACCCACAGGCAGGCGAAGCCGGTCTCGAGCCCGGTGGTGCCGTAGGCGGTGAACACCGTGTGGAACGCCAGAACGACCACCGCGAGCGGGACGTGGAGACCAGGGGCGGCGTCCCCGCGGCGGGCCAGCTGCCGGCCCAGCCGCCACGTCACCAGCAGGTTGGCCGCCAGCACCACCGGTCCCAGGACCAGTGCCCAGTGCGAGGGGCCCATCGGCGTCAGCGCGTCGAGCACGCCGAGCAGCAGCGTCCACAGGAAGTTGGTGTAGCCCTCGACCGGTTCGCCGGGGTTCCACACCAGCCCGTGGCCCTCGGCGAAGTTGCGCGCGAAGCGGAACGAGATGAACGCGTCGTCGACCAGCGAGGCGCGCTCCAGCGCCCCCAGCACCGCGGCCACCAGGCTGCCCAGCACCACCGCCACCGGCAGGTCGCGGACGACCAGCGCCTGGATGCTGTGGCGCGTGCCCGAGGGGCGCGACGGCCCGCCCGCGGCGCCCACGCGCCCGCGCAGGGACCACCACGCGGCGCCGGCGATCAGCGGCGCGGCGAACAGCGCCGCGATCAGCCACGCGCGGTCCGCCAGCCGGATGCGATACAGCTCGAACAGCTCGTCGAGCGCGACTTGGAGGTCGACCCCCACGGCGCGCTAGGGTAACGGCCTCCCCCCGGGTCGTCGAGGGTCAGCTCGTGCCTGCCGCCGGGCCCCGGCGGGCCACCAGCGAGGCGATCCCGGCGACGACCACCAGCGCCAGGTAGCCGGCCTCGCCCTGGAGGATCACGTCGCGGAAGCCGTGGTTGATCACCGCGACGATCGCCCAGGTGCTGCCCAGCACCGACGACAGCGTGGCCAGCCCGAAGGTCATCGGCACCAGCTCGCGCAGGCCGCGCTCGACGGTCAGGCGCACGCCGGTGGGGTAGAACATCCCCAGCACGAACGACAGCGGCGCCACCGCCACCAGCGCCAGGACGATCCGCGCCGCCAGCGGCAGGCCCAGCATCCGCATCAGCACGCCCTCGATCGCGAGCAGCGTCAGCGGCACCGCCAGCGCCGCGGCCAGCGCCACCAGCCACGGGGGCGGCGGCGCACCGGCCCGGACGCGGCGGTCGACGAACGCGGACCCCAGGCCGTTGAACAGCAGGAACGAGGCCAGCACCACCGCGATCGAGTACAGCGGGTTGCCCATGAACAGCTCGAGCTTGGCCATCAGCCCGATCTGGGCGCACATGTAGCTGAACCCGGTGACCAGGAAGTACCCGGCGAGCCACGCCGGCAGCCGGCGCGGGCCCCGGCGGCGGACGTAGAACGCGGCGATCGTCGCGACCGAGAGCGCGCCGAACAGCAGCATCGTGAAGACCTTGATCCAGCTCAGCGCGTAGAACACCGGGTGGACCTGCCGCGACAGGTCGGGGACCAGCTCGAAGTCCGCGAAGTCCACCCGCCGCTCGAACGGCTGGTCGTCGTCGGGGACGAACGCGGCGGGGTCGATCGGCGCCTCGATCAGGGGGGCGAGCCCGGTGCGCGGGCCGTCGAACGGGACGTACTGGGTCTGGCGCCGCCAGCGCTCCTCGCAGTGGCGCCGCACGCGGCGGACCTCGCCCGCGCTGAACCCCGAGGGCTTGAGCAGCCAGGTGTCGACGTCCATGCCCCGGCTGCCCTCCCAGCCGTAGCGCCCGAACACCATCACCGCCTCGGGGTAGGGGGCGGCGTCCCGCTCGGCGAGCAGCCGCTTGGCGATCTCGTCCTTGTGGATCCGCGGCTGGCTGGCGAACACGATCGTGCCGCCGGGCTCCAGGTGGTCGAGGTACGCCTCGATCGCCTCGTAGGTGTCGAGGAACTTGCGGGTGTGGCCGGTGCGGGTGGCGTGCATCGGGCCGTTGTTGGCCACGAAGATCACGTCGTAGCGGCGCGGGTCGCGCTGCAGGAAGCCGCGCCCCTCGGCCGCGACCAGTTCCACGTTGGGCCGGTCGTAGAACGCAGCCAGGTTCCACTGGTCCCACGCCCCGCGGCTGACCATCGTCTTGACCAGCGGGTTGATCTCCACGCCGGTGATGTCCAGCTCGCCGCGGGCGTAGGTGTACAGGTGGACCATGTCCTGGCCGCAGCCGGCGAACATCACCAGCGCGGTCTTCGGGGGCTCGTCGAGCAGGAACGGCAGCGCGTAGGCGCCGCGCATCTCGTGGGTCTGGCGCAGCCAGCGCTCCTCGAAGCGCTGGACGCCGACGGTGGAGATCCCGTCGTCGTGGATCACGCGGTGGAACGGGTCCCCGCCCGGTGGCGCGATCTCCACCACCGCCACCCGGGAGATCTCGTTCCAGCGGTGGCGCAGCTCGGTGATCGTGCTGTCCTGGCCGTACTTGCCGGCCAGCACCGCGGGGTCCGGGTGCTCGGTGAAGACCCACTGGTTGGCGGCCAGCCCGAGCAGGACCAGCAGCGCCGGCACGACCGCCAGCACGGCCTGGCTGCGGCGGGCCGAGAACACCGCGATCACGGCGATCGCCGGGGTGGCCAGCAGCAGGCACAGCACCACCGGCAGGTCCAGCCAGTGGAGCGCCACGGGCGCCACGAGGCACGCCCCCGCCGAGCCGATCAGGTCCAGCGCGTACAGCCGCCCGACGTGGTGTGCCCCGGCGGTGAACGCCGTGCTGAGGATGATCCCGACCAGCGCGAAGCTGGGCAGGAACACGCCGGTCAGGACCACCGTCTTGGTCGCGTCGGCGTAGAAGTCCTGCCGCCAGTGGTGGGTCAGGTTGAACACGTGGTCGAACAGGGCGAAGAACCCGAACAGGGCGGCGAGCGTGACCACCAGCAACAGCGGCACCAGCAGCGGCAGGGCGCGGACGGAGACGTCGCGGCGGACCCAGTGCAGCACCAGCGCGCCGAGCGACAGGCCGAAGGTCGCCACCGGGATCGCGACGAAGGCGCTGATGTCGCCCAGGAAGAACGGGTACATCCGGGCCAGCAGGATCTCGAGCATCAGCCCGAACAGCGCCGTGGCGGCCACCACCACCTGCAGCTTGCGCGCGCGCCGCGCCGGATCGGCGGCCGGCTCCTCGAAGTCGCCGCCGGCGGCCTCGCCGAGCCAGGAGACGAGCCCCGTCCCCGGGGCGGTGTCGGATCGCGCGTCGCTCACGTCGTGTCCCGCGGCGCGTGTCCCCCGCCACACGCCGCCGTGGGGCTTCTATCGTGCGCGCCACGGGCTGTCCAGCCGTGGCCCACCCCGCGCTCGCCGGTCGGGTATGATCGACCGGCCCCCGTGGGGCGGCGGAGGGTCCCCGGCCGATGTACCTGACCGGCTTCGTCCACCGCGACCGGCTGTTCGATCTCTCGGTGCGCTGGCTCCAGGACGCGCCCCTGCCGTCCGACGGGCGCACGATCACCGAGGTCTTCGTGTACGAGGGCCTCGCCTCGGTGGCCACCGCCCGGGAGTTCATGAACGGGCTGTACGAGCACGTCTTCGGCGGGCCGCTGCACCACGTCCGGACCCGCTACAAGCACGAGGTCCGCGAGCGGGCGCTGCAGGCGATCGGCGATCCGTCGCCGCGGCAGTACGAGATGATGGAGGCGTACCATCGCAACCCCGAGGCGTTCTTCCCGCGGATGCCCACCGACGCCTCGCTGATCTTCACCGACGACGAGCGGCTGGTCGGGGCCAACCGGATCAAGCGCCCGCGGCGGGTCGCCGAGAAGGTCAGCCGCCGGATGGCCGACTACCTGGGCCGGCGGATCCGCGAGAAGGCCCACGAGCTGGCGCTGGACCGCGCCCACGTGCTGGGGGTGGCGCTCGACGACCTCGGCCGCGACCAGGAGGCGGAGTCCCGCGAGTTCACCCTCGCCGAGTCGGCGCTGGCCCAGCGCTTCCGGCACCAGACGATCGAGATCCCGCGGGAGGCGCTGCACGTCGACGACGTGATCGGGTTCAAGGTGATCGGCCACGAGGACGAGCTCGCCGCCGCAGAGCAGTACATCGCCCAGTCGCCCGACGTGCAGTTCGTCGAGCGCGAGGAGCACCGGGGCCACTACAACGCGGTCAACATCCTGATCGACCTGCAGCTGCCCCCCGAGGAGCACTTCGTGGCGCTGTCCCGGCGCATCGACTGGTCGTTCGCGTCGAAGCGCGGCCTGGACCCGATGATCCTGCCGGACGGGCTGGTGCAGTACGTCCGCGACGGCTCCCCGCGGTTCCGCGTCGAGCTGATCCTGACCACCTTCGAGGAGTTCCTCGAATCGGAGCTGGGCCGCTGCATCCACGAGTACCGTGTGCTCGAGCAGCGCTACAACCGGCAGTACACCGGCCGCATCGCCAAGAACGGCGAGTTCATCATCGAGTACGCGCTGGCGGTGGCGTTCTGTCCCTCGGTGCGGGTCGGCGAGATCCCGGTCAAGATGTGGGGCCACTACCTGCCGGAGACCCTCTCCCACGCGGTGCGCAGGCTGCACGGCCACGGGCACGTCAGCCTGATCCTGCCGATCTTCACGGACCCCTGAGCGGCCGCCCTGCAGGCCCGTGCCCGCCCGCCGCGGGGCGCAGCCGTCGGGTTGCATTGGAACACGCGCACGTGATAAGCCCCCGCGCCAGCCCCGGGCAGGGGGTCGTACGAAGCTGAAATCCACCCGCCGCCGGAAGGTCGACGGGAAAGCAGACAACGCCTCGCAGGAATCGGAGGAGACGCCGTGGACAACTGGATCATCTACGCCATTCCCGGCAGCGCCGTCTTGGCCTTGCTGTTCGCCCTCTGGCGAGCGATGTGGGTCAAGGGCAAGGACATCGGCACCGACAAGATGAAGGAGATCGGCGGGCACATCGCCGAGGGCGCGATGGCGTTCCTCAAGCGCGAGTACTCCGTGCTGGCGATCTTCGTGGTGGTGGTGGCGATCCTGCTGGCCGTCGCCAACGAGTCCAAGCAGGTCCAGGACAGCTCCTGGATCATCGCGGTCTCGTTCATCTGCGGCGCCCTGGCGTCCGGCCTCGCCGGGTTCTTCGGCATGAAGGTCGCGACCCTGGCCAACACCCGCACCACCAACGCGGCCCGTACCGGCCTCAACCCCGCCCTGGCGATCGCCTTCAACGGCGGCGCGGTGATGGGGATGTGCGTGGTCGGGCTGGCGGTGCTGGGCCTCTCCGGCCTGTACATCATCTACTCCGCGATCTGGCCCGACAACCAGATGGAGGTCCTCAACGTGCTCACCGGCTTCTCGCTGGGCGCGTCCTCCATCGCGCTGTTCGCCCGCGTGGGCGGCGGCATCTACACCAAGGCCGCCGACGTGGGCGCCGACCTGGTCGGCAAGGTCGAGGCCGGGATCCCCGAGGACGACCCGCGCAACCCCGCGACGATCGCGGACAACGTGGGCGACAACGTCGGCGACGTGGCCGGCATGGGCGCCGACCTGTTCGAGTCGTTCGTCGGCTCGATCATCGGCTCGATGGTCCTCGGCTGGGGCTTCCACGGGGCCCTGGAGAAGGCGGGCGCCGATCCGGCCGCCGCCGTGCTGCTGCCGATGGTGCTGGCCGGCGCCGGCATCATCGTGTCGATCATCTTCACCTTCTTCGTCCGCACCAAGGAGGGGGGCAACCCGCAGGCCGCGCTCAACATCGGCACCTTCGGCGCGGCGGGCGTGATGGTCCTGGCGTCCTACGGGATCATCGTGTGGATGCTCCCCAACAGCTGGACGGTCGGTGACAAGGAGTACACCGCGCTGGGCGTGTTCATCGCCACCATCGCCGGCCTGGGCGTCGGCGTCGCCGTCGGCGTGCTCACCGAGTACTACTGCGCGCTGGACAAGAAGCCCGTGCTGCTGATCGCCAAGCAGTCGCTGACCGGCTCGGCGACCAACATCATCTCCGGCCTGGCCAACGGGATGCGCTCCACGATGTGGCCGCTGATCCTGATCGCCGCGGGCATCGTGGTCGCCTACTACTTCGCCGGCCTGTACGGCATCGCCATCGCCGCGCTGGGCATGCTGTCCACCACGGGCATCCAGCTGGCGGTCGACGCCTACGGCCCCATCGCGGACAACGCCGGCGGCATCGCCGAGATGTCCGAGCTGCCCCCCGAGGTGCGCGAGCGCACCGACAAGCTCGACTCCGTGGGCAACACCACCGCCGCCATCGGCAAGGGCTTCGCCATCGGCTCCGCCGCGCTGACCGCCCTGGCGCTGTTCAGCGCGTTCCAGCAGCAGGCCGGGATCACCTCCATCGACCTGCTCAACCCCAACGTCACCGCCGGCCTGCTGGTCGGCGCGATGCTGCCGTTCCTGTTCAGCTCGATGGCGATGTCGGCCGTGGGCCGCGCCGCCGGCGCGATGATCGAGGAGGTCCGCCGTCAGTTCCGCGAGATCAAGGGGCTGATGGAGGGCAAGGCCAAGGCCGAGTACAGCAAGTGCGTGGACATCTCCACCGCGGCCGCGATCAAGGAGATGATCGCCCCCGGGCTGATGGCCGTCCTGGTCCCGCCGCTGATCGGCTTCATCCTGGGCAAGGAGATGCTCGGCGGCGTGCTCGCCGGCGTGACCGTCTCCGGCGTCTGCATGGCGATCTTCATGGCCAACGCGGGCGGCTCCTGGGACAACGCCAAGAAGGCCATCGAGGGTGGGCTGCACGGCGGCAAGGGCTCCGACGCGCACAAGGCCGCCGTCACCGGCGACACCGTGGGCGACCCCTTCAAGGACACCGCGGGCCCGAGCCTCAACATCCTGATCAAGCTGATGAGCGTCGTGTCCCTGGTGATCGCGCCGCTGATCGCCGCCTTCGGCCTCGAGCTGCTCGCAAAGTGATCCGGCCGGGGCGGCCCGCGAGGGTCGCCCCGCCGTCTCCCCCCTACTCGCTGGTGCAGCGTCCGCTGCGGCAGGTGCCCCCGGGGCACTCGCTGTCGGAGTAGCACTGCCCCCCGGCGGTGGTGCACTTGCCGGAGCGGCAGACGCCGCCGGCGCACTCGGAGTCGGAGTAGCACTGGCCGCCGGCGGTGGTGCACTTGCCGGAGCGACAGACCCCGCCGCCGCACTCGCTGTCGGAGTAGCACCGGCCGCCGGCGGTGGTGCACTGGCCGGAGCGGCACACCCCGCCCGGGCACTCGGAGTCGGAGTAGCACTGGCCGCCGGCGGTGGTGCACTGGCCGGAGCGGCACACCCCGCCCGGGCACTCGGA
>CAZOYV010000138.1:0-1521 GCA_964584075.1 uncultured Rickettsiales bacterium | reverse complement strand
GTCGGAGTAGCACCGGCCGCCGGCGGTGGTGCACACGCCGGAGCGACACACGCCGCCAGCGCACTCGGAGTCGGAGTAGCACCGGCCGCCGTCGCGGTGGCCGCCCGCCCGGCACTGGCCGTTGACGCACTCGTGGCCGCTGTCGCAGTCCGCGTCCTTGGTGCACGAGTCCTGGGCCAGCGCGGGCGTGGCGAGGAGCAGGGTGGGGAGAAGCAGGAGCAGGGGGCGCATGGGACCTCCGGGTTCAGGATACCCGGTGCTCGAACACCCCCGGAGGGGCGATCAGTCCTCGAAGGTGAAGTCGCGCCTGGCCGCCTGCTCGCGCACGGCGGTCTTCATCGCGGCGCCGAGGGTCTCGTCGCCACCGGCGAGCTTGGCCATCTCGGCGGCGATGTACTCCTTGCGCTCGGCGCTCAGCCGGTTGATCTCGGCCTGGATCTTCTCGCGCTGGGCGGCCTTCTCGGCGACGTAGGCCTCGCGCTCGGACTCGCTCATCCCGCGCATCTCCTCGGGGAGCGCCTCGTCCGCGACCTCGGCGAGCTCGAACTCGCCGCCCTCGCTGGCGTCGACGAGGTCCCACGAGTCGGCGCGGTAGTTGCCGCTGGCCTTGGCCACCTGGCGCTCGACCATGCTCGGGGCGCCGGCCGCGGCCGCGTTCTCCTCCTGCTTGGCCTGCCGCTTGCGGCTCTCGCCGCCCTTGGCGCCGTAGGCGATGTAGGTCTCGTTGAGCTGCAGCCCCAGCCGCGTGATCTCGTCGTCCTGGGGCGCGGCGATGGCGACCACGGCCTGGTTGTGGTCGATGCTCAGGAAGCGGCCGTCGGCGAGGCGGGCGCCCTGGTCCCACTGGTCGGCGCGGCCGGTCTGCTCGTCGCCGCAGTGGATCGTGTTGACGATGATGCCCTGGCCGATGGCCTGCTTGACCGACTGGCGGTAGTCCACCGAGCCCTGGGCGAAGCCCTCGTTGCCGGCGATGAAGATCGCCTTGTAGTCGTTGCTCTCCGGGCTCCACTGCAGCTCGTCGACGGCGCGCTGGATGACCCAGCCGCAGTACTCGTCGCCACCGCTGGTGGTCAGCGCGAACAGCTCCTCGGAGACCCGATCGAGGTCCTGGGTCAGCGGCACGAGCTGCTTGATGTAGCCGCCCTCGGCCCCCAGCGACGGGGTCCCGTAGTGATACAGCGCGACCTCGACCTCGGGGCGCACGCCGCCGCGCTCGGCCAGCGCGAACTCGTTGACGACGCTCCACAGCTCGGTCTTGGCCTGGTCGATCAGCCCGGACATCGAGCCACTGGTGTCCAGCAGCAGCGCGATCTGGACCCGGGGCTCGTCGGCCCTCGCCACCTGCGCGGCGTGGCCGGCGGCGGGGATCAGCAGTCCGAGGCAGAGGGCGACGGTGAGGGCGGTGGTCTTCATGGCGGGCCTCCTTACACGACCTAGGACCACCGTCGCGGAGATTGGTTCCAGAGGAGGGGTCAGAGAGGAGGGGGAGGAGGGGTCAGGCACTTACAATTACATTTTTTG
>CAZOYV010000137.1:0-22043 GCA_964584075.1 uncultured Rickettsiales bacterium | reverse complement strand
GACGACGACAGCGGCGACGACGACAGCGGCGACGACGACAGCGGCGACGACGACGCCGGCCCGGTGGACGCCGACGGCGACGGCTGGAACGAGAACGTCGACTGCGACGACGGCGACCCCGACATCCATCCCGGGGCCACCGAGATCCCCTGCGACGGGATCGACCAGAACTGCCTCGACGGGGACCTGCGCGACCTGGACTTCGACGGCTACGACGGCTGCAAGGGCGACCCGGACTGCGACGACACCAGCGCGGCGATCCACCCCGGCGCGGTGGAGATCCCCTACGACGGGATCGACCAGGACTGCGACGGGTTCGACCTCACCGACGTGGACGGCGACACCCACGACGGCGGACCCGCCGGCGACGACTGCGACGACGGCGATCCGGCGATCCACCCCGGGGCGCCCGAGGGCTGCGACGGGATCGACACCGACTGCGACGGCAGCCCGGCCGCGGACGAGGTGGACGGCGACGCCGACGGCTGGATGATCTGCGCCGGCGACTGCGACGACGCCGAGGCGCTGACCTGGCCCGGGGCCCCCGAGCAGTGCGACCAGGCCGACAACGACTGCGACGGCACCGACGACGAGGACGTCGACGTCGACGTGGACGGCGACGGCGTGACCGCCTGCGAGGGCGACTGCGACATGGACGACCCCGCGGTGCACCCCGGTGCCCAGGAGATCTGCGACGGCAAGGACTCCGACTGCGACGGGACGCTGCCGCCCAACGAGGCCGACGCCGACGGCGACGGGGTCCCGCTGTGCGGCGGGGACTGCGACGACAACGACCCGACCGTGTACCCGGGCGCCACCGAGATCTGGGGCGACGGGATCGACCAGGACTGCCAGGGGGGCGATCCGACGGCGTACGGGTTCTCGATCGATCTGCAGTTCGAGGCCACCGGCGGCGCCAGCGGCGGTCCCGCCACCGTGACGTTCACCTGGAACCTGATCGACGTCAACCAGAACGTGCTGTGCGACGCGATCCACGAGTTCGACTCGACCTACTCCGCCGGGCCCGCGCAGGGCGCGGACTTCTGGGACGAGCTGGACGAGGTGATCACCCACAACAGCCTCACGACCCTGTCCGGCGCGTGCGATGCCGGGGCGGTGCAGGGGTACATGTATACGGGCGACGCCGTCACCGAGCTGCAGTGGTTCATGAACCCCCTGGCCTTCCTCAGCTGCGACGCCATCACGGCCGACCCCGCCCTCGGCGGGACCCACTTCGCCGACGACATCTTCGGGCTCGGGGCCAACGGCACGTTCGATGAGTACTGCACCATCGTCGGCCCGACGATCCAGTCCTCGCTGGGCTCCGGTCCGATGGAGGCCACCTGGCTGCTGCCGGGCCACGTGGGCGACCTGGACGCCCTGGGCACCTTCGGCTACTTCGCGCCACCGAGCACCGCCAACGTCGAGGTCTGGATGGCGATGGGGTTGCTGATGGCGGACGCGGCGAACCCCAACGAGCCCGGGACGCAGGGGCTGGAGGGGAGCTACCTCGGCGTGCCGTTCTGGATGTGGATCTACTAGTCCCCTGTCTCAGGAGTCCGTTGCGTTTGTCGGCGAGCAATCGCGGCGGCTGGCAAGTCGCGAGGAGGGAGCATACTCTGACGTATGTGACCGACGAGCGGCGCAGCCAGACGTCGTGAGGGCCGTCGAAAAACGTGACGGACTCCTGATACAGGGGACTAGGGCCCGTCGGTCGGCCGCGGTAGCGGGTAGTCCAGCTGGCGCTCGATCCAGCGGATCTTCTGTTTCATGGAATTCGACGGGTTGGCTGGATCGCGGGTGAAGGGCCCGGGCAAGGTCGCGGCGAGCGCGCAGGCCTGATCGGCGGTCAGCGCGGCGGCGGAGACGCCGAAGTGGTGGCGGGCGGCGGCCTCGGCGCCGAACACACCGGGGCCCCACTCGGCCTCGTTGAGGTACAGCTCGAGGATCCGGTCCTTGGGCAGCAGCCACTCGAGCCACAGGGTGTACCACGCCTCCAGGCCCTTGCGGCACCAGCCGCCGCCCTGCCACAGGAACACGGTCCGGGCGGTCTGCATCGACAGCGTCGAGGCGCCGCGCAGGCGGCGGCCCTCGCGGTGGTCGGCGACGGCGGCCTCGACCTCGCGCAGGTCGAAGCCGCGGTGGACCCAGAACCGCTGGTCCTCGGCGACGAGCACGGCCTGGACCAGGTCGGGGGAGACCTGCTCAAGCGGGACCCAGTCGTGCTGCAGGCGGGGGCGCTCGCCGTCGGCGAGGGCGGCGGCGGCGCGCTGGGCGCGGGTTCCGGACAGCGGGGGCGGGAACAGCCGCAGCGAGGCGACCTGCAGCGGGGGCAGCGCCAAGGCGATCAGCAGCAGCGCCAGCGCGGCGCGGCGCAGGCGACGGCGCCACCCACCGCGGGCCGGGCGGCGGGGGGGCCGGCGGGCGGCCTTGCGCGGGGAGCGCTTGCGCGGGCGGGCCTTGCCGCGGGTCACGGACAGCGGAACACGCCGTCGACGACGTCGACGATCGCCTCGCCGCCCTGTTCGGTCCAGCCGTGCACGCCGTGGCACTCGAACCAGCCGCTGGGGCTGGGCCAGCCGTCCTGGGTGTCGATCCAGCAGTCGGGGCCGGCCTGGGTCTCGAACCAGTACGGGCCCACGCCCAACACGAAGTAGGCCTCGGTCACGTGGGCGCCCGGACCCGGCTCGGCGTAGAGCGTGTAGCCGATCATCTCGTTCCACTGCCAGTCGTCGGCGGCCCACACGCCGGGGAAGCCCTCGTAGTAGTCGCAGAACACGTCCTGGTCGAAGTGGTAGCTGCCCTGCAGCGGGCCGCCGGGGATGTCCCACCAGAACCCCGGCTGGGGTGGGATCGTGTCGTCGTCCCCGGCGTCGTCGTCCGCGGCGTCGTCGTCGGCCGCGTCGTCGTCCGCGGCGTCGTCGTCGGCCGTGTCGTCGTCCGCGGCGTCGTCGTCGGCGCCGTCGTCGTCGGCGCCGTCGTCGTCCGCGGCGTCGTCGTCCCCGGTGACCAGCTGCCCCGAGCACGCCGGCAGCCCGAGCGTCAGGGCGAGGAGCGCTGCCGCGAGCACCCACGCTTGCCACATCTTCCACATCGTCCGGCCCTCCTGCGGACCATTGTGCCCGGGCGGCGGTCGAGGGGGAAGGGGAGGGAAGGGCCCGGTCGGGCGGATGGGGGATCAGCTGGCGATCGCGCGGTCGTAGATCTGGACGACGACGGGGTCGTCGGCGGTGGCCATGCTGTCGTAGAACGCCCGGATCTCGGCCAGCGCCGTGGCCCAGTCGGTGCCGCTCAGCTCGCCGTAGCTGTCCTCGTGCTGGCCGAGGAACTCCTCGGTCAGCGGGATGCCGAAGAACCGGTCGTCGAACGCGACCTCGCCCTCGGCGGCGCTGTCCCACTCGTTGCTCAGCGAGGCGGGCGGGTTGCGGATGAACAGCCACAGGTCGCCGTCGCGCTCGAGCAGGTAGTAGGTCCGCTGCTCGGGCATGATCTCGGTGGCGTCGATCGCCAGCACCACGTCGTCGTCGGTGTCCAGCTCGCCGTCGGGCCCGGCGCTGGTCAGCTCGTACTGGCCCTCGCCGAGGTGGGTGAACGCGAAGTCGTTGCCCCAGCCGTCGCGGCCGTAGCTGTCGATCGCGTACTGCTGGGCGTCGCTGAGCTCGTCGACCGGCAGGCCGATCTCGCCGTCGAGCTGGCCCAGGCCGGTGACGGTCCCGGCGTCTCCGTGGTGGGCCACGACCGTGTCGGCGACCAGCGCCTGCATCAGCAGCTCGGTGGCCGCGTCGGGGTCCTCGAAGTCCTCGGGCGGCACGTCCTCCCAGGGGTTGCCCACGCAGGCGACCATCAGCCCGACGGCCAGCGCCAGGGTCCCCAGCGCCGGCGCGGGGCGCGGCATCCACGCCGGCCGGTGGCGGATCGCCCACCACGCCAGCGCGGCGATGCCCACCGCGCCGGCGACGGCGGGCAGCGCGCTGCCCAGCGTCTCGAACCACACCGGTCCGGCGGTCACGGCGGCCTGCTGGCTGGCGGCCTCGCTCAGCCGCAGGGCGCCCTCGAGGGTCACCGCGTAGCCGGTGTCGGCGGTGTCCTGCAGCATCGGATACTCCATCGCCATCGCCGGCGGCTGCGCGGAGATGTACCCCGCGTGCAGGAACGTCTCGGCTGCCTGCGTCACGCTCGAAGCGAACAGTTGCATCTCGGTATTCCTCCCGGGGGAGCGCGCGGCTCCCCGCCCCGTGTTTGGCAAGTCGAGGGGAGGGGATGCAAGCGCGATACCAGCCCGCCGGGCGCGCACGGATCAGAGGAAGGCGCCCCGCTCGTCCCGGGCGCCGAAGCGGGGGTCGTCGTCGGCGATCAGCCACATCAGGCGCGGCACCAGCTGGCGCATCTCGGCGCAGTGGGGGGCGGGCCCGGCGGCGTCGCCGTGGACGGCCAGCACCTCGCCGCGGCAGTCCCCCGCGCACCACGCCCGGACCGGGCAGGTCGCGCAGCCCTCGTAGTGCTCCACGGCGTAGGTCTCGCGCACGGCCTGCATCGCCGGCGAGCTGCGCACGATATCGGCCAGCGGGGTCTGCAGCGCGTCGCCGACGCGGAACGCCGGCAGGCGGTGGTTGGGACAGGGGTAGACGCCGCCGTCGGCGTCGAGGAACACCACCCGGCGGCCGATCCCGCAGTGGGTCCGGGTCCCCCCCAGGCGGCACACCTCGCGCGTGATCGAGAAGAAGTCGCGGCGCAGCAGCGGCCGCAGCTCTGGGCGCCGCTGCAGCAGGGCGAGCAGGTGGTCGAGCACCGCGAGCTGATCGGGGGCGGCCTCGGGGTGCTCGGCGCCGCGGCCGATCAGCCGCAGCGGGATGAAGCGCACCTCGCTGGCCCCCAGCGCCAGGGCCAGGTCGCCGTAGGCCTCCATCCGGTCGGCGTCGCCGCGGCCGTAGACCATCGACAGCGTGACGTCGACGCCCGCGTCCCGCAGGTGGCGTACCCCGGCGACGGCGCGGTCGAAGCTGCCCTCGCCGCGCACCGGGTCGTTGCTCGCCGCGTCGGGGCCGTCCAGCGAGACCTGCACGTCGACGCCGAGCGCGGCCAGCCGCCGGGCCGCGGCGGCGTCCACCAGGGTGCCGTTGGTCGAGACCATCGGCGGGTGGGCGAACAGCCGCTCCGTGCCGCGGACCAGGGTCTCGAGGCGGTCCAGGTCGAGCAGCGGCTCGCCGCCGAGGATGATCAGCGTGGCGCCGTCGCCCAGCACCGGCTCGATGCCGAGCAGCGCACGGACCAGCTCGTCGGCGCTGGCCTGCTCGCCGTGGGGGTCGTTGTAGCAGTGGGTGCAGCGCAGGTTGCAGGCGTTGGTGATGTTGATCGTGACGTTGGCGATCTCGACGAGGTCGGGGCCGGGCTCGCCGGGGTCGAGCACGCCCATCCCGCGCAGGGCGTCCAGCGCGGGGCCCACCTCGCGGGCCACCTGCCGCGGATCGCGCCGCCAGCGCCGGGCCAGGACCTGCACCAGCTCCACGGCGGTGCGGTGGCCGCGGAGCTCGCCGACGAGCTCGTGGAACTCGCGGTCGGCGACGATCCAGGCGCCGGCGGCGCCCCACACCAGCAGGACGCGGTCGCCGCGCCGCTCCACCAGGTCGGGGCGCGGCACCCTGGGCTTGCCGTGGGGATCACCGCTCACCGTCGGTCCTCCGCTCCAGCAGGGTGGCCACCGGCAGCACGATGGCCCACGCCAGCGGCAGGATAGCGTACAGCAGCTGCTCCTCGCGGTAGGCGGTGGCCAGGCCGTTGACCCCGGCGTGGAGCACCGCGGGCAGGGCCCAGCTGCGGAGCGTCCAGGCCAGCCCCGCCGCGATCATCGCCAGGCCGAAGAACACCAGCACCATCGCCGGGCCCAGCCGCCAGTGCAGGGCGCCGAACAGCAGCGACGAGGCCAGCATCGCGGGCAGCAGCCGCGACGGCGCCGCGCGCAGCAGGGCGCCGCGGAAGAACGCCTCCTCGGCGTAGGGTACGGCCACGACCAGCAGGATCCCCGCCGCGGTCAGCGGGGCCGGGTCCGACAGCGAGCGGCCCCACAGCGCGTGGAGCGCGAGCGCCGAGCCGGCCGCGATCGCCGCGATCAGCGCCGGGAGCCCGGCCAGCCCCAGCCAGCGCGGGCGGGCGGCGAGCCCCGGCGGTTGCCGGGGGGCCACCGCCACCGCCGCCGCGGCCAGGACCGCGCAGGTCAGCGTCACCTGGAGCCACTGCGGACGGAGCTGCAGCTGGGAGACGACGACCACCGCGGCCGCGCCGATCAGCGCGGCGGGCAAGGCTCCGGCGGGGGCCTCGTGGCTCGGGGGTGGGGCATCCACTGCCGCCGATTGTACGGTAGACTCGCCCACCCGGGAGGAGCGGGCCGCGCGAGACGAAATGCTGCGATCGCTCCCCGATCCCTTCGCGATCCCCGGCCGCCGCGGCGCCGCCGTCGCGATCCGCGAGCTGCTGCCGGGCATCACCCGCGTGACGCTCACCACCCGCCCGGTGCGGGCGTTCCCCAGCGCCCACTACCGCGTGGACGACGCGCTGGTCGACACCGGCTACCCCCACGTCCGCGCGCTGGCGCTGGCGCAGCACGCCGGCGTGCCGCTGCGCTGGATCGCGCTGACCCACCACCACGAGGACCACAGCGGCAACGCCGGCGTGTTCGCCGCGCGCCACGGCTGCCCGGTGTACCTCCGCGAGGCGGCGCGGCAGCACACCGAGGGCGCCGAACGCCTGCCGCGCTACCGGCGCTACTACTGGGGCCGCGCGGCGCCGTACACCGCCACCGAGATGCCCGCGCGGCTCGAGACCGCGGCGCGCACGCTGCGGCGGGTCCCGACGCCGGGGCACAGCGCGACCCACACCGCGCTGTACGACGAGTCCACGGGCACGGTGTTCACCGGCGACCTGTACGTCAACGCGGGGGTCGCGGCGGTGATGCGCCACGAGAACCCGTTCGCCTCGATCCGCTCGCTGCGGCGCGTCGCGGAGCTCGAACCCGCGCTGCTGCTGGGCGGCCACGGGGGGCGGATCGAGGACCCCGCGGAGCGGCTGCGGACCAAGGCGCAGCGCATCGCCGAGGCCGCCGGGCAGGTGCTGCGGCGCCATCGCCAGGGGTGGGGGACGGCGGCGATCCGCCGCGACGTGTTCCACGGCGATCGCTGGCGCGAGTGGATGTTCCGCGGCACGACGTGGGGGGAGTTCTCGGAGCACAACTTCGTGGTGGCGGTGATCCGCCACCGCGACGAGGGGGAGCGAGGATGAGACGACTGGCCTGGATCGCGCTGCTGCTGGGGGGCATCGCGGGGTGTCCGGCGTCCGAGGAGCCGGCCCCACCCGAGCCGGCCACCGTGGCCGCCGCGCCGGCGGGGCCCCCGCCGGAGATGCCGGTGCTGACGTCGGAGAGCGCGGTGCTGTTCGCCGACCTGGCGCTGCACTGCATCGACACCGAGTACCCCAACAAGACCGGCCAGGTGCTGGCCGGCCCCGACGAGGTGCTCGCGCCCCGGTCGCTGCACCCGGCGTTCTACGGCTGCTTCGACTGGCACTCGGCGGTGCACGGCCACTGGGCGCTGGTGCGCCAGCTCGAGGAGGTGGACGGCCACCCGCGGGCCGAGGCGATGCGGGCCGCGCTGGAGCCCCACCTCACCGAGGAGGTGCTGGCCGCCGAGCTGGCCTACTTCCAGCAGCCGCACCACAAGACCTTCGAGCGGCCCTACGGCTGGGCGTGGTACCTGCGGCTGGCCGCCGAGCTGCGTACCTGGGACGACCCCGACGCCCGGCGCTGGGCCGCCGCGGTGCGCCCGCTGGAGGACCTGATCGTCGAGCGGCTGATCGCGTTCCTGCCGCTGCAGAACTACCCGGTGCGGGTCGGGACCCACACCAACACCGCCTACGCCCTGACCCACGCCCTGGACTACGCCCGCGCGGTGGAGGACAGGCAGCTGGAGCAGGTGGTGGTCCAGCGCGCCCGGGAGTACTACCTCGACGACCGCGCCTGCCCCGCGGACTACGAGCCGTCGGGCACCGACTTCCTGTCGCCGTGCCTCGAGGAGGCCGACCTGATGCGGCGGGTGCTGCCCCAGGACGAGTTCGTACCCTGGCTGGAGGCGTTCTTCCCCGACCCGGCGGGGCCCTCGTTCGCCCCGCTGCGCGAGCCGGCGGTGGTGCTGGACCTGTCCGACGGCTACCTGATCCACCTGGTGGGGCTGAACCTCTCGCGGGCGTGGTGCCTGCGCGGCGTGGCCGACGCGCTGCCCGCGGACCACCCCCACCGGGCCGTGTACCTGGACAGCGCGGCGCGCCACGCCGAGGCGGGGCTGGCCCTCGTCTCGACCGGCGAGTACGGTGGAGAGCACTGGCTGGCGACCTACGCGGTGTACCTGCTCACCGGCGCCGGCCGCTGAGGGGCGATGGACCGGGACCGGCCGCCGATCGACGACCGCGACGTGGTGATCGTCAGCGACGTGCACCTCGGTCCCGGGCTGGACCCCGAGACCGGTCGCTGGTCGCGGATGGAGGACTTCTTCTACGACCGCCGGCTGGTGTCGTTCATCGAGCACCAGGACCAGCGCGCGGTGGCCGCCGGGCGCCCCCCGGTGCGGCTGATCCTCAACGGCGACGTGTTCGACTTCCTGCTGGTCACCGACGTGCCCGACGCGGCCGAGGAGCGCCGGCTGGGGCTGGCGGTCAAGCGCGCCGAGCGCAAGTACGGGCTGCGCCCGACGCCCACCGCCTCGGTGTTCAAGCTGGAGCGCATCATCCGCGGCCACGCGCCGGTGTTCGACGCGCTGGGGCGCCACCTGGCGTGGGGCGGCGAGCTGGTGGTGCTGCCCGGCAACCACGACCCGGAGCTGTTCTTCACCGCGGTGCAGGCGCGGCTGCTGCAGGAGCTGCTGCACCGGGCGCTGCAGGCCGAGCCCGAGGGGGACGCCGACGCGGTCCGCGACCGGGTCCACATCTCGCCGTGGTTCTGGCTCGAGCCCGGGCGGCTGTTCGTCGAGCACGGCCACCAGTACGACCAGTCCAACGTGATCACCCACCTGCTCAACCCGGTCAACCCGACCCGGCCCCAGGCGCTGGAGCCGGAGATCGACTACCCGGTGGGCAGCCTGTTCGTGCGCTACCTGCACAACCAGCTCAAGCTGCGCAACCCGTACATGCGCAACTTCGTGTCGATGGACAGCTACCTGCGGTTCCTGGGCAGCCTCGACCTGCTCCCCGCGCTGCGCCAGACGTGGCGCAACGGCGCGTTCCTGCTCCGCGCGGTGCGCGAGGCGCCGCTGTGGGCCGGGGGGCGGGTCCAGCAGGTCTGCGACGACCACGGCGCGCGGCGCGAGGCGCTGGCCGCCGAGCTCGGCGTGGGCGACGCGCTGCGGCGCCTGGAGCAGCGCTGGCCGATCCAGACCGCCCACACCAAGGCGCGGCTGCTGCGCAAGATGGTGGTCCCGTCGCTGCGCGTGTTCGGCGTGGCGGCGGCGGTGTTCGTCGCCACGATCTACCTGTGGGCGCTGGTGTTCAACCTGATCCTGACCGTGCCGTGGCTCGCCGAGGGGCCGTTCGCCAAGGCCGGCTGGCTGTCGGTGCTCGCGGTGCTGACCTTCGCGGTGGTGGCGGCCACGCTGCGCGCCGTCGGCCGGCTGCTCAAGTCGACCTACGATCTGACGTTCGAGCCGCTCCACGGCCACGCCGCGGTGGCCGCCGAGGCGCTGGGCGTGCGCCACGTCTCGATGGGCCACACCCACGACGCCGACCGCCGCCCGCTGCCCGGCGGCGGGCGCTACATCAACACCGGGACGTGGACCCCGGTGGCCAGCCCGATGGACGCGGTGCAGCCCCGGGCGCGGCAGTTCACCTTCGCCCGGCTGGACCCCGACGGGTTCCACCTGCTGCGCTGGGAGCACGAGGCCGGCGAGGAGGTCACGGTCGATCTGTTCGCGGACCCGCCGGGGGCGATCCTGGACCGTCTGCTGCCGCCCGCGGACGCGACAGCCGGCGGCCGACATCGACCCCGAGGGTGACCAGCAGCACCGTCAGGAACACCACCAGTCCGCCGCTGATCCACTTGACTTCGCCGGCTCCCCGGTCGGGGTCGAGCCACGGGCGGACCAGGTACGCGTGGGCCAGGTAGATCAGCCCCGCGGTGGTGGTCGGGATCAGGAACGCCAGCGGCAGCAGGACGTGCAGGCCGAACGGCAGGTCCACCCCGCGGGCCTGCTCGCGGCGGCGCACGAGCAGCACCGCGAACGGCAGGATCAGCAGCAGCAGCCCGCCCAGCACCAGCCCGTTCCAAAGCTCGATGAACGGGATCGTGGCGTACAGCAGGAACCCGGCGAGCGTCACGAACGCGCTGGCCACCGCCGGCTTGCCCAGCGGCGTGCGCCCGCCCAGCTCCTGGACCACGTAGCGCCCGGTGCGGGCGAAGCTGTCCAGCGTGGTCAGCGTCAGCGCCGCCAGCGCCAGCGCGCCGATCGTGGCGCCCACCACCTCGGGGATCCCCAGGTGCCCCATCGCCTTGCCCAGCGCGGTGGCGAACGCCTCGCCGACCTGCACGCTGCTGCCGTAGACCTTGGCCTTGAAGTCGTCGTAGCCGTAGGCCGCGGCGATCATCGCCATCGACAGCAGCGCCAGCACGGTCTCGCCCTGCATCCCGCCGTAGGCGATCGGGAACGCCTGGCGCTCGCTGCTCAGCTGCTTGCTGGTGGTGCCGGCGGCGATCAGCGAGTGCCAGCCGCTGGCCGCCCCGCAGCTGATCGTGACGAACAGCATCGGCCACAGCGGCCCGCGCTCGCTGGCGAAGCCGACGAACGCCGGCATCTGCAGGCTGGGGCGCCCGACCACCAGCCCGGCGAGGCCCAGCACGAGGCCCACCGCGAGCACGCTGCTGTTGAGGTAGTCGCGGGGCTGCAGCAGGATCCACACCGGCGAGTAGATCGCCACGAAGGTGTAGCCCACGAAGATCGCGGTCCAGGCCCACTTGCCCAGCGGGATCGGCAGGTGCACGACCCCGACCCAGGTGCAGATCGCCACCAGCGCCACGCCGATCACGGTGGTGGCCCCCAGCGGCACGCCGTGGCGCAGCAGCAGGCCGCACAGCACCGCGATGGGGATCAGCGCCAGGGTCGGGAACGCCGCGGTGGGGGTCGACACCAGCGTGTTGACGATCACCGACAGGAAGATCGCGTAGACCAGGATCCCGCCCAGCGCCAGCACCAGCGAGGCCATCACCCCCGAGGCGGGGCCGAGCCGCTCGCGGACCACGTCGCCCATCGAGCGGGCCTCGTTGCGCACCGACGTCATCAGCGCGTAGTAGTCGTGCACGCCGCCGAGCAGCACGACGCCGAGCACCATCCACAGCGCGGCCGGCAGCCAGCCCCAGATCAGCCCGACGATCGAGGCGATGATCGGCGAGGTCCCGGCGATGGACATGTAGTGGTGGCCGAACAGCACCACGGGGCGAGTGGGGACGAAGTCGCGCCCGTCCTCGCGCACGGTGGCGGGGGTGGGGCGCTGCGGGTCGGGCTCCACCACGCGGCGGATCGAACGCCCCAGCCCGGCGTACCCGGCGACGAGGGCGGCGTAGCCGCTGGCGAGCAGGGTCAGGACGTTCATCGCGCGCTCCAGGGGGGCACTGTTTCCCGCGCCCGGGACGCTGTCAACCCGCCGCTCCCGGTGCGGGAATCCCCAGAATCCGGAGATTCCACAAATAGCGCGCCAAGTGCTCGATTTCACTGGCAGTCTTGCAGTTTCGACCGGGATTGTCGGAGAATGCGGCCCGGGTGGGGGACCGGGGAAGCTCCGTGGGGCTCGATTCGTTCGACCGCAACTCCGGCTGGGAGCAGAGGCGCCGCGATCCGCCCTGGGTCCTGATCCTCAAGCAGGACGAGCGGGTGGTCCAGGAGATCGTGATGGTGGTGGCCAGCATGAGCGGGATGATGCTGCGCACCTGCACCACCGCGATCGAGGCGCTGGGGATGCTCGACGAGCACACCGTCCCGGCCGTGGCGGTGTGCGATCCCAACGCGTCCGGCACCGGCGGCATCGAGGTCGCCCGCCGGATCCGCGGGATGCCCTACGGGGACCAGACCCAGATCATCTTCGTCGCGGCCACGATCACCGGGCCGGTGGCCGACGCCATCGAGGCGCTGGAGCCGTTCGCGGTGATCGACCTGCGCGAGGAGCCCGAGCAGCTCCCGCTGATCATCCAGGACGCCCTGGAGAACTGGGCGGTCCTGTAGTCAGCGCCTCCGGCGCAGCCCCCACGCCAGCGCCAGCGCCCCCGGCACCAGCGCCGCCGATCCGCGCGCCGGGGCCGCCCGGCATGCACAGCCGTCGCCCCCGTCGTCGCCGTCGTCGTCCTCGACGGCGTCGTCGTCGGACGCGTCGTCGTCGGACGCGTCGTCGTCGCCGCCGGGCTCCCCCGCGGAGATCGTCAGCAACCCGCCGATCCCGTCCCAGTCGTCCTCGCGCGGGTCGAGGTCGCCGTCGCCCACGTTGGCCACCACCACCAGGATCGTCTCCACCCCGGCGCCGACCACGCCGCCCACCTCGGCCCCGTCCAGGGCGATGGCGCCCCGGTCGCGGTGGAGCACGGCCTCGTCCCCGTCGAGCTGGATCAGGGACAGCGCCCAGCGGTCGCCGTCGTCGTTCGGCTCCAGCACGACGTCGACCTCCCAGCCCTCGTCGGGGTGGCGGATCTCGGCGACGCCGGCGGACAGCTCGGCCATCTGCTGGGGCAGCCCGAGCTCCACCGGGCCCTGCTCCAGCGAGGCCAGGCTGGCGGTCCCGATCAGCGGCAGCTCCAGCCCGTAGCCCGCGTCGGGGCTGCCGTGCTGGAGGTGCTCGTCGTCGGCGTGGATGCCCAGGAACCAGCGCCACTCGCCGAACTCCTGCCACGCCAGCTCGGTGTAGCTCTCGTCGCCGGCCGGCCCGGGCAGCGCGTCGTCCCAGTGGTCCTCGAGCCAGCGCTCCAGCGCCATCATCCAGGTGTTGGAGTTGTCCCAGTCGCCCTGGGTCGCGTCGTCCCACAGCTCGCGGGTGGAGATCCCGGTGCCCTCGCCGAACCGCTCCGAGAGGAACTGCAGGAAGATGAACGAGCCGTACTGCGGCGGCTCGGCGTAGTCGTAGAAGTCCAGCGCGCGGTACCAGCCCTGCTGGTAGGCGGCGCCGAAGGCCCACGCGGAGTCCAGCGCGGGGTCGAGCCAGTCCTGGGCGTAGACCGCGCTGGCCTCGAACAGCTGGCCGTCCTCCATGCAGTCGGTCCACATCTGCAGCAGGTGGTTGAACTCGTGGGGCACGGTGATCCGGACGCCGTACTCGTCCATCAGGCGGTTGATCACCAGGAACCCCTGGCAGCGCACCTGGGTGCCGGTGCTGAACCAGCCGTCCTCGTCGATGCTGGCGTAGCCGCCGAACTCGGTGTCGTAGAGGTAGAAGTCGACGGCGTCGGAGCCGCCGAGTCCCTGGTCGGCCGCGGGCGGTTCCCAGCCCCAGTCCAGCACCTGGTACTCCCAGGATGCCTCGGCTGCCTCCAGCAGCGGCGGGACGAGGTCCTCGTCGCCGAAGTAGTGGTGCACGCGGATCGGGTACACGTCGGAGTCGACGAAGGCGTCGAGCTCGGGGCGCTGGTAGTGGGGACGGACCGGGCTGCCCTGCGAGGGGGGCACGAACCCGCAGGGCGGCACCGGCGCCGCAGTGGCCAGGGCCGGCAGCAACGACACGAGGATCACGGTGAGGGTGCGCATGCCCCGATCAAACCGCGGGGCCGGCGGCGGGGGAGCGACCTTTTTGTCAGCCGGTGCGGTCGTCGGGCGGGTCCGGCGGTGCGCCGTCCGGCTCGGCGGATGTCACCGTGGGCGAGCCCCCCTGGGGGAGCAGCAGCGCGAACCCGATCGCGGCCCCGAGCGCCCCGGCGACCGCCGGGTTGCTGGTCCACAGTCACTGGCCGTGGCAGCCGATCGCCAGGGCGTAGCCCGCCCCCAGCGCCGCGCCTCCGGCCGCGCCGAGCGCGGCCTTCCAGTATCGAGACAGGATCGACGGCATCGTCATGCTCCGTATCGTGGCCTGCTGATCGAGAGCCATCAAGTGCGGGATTCGTCGCACGCGACTTGCCAGTCGCCCGACGCAGGCCGATCATGCCGCCCATGGCGACCCCCCACCGCACCCCGATCACCGTGGCCTTCGACGAGGTGGACATGTACGGCATCGTCCACCACAGCAAGCTGCTGATCTACCTCGAGCGGGCCCGCATCGCGGTGTTCTCCGAGGGCGGGATGACCCCCGGCACCATCGAGGAGACCGGCTTCGGCCTGGTGGTGGTGGACGCCGAGCTGAGGTTCAAGCTCGCGGCCCGGTTCCCCGACGAGCTGGTCGTCGAGACCGTCGCCGAGCGCGTCACCGCCGCGACGATCACGCTGGCCTACCGGATCCTGCGCGGCCGCGACGTGATCCTCGAGGCGCGCACCCGCCTGGCCGCCATCGGCCGCGACGGCAAGCCGATGCGGATCCCCGGCAAGGCGCGGGAGATCCTGGGGCCGATCGAGGCCACGGCGATGGCCTGAGGAGCTAGCAGCCGAATGGCCAATGCGCGACGGGCTGCTACAGCCCGTCCGCGGCGCTCAGCGCCAGCAGCACCGTGCCGACGCCCATCGCGAGGTCGTCGACCAGCGGGATCTCGAGGTAGATCTCGTAGGTCGTGGGGACCGTGCCGAACGACGTGCCCTGCACGGTCAGGTGGCCGTCGGGTTCCTCGACGATGCGGCCCTGCAGCCCCTCGATCGCGGCCACGAGGTGGGGGCGGTAGGTCTCCTCGTCGAGAACGCCGGTCTGCAGCCCCTCGGCGAGCGCGAACGCGAACAGCGCGGTGGCCGAGGTCTCCAGGTAGTTGTCGGGGTCGTCGGGGACGTTGAGGATCGTGTGGGCCAGGCCGCTGTCGTCCTGGTAGCGGACGAACCCGTCGATCTCCCCGCGGTAGACCACCTCGATGGCGGCGCGGCCGGCGTGGTCGGCGGGGGCGACGGCCAGGTACCAGCCGGTGACCGCGGCGATCCAGCCGTTGCCGCGGGCCCAGAAGATCGGGTCGGCCGGGATGTTGGCCTGCAGGTCCTCGTCCCAGGCGTGGACGAACAGCCCCTCGTCGTCGTGGCGGCAGAGCTCGTCGAAGTGGCCCACCTGCTCCACGAAGGTGTCGAGGTAGGCGACGTCGCCGGTGCGGTCGTACTCGGCGACCAGGTAGCCGCCGATCATGAACAGCGAGTCGATCAGCACCTGGGGCTTGTCCGGGAAGTGGGTGCCCCAGTGCAGGAACGCGCCGTTGGCCGCGGTGGGCACGGTGGCGAGGTACTCGTCGACCATCGGCGGGACCGCGCCGTAGCGCTCGTCCCCGTGGCGGCGCATCAGCTCCACCGCGACGGTGTTCGGCGCGACGCGGTCGCTGGCGTCGGGGTCGTGGTCGCCGGCCTGGATCGCGGGGTAGTAGGCGTCGACCCAGGCGGTGGCGTAGGCCAGGTGGGCGTCGTCCCCCGAGACCTCGTGGACGCGGGTCATGCCCAGCATGTAGACCGCGTCCATCCAGTCCCAGAACCAGTCCTCGGCGGGCTCGTCCGCGGCCCACTGCGCGGCGAGCGCGACGGCGAGATCGGAGGTCTCCAGCGGGGCGTCGGGTGGCGGGTCGTCGTCCGTCGGGCAGCCGGTCACCGCGAGGCACAGGCCCAGGACCGCGGGGATCGCCGCCCGGCGGGTCATCGCGACTCCCGGAACGCCGATCCCCACTGCTCGCCGTCGTAGGCCGGGTAGCGCCGCAGCAGCACCGCCAGGATCTCGTCGAACGGCAGGTCGTCGCGGGACCCGCGATCGGCGAGGTACTCGAACTGGGGCCGACCGTGCACGTCGGTGGGGTGCAGCAGGGCGTCGCGGCGGCCGTCCCATTCCACGCGGCGGATCCCGTGCCGCTCGCAGGTCCCGCGGTCGAACGACGGCGTGGCCTTGACCCAGCGCCCGTCGAGCCGCGCCTCGACGTAGCCGTGGAAGTAGAACACGTCGGTGCCCATCAGCGCCCGGAGCTCCTCGGGGACGCGGCGGTTGCGCAGGTCGGCGAAGTGCAGCCGGGCCGGGATCCCGGCGGCTCGCAGCAGGGCGGCGAGCAGGACCGACTTCTGCACGCAGTAACCGTCGCCCCGGCGCAGGGTCACGCTGGCGGGGTAGGCATCGGGATCGGCGAACGCGGCGTGGACCGTGTAGCGCACCTCGTCGCGGACGTGCTCGAACAGCGCCACGGCGCGGGCAGCGGGGCCGGCGCAGCCCGCGGTGCGCCGCGCCGCGAGCGAGCGGATCTCGGGGTGGTCGCAGTCGAGGAAGCGGGTCGGCGCGAGCGCGGCGTCCGTCATCGGTCGCCTCCGGTGAACGGTGGGGTGAACGATCGGGCGATATTGTACCCGTGTCTCGTTCTCTACTGTTGAACTGCGGCTGCACTTGCTATATAGACTGCCGTCTGCCTGGGACGCGGAACCCTGGGGCGTCCTGTCAACAAGGCACAACGAACCCGGGGACAGCGGACGCTCGGGGGGGCGGTGGAGAGCCAGATGAACATGAACCTGTGGACCAAGCTCTTTCTGACGGCCGTGCTCGGCCTGGGTCTCGCCCTCTACGGGTGCCCCCCGACCTCGCCCCCGGGCGACGACGACGACGACGACGACGACGACGCGAGCGACGACGACGCCGGCGACGACGACATGGGCGACGACGACATGGGCGACGACGACATGGGCGACGACGACACCGGCGGTGGCGCGATGGTGCAGTCCCTGACCGGCGTCGCGTCGAGCACGGTGTGCCAGACCTGCGACTACAGCATGGACATCACGTACACCACGATCCAGTCGGCCTCGTCGCAGTACGCGCTGCCGGACGGCGTGTACACGTTCGCCTACGACAGCGACTACACCTACTCGGGCTACGACGCGCCCAGCATCTTCATCTACTACAGTGGGTGGGGCTTCTGGTACGCCGCGTACCCCGGCCAGGGCGGCCACACGCTCGAGCTCGCCTACAGCCCCTACGGCCAGTACGGGTACTGGGACGTGGTCGGCCAGGGTGACTCGATGACCGGGCAGGTCACCAACACGATGTAGCCACCCGTCCGCGCCGCGGAGGCGCGAACGAGGGCACTCGACGTGAGCCGTCGTCCACCTCCCGGCCGGGAGGGGGCGGCGGCTTGCGCGATCGAGGAGGGGTGCGCCACGCGATGCGGTACCCTGGGTCCCCCCGGATCGCTCCCCTGATCGCCGCCCTGCTGCTCGCCGCCGGGTCGCCCGCCACGCTGGTCGGCGGCGCGGCCCGGGCCGAGGAGTACCGCGGCCAGCGCGGCTACGTGTTCCTCGCCCGGCGGGCCTACCCCCTGGCCGTGCGCTGGTTCGAGACCGCCCACCAGGCCCGGCCGGAGATGGCCGGGCCGCTGGCCGGGATGGCGCTCGCCGAGTGCCGGCTGGGCCGCGACGCGGACTCGCGGGACCACCTCGCGGCGGCCCGCGACCGCGACCCGGCCGATCCGCTGGTGCGGGCCGCGGAGGCCTGCTGGCAGATCCGGGAGGACCGGCTGTCCGAGGCGGAGGAGACCCTCGCCGCGGCCCACGACGGGTCGCAGCTGCCGTTCCACGGGCGGGAGCACGCCCGGTTCCTGCTGCACCAGGGCCAGTTCGCGGACGCGGCGGCGCTCCTGCGCGAGATGCGCGCGGCGGGGTCCCAGGAGCGGACCGTCGCGATGCTGCTCGCCGGCGCGCTGCTCGGGCTCGGGGAGCCCGAGGAGAGCCTCAGCCTGGCCGAGGAGCAGCTCGACGCGGCGCCGCGCTCGGACCAGGCCGTCGCGGTGCTGCTGCTCCACGAGCTCGCGGGGGGGCCGCCGGGGCCGGAGCGGATCCCCGATCAGCCCAGGATGATCACGTGGTCCGGGGGCAACGAGGTCGTCCTGCTGCGGGCGGAGTCGCTGCGCCGCCGCGGGCTGCTCGACGCCGCCGAGACCGAGGCGGGGCGCCGCAAGGTCGATCCCGACGATCCGCTCAGCCGGTCGATGCTGGCCCGCCTGGCGGTGGACCTCGGGGACCTGGACGAGGCCGGCGAGCTCGCCGCGGACGCCGCGCGGCGCTGGCCGCTCCACCCGTCGGTGATGCTCACCGAGGCGCGCGTCGCGGCCGCGCAGGGTCGGCCCGACGCCGCCCAGGCCGCGCTCCGGGACGCCAGGGCGGCGGGGGTCCCCCCGTGGGACGTGGCGTTCGCCGGCGAGGTCGAGGAGCGGCTCCGGCCCTGACCGTCCGGAGGGCGCCAGCGCCGGATCCTACTGCCGCCGCAGGCCCTCGACCTGGGCTTCGGGGTTCTGCTCGCGGGCCAGGATCACCGCCCGCTGGAAGGTCGCCTCGGCCTCCTCGGTGCGGCCCTGCCTGGACAGCACGTTGGCCTGCAGCAGCACGCAGTCGGCGTCCTCGGGGGCCAGCGCCAGGCAGCGCTGCACGCCGGCGGCGGCGGCGTCGTAGTCGCCGAGGTTGAACTGCGCCTGGGCGTCGGCCCAGTGCATCCGCGGCTGGCTGGAGTTCCGCGCCAGGCTGATCGCCGCGTGCTCGATCGCCTCCTGGTTGCGGCCGGTGCGCAGCATCTGGACCACCGCGGCGGACAGCGCCTCGTTGTGCTCGGGGTAGGCGTTGTACTCGGCGAGGAAGTGGTTCAGCGACGACTCGTGGTCGCCGTCGGCGTCCTCGAGGATCCCCATCGAGAAGTGGGCCCAGGGCGGCTCCTGTCCGCCGGCCAGCGCCCGATCGAGCTCCGGGCGGGCGTCGTCCAGCCGCCCCAGCGCCACCAGCGCGGCCCCGCGGTAGCCGTGCACGAAGGGCGCCTCGGGGATCTCGGCCAGCGCACGGTCGGTGGCCTCCAGCAGCTCCCCGTAGCGGCGGGTCTCGAACAGCGAGCGCAGCACCTGATCCCAGATGCGGCCCTGCCGCGGGTCGATCTGGAGCGCCTCCTCGAGCCTGGCCAGCGCCTCGTCGACGCGACCCTCGGCGATCAGCACCGCGGCCTTCATCCCGATCACGTTGGTGGATCGCGGGGACAGCGACAGCGCCGCGTCCAGCTGGACGTGGGCCGCGGCGAAGTCGCCCTCGTTGGCGCAGACGGTGGCCAGCGAGGCCCGCGCGTCGATCAGCTCGGGCTCGTCGGCGACGACCTTCTCCAGCAGCGCCCGCGCCTCGGCGTGGCGGCCCGCGCGGGTCAGCGCGTTGGCCCGCTGGGTGTCCCGCAGCACGTCGATCTTGTCCTTCGGATCGGGCAGCAGCGTCGCCCCGCCGGTGTCCACCGCGGTGGTCAGGTAGCCCAGCGCCTCGAGCCGCCGGGCCATGTCGGGGTCCACCGCCCCGGTGGCCGCCGACTCCGCCGGCGCGCGGGCGTCGAGCCACGCGGCGAGGGAGGCCGCGACGTCGCCCTGCTCGGCCTGGACGTCGCGGTTCTCCGGCGGGTCGTCCTCGATGTCGAACAGCTCGGGCCGGGTGGTCCCGATGTACTTGTGGGGCCAGCGCAGCGCCATCCGCTGCTCGGACCAGCCGAAGTGGCGCCGGACGTACAGGCTCTCGCCGTACAGCGTGCGCCGCTCGGGCTCGGTGCCCTGCAGCGCGGGGGACAGGTCGACCCCGTCGAACTGCGCCGGGTCGCCGGCGGGGATCCCGCTCAGCGCCAGCACGGTGGGGGCCACGTCGACCAGCCCGACCGGCTCCTCGATCACCACCGGCTGCTCCAGCCCGCCGGCGGGACGGATCAGGAACGGCACGTGCATCGTGGCGTTGTAGACGAAGATCCCGTGGTGCCACTCGCCGTGGTTGCCGAACGCCTCGCCGTGGTCGCCGACGACCACCACGTGCGTCTGCTCGTCGAGGCCCTGCGCGACGAGCTCGTCGATCAGCACCCCGACCTGCTCGTCGGTGTAGCCGACCTCGCCGAGGTACGGCTGGTCGGGGTACCTGGAGGCCCACGGCTCGGGCGGGTCGTACGGATCGTGGGGATCGTACAGGTGCAGCCAGGCGAAGAACGGCCGCTCCGGATCGGCCTCGATCCAGCCCGCGAGGTCGGCGACGACCTCGTCTCCCCGGCGCTGGGCGCGCCAGGTGTTGCCCTGGGCGAAGTTGGCGTCGATGTGGTCGAAGTAGGCGTCGAACCCCTGGCCGAAGCCCCACTTGTGGTTGGTCACGTAGGCGGCCACCGACGCCGCGGTGCGGTAGCCGGCGGCGGAGTACCGCTCGGCGAGGGTGACGGCCTCGTCGGCCAGGAAGTGGTCGCCGTTGTCGCGCACCCCGTGGCGGTCGGGGTACTGGCCGGTGAAGATCGTCACGTGGGACGGGATCGTCAGCGGCGTGTGGGCGAACGCCCGGCGGAACATCACCCCGTCGGCGGCGAGCGCGTCGAGGTGCGGCGTCGCGCCCTGGCTCTGACCGTAGCAGCCGAGGCGGTCGGCGCGCAGGGTGTCCAGCGTGATCAGCAGCATCGAGTGGGTCGGCGTGGGGGGCGCCTCGCTGGCCGGCTCGGGGACGTCGGCGGCGTCCCCGCCGCCGCCCCTGCACCCGGGCAGCCCCGGGGCCAGCGCGACGGTCGTGAGCAGCAGCAGCGAGACGATCCAGGAACGCATTCGGGAGACCTCCGGCCCGGCCGCGGTCGGCGCGGCGCGCGGGCGGGCGTGTTGTAGCACGTCACCGGGCGTTCTACGAACGCAATCCGGCGGGGTCCCGACCGGCTCGCCGGGGCGGGACCGCAGCCGCCGTGACGGGGGGCGGTGCCAAACGCGGGGCAATCGTCGTACACTGGATCCGGCGACGAGGAGGTCACGCGATGGACAGCGCATGGTGGCAGTGGCGGCTCGCTGGATGGCTGGTGGCGGCCTGCATCCTGGCGCTCGGGGGGTGTCCCGCGGACGACGACGACTCGGCCGACGACGACGCCGGCGACGACGACGCCGGCGACGACGACATGACCCTGTTCTCCCTGGAGCAGGATCTGGCCGGGACGACGTCGGGCACGCCGTGCCCGAGCTGTGACTACACGTTCGACGTCACGTACACCACCGTGGAGACCACGGGGACCTGCATCGAGTGCCGGATCTTCCCCGACGGGACGTGGACGCTGGCGTACGACAGCGACTATCTCACGAGCTACCCCGTGGTGCTGCTCGGCACGGGGGGGCAGTGGTACTTCTGGTACTACGCGCTGCTCGGCGAGGACGGGCACACGTTCGCGTACGAGTACGACGGCGCCGGCTACACCCAGACCGGGTACTGGGACGTGGCGGGGGGCAACGCGTCGATGACGGGCAAGGCGATCAACACCGAGCCGTGAGCGCGGCTCGCGCGGGTACGGACGCGCCCTGTCCACCGCGGCGCCGTTCCGTCTAGGATGCTCCTGGGCACCGGGAGGACGGCAGACGTGATCGTGGATCGGATCTGGTGGCGCGTGCTGGTCGCGGCCGCGGCGTGCGGGGCGCTCTCGCTGGGCTGCCCGGGGGACGACGACGACGCGGCGGACGACGACGACGCGGCGGACGACGACGCGGCGGACGACGACGCGGCGGACGACGACTCCGCGGAGCCCTACGCGCGGTTCCAGGTGCTCGGCGGCACCGAGGTCACGGACGAGGACGAGACCTGCGACGGGTGCAACTACACGTTCTCGGTGACCTACCTGACCGAGTCGGAGGAGGGGGCCTGCAGCTCCTGCTCGTTCTTCCCCGACGGGGTCTACCTGCTGGGGTTCGACAGCAACTACTACGCCGGCGGCGCGGCGATCCTGTACGGCTACCAGGGGTCGTTCTACTACTGGTACGCGGCGTACCCCGGGGCCGGCGGACACACCCTGGAGTTCGCCTACCAGTACGGCGGCTTCCACCAGTACGGCTACTGGGACGTCGACGCCGGCACGATGACCGGCGAGGCCCACTACCACGAGCCCTGAGAGCTTGTGCATCTATCCCCTCCCGTCGCCTGAGAGCTTGTGAATCTATCCCCTCCCGTCGCCTG
>CAZOYV010000136.1:0-22108 GCA_964584075.1 uncultured Rickettsiales bacterium | reverse complement strand
CGACCGCGAGAAGCTGCAGGAGCGGCTGGCCAAGCTGGCCGGCGGCGTCGCGGTGGTGCGGGTCGGGGCCGCCACCGAGGTGGAGATGAAGGAGAAGAAGATGCGCGTCGAGGACGCCCTCAACGCCACCCGCGCGGCGGTGGAGGAGGGGATCCTGCCCGGCGGCGGCGTGACCTTCCTGCGGGTCCTCGATCGCATCGAGAAGCTGGATCTCCCCCAGAGCCAGCGCTACGGCGCGGACATCGTCCGGCGCGCGCTGACCGAGCCGATCCGGATCATCGCCGAGAACGCCGGCGTCGACGGCTCGATCGTCGTCGAGCGGGTCCGCACCGCCGGGGGCAACGTCGGCTACAACGCGGCCCAGGACCAGGTCGAGGACCTGATCAAGGCCGGGGTGATCGATCCGGCCAAGGTCGTCCGCGTCGCCCTGCAGAACGCGGCGAGCATCTCGTCGCTGCTGCTGACCACCCAGGTGATGGTCGTCGAGAAGGTCGACAAGGACGACTAGTACGCCGGCCCGCTCGGCCCCCCCGACACTCCCTCAGGACCCCAGCAGCTCCTCCACCATCGCGAGGAACGCGGGGTCCTCCGCCACGGCCGCCCACTCGGGGTCGACCGGTAGCGACGCCAGCCACGGGAAGCCACGCCGCCGGGCCTCGCGCAGCTGCTCGGCGCAGGCGTCCCAGTCGCCGTACAGCAGCGCCGCGGTCTGGGCCAGGCGGTACGGGCCGACCCAGCTGTCGGGCATCATCTCGGCGACGCGCTGGAACGCGTGGGCGGCCGCCTCGCCCTGGCCGAGGTGCAGCCGCACGAGGCCCAGATCGTGGTGGGCCTCGGCGAGGTCCGGGTCCAGCTCGACCACCCGCGCCAGCGTCGCCTCCGCCGCCTCGTAGTCCTCGTTGAACAGCTGGGAGATGCCGAGCAGGTACTGCGCCTGGGGGTCGTCCGGCGTCAGCGCCACGGCCTGCCGGGCGGAGTCGAGGGCCGCCTCGCTCTCGCCCAGCGTCAGCGCCACCAGCCCGTCGCGGTACGCGCGCTGGGCGTGGTACGTGGCGTAGTCCGGCGGCGCCAGGTCGGCGCGGGCGGCCGGCGGCGCCAGCGCGATCGCGGCGGCGAGCGCCGCGGCGGGGACGAGGTTCGGAGCCGGACGCGCCACCACGACCTCCCGGTTTCCGGTTCGAGCGCGGTCGTGGAAGACTATAGCGCGGAACGGAGGCGCCGATGCGGCGGTGGCTCGGAGGAGCGTGGCGGTGGGGCGGGCTCGGGATCGCGCTGGTGCTGCTGCTGGGGTGCCCGCGGCCGCCGGACCCTGCGCCGCTGCCCCCGCCGATCGCGGCGCTGGGGCAGGCCGAGGAGGCCCGGAGCGGGCACCTCGAGGGCGATCCTGCGCCGCACGTGGTGGTGGCGTTCTCGGTGGCGGATCGCGGCGCGGCGTGGCCATGCGACTGTCCGGACGGGGCCGTCGGCGGGTGGGCGCGCAAGGCGTCGCTGCTCGGCGGGCTCGACGGCGCCCTGCCGGCCGTGGTCGCGGTGGCCGGACCGGAGAGCCTCGTGTCGGGCCCCACCGATCCGCTCCGCGAGCGCGCGCCCGCCGAGGCGGTGGCGACGCGGGCGTCCCTGCTGGGCGAGGCCGGGGTCGAGGTGCTGGTGCTCGGGGCGGCGGACGTGGCCCCCCTCGACGGGGGAGCGCTGGCGGATCTCGCCGCGGCCAGCCCGGTCCCACTGGTCGCCACCAACCTGCGCCTCGCGGATGGTCGCCCGGTGCTGCCGACGGTCCACGTCGCCACGCGCGGTGCGCACCGGGTCGCGATCCTGTCGCTGCTCGACCCCGACGCGGCGCTCCCCGCCGGGCGGTACCAGATCGTCGATCCGGCCGAGGCCGCCGGGGCGGCGCTGGCGGCGCTCGACGTCACCCCCGACGCGGTGGTCGCGTTCAGCGACGTGCCCGAGGCGGCGCTGCCCGACCTCGCGGCGCGGCTCCGCGGCGTGGACTTCACCGTCGCCGCGACGGAGCGCACCGGTCGGCGTGGGGTCGTGCTGCAGGACGGCACGCGGCTGGTGCGCGAGGAGGGCGGCGGGACCCGCGTGGGGCTGCTCGACCTGGTGTTCTCGGGCCCCGCCGGCGCCCCGTTCGTCGACGACCCGGTGTCCCGCGAGCTGGCGGAGCAGCGGTTGCTGGCGGTGGTCGACGAGGTCCGCACCGCGCTGCTCGGGCAGCCGGCGCGCAGCGGCCGGCGCCTGGAGCTGGACCGCAGCCTCCCGGTGGGGGTCGTCGACGGGCACACCTGGGGCTACCGGGGCACCCCGCTGTCCAGCGACCTGCCCGAGGACCCGGGAATACGGCGGCGGCTGGAGTCGTTGTAGCTCGCGACACGGTGGCGCGCGCGTGGCGGAACGGGCTCCGCCGGGCGACGGGATCGTGACGGGATCGTCGCTTGTGACGGTCCCGTCTCGGGGCTATGATCCGAGATCGTCCGTGGACCGTGTGCCGGAGACGCCGGGACGGAGCATGTGGAGATACGCCCTCAAGCCGGCCAACCTGTTCACCGCCTCCAGCCTGTTCTGCGGGTTCTACTCCATCGTGCTGGCGGCCGGGGCGAGCCCCACCGACGGCAACGCGTTCCACGCCGCCGCGGTGCTGATCCTGTTCGCCGGCCTGTTCGACATGCTCGACGGGCCGGTGGCGCGCCTGACGCGGACCAACAGTGACTTCGGCAAGAACCTCGACTCGTTCGCCGATCTGGTGGCGTTCGGCATCGCCCCCGGCGTGCTGCTCTACAAGTGGGGCCTCGCCGAGTTCGAGATCCTGGGCTTCGCGGTGGCGTTCCTGTTCGTGCTCGCCGGAGCGCTGCGGCTCTCCCGGTTCAACCTCGGCGTCGACGACGGCGATCCGGCGTTCAGCAAGGGGCTGACGATCACGGTCTCCGGCGCGACGGTCGCGGTGCTGGTAATCTTCCACCACCGGACCGGGATGGAGCTGCTCGAGTCGCAGCTCAACATCCTGCTGTTCACGCTGTTCCTCAGCTACCTGATGGTCAGCCGGATCCGGTTCCGCACGATCAAGAGCATCCGGTTCCGCCCGCGGACCCTGGCGCTGTGCGGGCTGGCCGCGTTCACCCTGCTGATCGTCGCGGTGGTCCTCGACCTGTCGGCGCTGCTGATCTGCATCGCCACCGCCTACATCGGCGGCAACCTGCTCGAGCAGGCCCTGACCCGGCGCCGGCGGCGGTGGGCCGACTACCTCGACGAGTGGGAGGCCGCCGCGACCGGAGACGAGGACGATCTCGACGAGCTCGAGGATGGCTTCGACGAGGACCTGCCGCTCGGTGCCGCCGCGGGCCCGCCCCCCGGGCCCAAGCGCTTCCGCCTGCGCTGGCCGTTCCGGCGGCGCTGAATCGAGCGGACTTCCCGACGGGCTAGCGGACGATCTTGAACGCCGGCGGGGCCACCGCATCCTCGGCGGTGCGGGCCTCGAGCTCCCCGCTGACCAGGTCCTGCTGGACGACCTTGTCGCCCTTGATCACGACCTCGGTGCGCCACGGCTGGCCGCGCAGCACCAGGCAGTCCCAGAACCCGACGCGCTCCATGATCGCGAAGATGTCGGCCGACGTGTGCGGCACGCCCATGCTGCGGCGCACCGAGGGGCCGATCCACTGGGTCCAGCGGCTCAGCGGCAGCAGCCGGTCGCGGACCACCACGCGTCCCCCGTCGCCCAGGACGCGGTGGCACTCGCCGAGGAGCACCGTCAGGCGCCCGGTGGAGAGGTGCCGCAGGCAGCGGTGGAGCACCACGGCGCTGACCGAACGGTCGGGTTGGTCCAGCCGCAGCGCGGCCGGGGTCGGCCCCAGGTCGAGGTCGACGCGGATCAGCTCGGCCTCGGTCCCGACCACGCGGTCGAGATCGGTCTGCAGCTCGTCGAGCTCCGAACCCACCACCAGCACCCGGGCGGGGTGCGCGGGCAGGGCATCGAACAGGATCCGCCTCACGTCGCTGGTCCCACCTGGAGGTATGAACCGTGCCTGCCGCCTTCGGTGCACTCCTCCACTCATGGATCGTCGGGCCTGACGGGACGGATGTCAAGCGCGTGTCAAGGCCGGCCGGACGACTCCTCCTCGAGGGTGTCGAGCAGGATCTCCGCGGAGATGCGGTAGCGCTCGTTGTCCGGCTGGAGCTTGAGCGCCCGCAGGTAGGCCAGCGCGGCGCGATCCATCTGATCGCGCTCGGCGTAGGCCTTGCCCATCCGGTCCCAGAACGCGGCCTTCTCCACGGGGTCGTCGATCAGCGGCTCCATCTTGCGCCACGGCCCGCTGGTGGCCTCGAGCAGCATCTGGAAGTTCTTCTCCTCGGTGACGTAGTACAGGTACTTCGGCGAGGAGAACTCGATGCGCATGTTGTCGTCGGTGTTCAGCGGCGCGCCGTCGGCGATCTCGGCGATGTCGATCTCGTCCATCAGGTAGTAGGTCAGCAGATCCTCGACGGTGTCGATCCCGACGCGGTGCAGGTCCTCGCGGGGTCCCTCCGTCTCCAGGATCCCCTGGAGGTACGCCAGGTCGAACTCCAGGGGCTGGGCCGAGGCGACCATCACGATGTCGGCCTCCTCGATCGAGGAGAACAGCACGATGTAGGGGAACGCGGTGTGGAGCGTGGCGAGGATCGTGCGCAGGTCCTCCTGGCCCATGCCGTACAGCTGCATCCACTGCACGAACACGCCGTCCGGGGTCATCTTCTGCTTGCACAGCTCGAAGTAGTCCAGCGTGTACAGGTTGGCCACCCCGCTGATCCACGGGTTGGAGGGCTGGTTGATGATGATGTCGTAGGGCTCGTCCTCGAGGTACAGGTGGTTGCGCGCGTCGTTGACGATCATGCGGACGTTGTCGCGCTCCAGCGGCCGGTTGTTGAGGAAGTCGAAGTAGTGGCTGCAGCGCACCACCGCCTCCTCGATCTCGACGATGTCGACCACCGGGCCGGGGTAGACCGCCGCCGAGCCGGCGCTGATCCCGCTGGCCAGCCCGACCATCAGGACCCGCTCGGGGTCGCGGCCGAAGAAGTAGCCGAAGTGGCCGAGCAGCACCTGGGTCGGCAGATCGACGGTCGTGGAGGCGTCGATCTTGCCGTCGTTGGCCATCCAGATGTTGCCGTCCCCCAGCGCCCGGGCGACGGTCACCGTCGTCGTCACGCCCTCCTCGTAGAACAGCAGCTCGTAGTCGCTGATCGCGTAGTTGCGGACGCCCTCGCGGGTGTACTCCTCCAGATCGGCGACGTACTTGTACATCCCCGCCGACATCACCAGCGGGTCCCACACCGGCCGGATCAGCACCGAGATCAGCGCCAGCGTGCCGACCACCCCCGCCACCGCGGCACGGCGGACCCACGACGCGCGCCACACCGCGGCGAGCAGCCCGGCGCCGGCGAAGCCGATCAGCACCGTGCCCAGCAGGGTGTTCTGGATCCCCAGCGTCGGGATCAGCACGAACCCCGCGAGCACCGAGCCCAGGATCGAGCCCAGCGTGTTGAGCGTGTACAGCCCCCCGACGTCGCTGCCGACCCGCTCGTCGCGGCGGATCACGGCGGCCAGCGCGATGGGGAAGAATGCCCCGGAGAACAGCGTCGAGCCGAGCATCACCACGCAGGCCAGCCCCAGCTGCATCGCCCACAGCAGGGTCTCGCTGTGGCGCACCAGGGCGTACAGCTCGACGAACCAGTAGGGCATCTGGCCGAACAGGTGGTGCACGCCGAACGCGGCGGCGGCGGTGCCGGTGAGGCACACGATCGCCCCCAGGTGGGGGTCGATCGGGAACCGCCGCACCAGCCGGGAGCCGACGTAGGCGCCGATCGCGATCCCGATCAGGAACGCCAGCAGCATGATCGTGAACGCGTACACCGAGTTGCCCAGGATCAGGGCCAGGAAGCGGTGCCACGACACCTCGTAGGTCATCGCGCACAGGCCGCTGAGCCCGAACGCCAGGGCGATCACCCGGACCCGCCAGTCGAGGGCCGGCGGAGCCGCCGCGGCCCGCGCGGACGGGGGGGCGATCAGCGGCCGGCCCAGCTCGCCGCGCCAGCCCACCGCGATCGCGGTGATCCCGAGCAGCCCGTTGCAGGTGGCGGCCACCGCGGTGGTGGTGCTCAGCCCCAGCCCGGGCAGCAGCACGAACCCGCAGGCCCACACCCCGATCACCGCGCCGGCGGTGTTGATCGCGTACAGCCGCCCGACCTCGTGCCCGGCGTCCTCGGCGCGCCGCGTGGCCAGCCGCGCCAGCGCCGGCAGGGTCGCGCCCATGCAGCTGGTCGGGATCAGCAGCAGCAGCCTCATCAGCACGCCGTTGAACACCGAGCCCACGGTGAAGGACGGCTCGACCGCGAGGTGGAACTGGCGGTACAGGCCGCCGCCGGCGTCCATCAGGTGGGGGAACAGCAGGGCGTAGGCCCCGATCGCGACCTCGAGCGCGCCGTAGAGCACCAGCGGCCGCGCGATCCGGTCCACCGCGCGGCCGCCGACCCACGCGCCGAGGGCCAGCCCGCCCATGAACGCGGCCAGCACGGTCGCCGACGCCAGCTGGGTGGCGCCGAAGACCTGCATCAGCTTGCGCAGCCAGATCACCTCGTAGATCAGCGAGGTGGCGCCCGAGACGAGGAAGAACAGCGTCAGCAGGGCAATGCGCTCGCGGTACCGGGGGACGATGTCGCTCATCACGAGGGGGCCCATGATAGTGCGCCTCGCCCGCGTCTTGCACGGGGGCACGCGGATCGGTAGTGTCCAAGGCACCATCATGACCCCCGAAGACCGCCACGACTGGACGATCCAGAAGCTCGAGCAGCGCGCCGGCTCCCGCCCCGACGACTGGGACGTTCGCACCGATCTGGCCGAGGCGCTGTTCCAGAAGGCGTACTACTTCGACGCCGGGGCCGAGTGGTACGAGCGGGCCGAGGCGCTGGCGCGCGAGATCCTCGAGGCCCACGGGGCCACCGCGCGGGTGCTGGACGTGATCGCCGGCTGCCGCTTCGGGATGGGGGACACCGACGAGGCCGAGGCCTACTACGTGCGCGCGCTCGAGGCCGACCCGGAGGACGCCCTGGCCAAGGTCGGGATGGGCAACCTGCACCGCGAGCGCGGCAACCTCGCCCGGGCGATCGAGGCGTTCCGCCAGGCGGTCAAGCTCGACGGCGAGCTGTGGCAGGCCCACTACAACCTGGGCCAGGCCCTGCACCTCGAGTCCAAGGCGCGGGACTTCCGCGGCGCCGATCCGCTGATGGAGGAGGCGATCTTCCACCTGGTGACGGCGCTGAAGCAGGAGCCGTTCCCGGGGTTCATGGGCAACCTGTACAAGAGCCTCGGCGAGCTGTTCCTCTACACGCGGCAGTACGAGCACGCCCAGCGGTTCTTCAAGAAGCTCGTCGACCACCCCGACTTCGGGCACCTGGCCAGCTTCTACCTGGGCCTGGCATACCTGTCGCTGAACAAGCCCAAGAACGCCATCGCCTACTTCCGGACCTACCTGCAGAAGGAGCCGGACAGCGCCATCGCCTACTCCAAGATCGCGCTGTGCTACCTGGAGGTCGACCGCTTCGAGCAGGCCCGCGAGGCCTGCGAGCAGGCGCTGCACAGCGAGCCGGGCAACGTCATGGCGCGCTTCACCCGCGGCTGCACCGCGATGGCCGAGGGCAACTTCGGCGAGGCCAGCCGCGACTTCGAGTCGATCCTCGACGAGGACCCCGACTACTTCCCGGCCTACGTCGAGGCGGTCAAGGTGCGGTTCCTGCGCGGCGACTACCGCTGGCTGTTCGAGAGCCTCAGCGAGGAGATCCGGGTCTTCGAGGGCGCCAACGGCTACGACGGCGGGCGGGGCTACTACAAGGGCCCGCGGGGCCGCCAGCGGCGGCGGATCGACGTGCTGCTGGCGCAGATCAAGCAGGTCGGGCTGCCCGCCTTCGGGTCGCTGTCGCGTGTGCTGCAGGAGGTCTCCACCGACTCGCTGCGGTTCCAGATCTGGGAGGATCTCTACGAGCTGTCGCGGCGCCGCAAGGTCGAGACCCTCGCCGAGGAGCTGCGTGGCGCCGAGCAGCACTTCGGCCCCAGGCTCGGCCGCGCCGCGCTGATGCTCAGCCACTACCTCTCCGAGGAGGCGATCGTCGGGGGCTTCGAGGTCTCCGAGGAGGCGCTCAAGCGCCGCGCCCACGAGACCAAGGCCGCGGCCGACGACGTCGGGGCCTACGCGGAGGCCCTCGAGCACGCCCGCGCCGACCGGACCCGGTACCAGGCCTACCTGCTGCTGGCGCTGGCGGTGAAGGGCAGCCCGACGGCCGAGGAGTTCCTCGTCGACCACCTCGAGGGCGGCGACCCGGTGCTGCGCAACTCGGCGGCGATCGCGCTGCTGTTCTACGGGCACGAGGGGGCGATCCAGCTGCTCGACGAGGAGGCCCGCGAGGTGCCGGAGGAGCGGCGCGCGACCCTCGGCGAGCTGCTCGAGATGGGCCGCTCGCGCAAGGACGAGAAGCGCAAGGTGATCGACCTGTCGACCGCCGCCCGCGGGGAGGTGATGCGCCCCGATCCGCCGCCGCGGCGGCGCTCGATGGAGGACCACGAGCACTACCGCTGCAGCCTGTGCGGCCGAACCCAGGATCAGGTCGACCGGCTGATGAGCGGCAACCGGATGCTGCTGTGCAACGTGTGCGTCAGCGCGATCCACGACCACCGCGACGATCTGGCGGTGCCGGACGACGAGGAGCACGTCTGCCACCTGTGCCGCTCCAGCATCTTCGAGGTCCAGTCGATGTACCGGATCATGGAGTTCCTGGTGTGCAACGTGTGCCTCGATCAGTGTGTCGGGCTGCTGCGCCGCGAGGAGGTCGACCGCTTCCTCAAGGACTTCTCCTGAGCCGCTGCGGCCTCACTCGACCGTGACGTCGTCGATCAGCAGGCGGTTGATCCCGCGGTCGGTGGAGTACGTCGCGGTGGCGTCCTCGAGCATCAGGAACGACACGCGGGTGGGGTCCGGGTGGCGCGTGGC
Source organism: uncultured Rickettsiales bacterium (assembly GCA_964584075.1). Classification (GTDB taxonomy): domain Bacteria; phylum Myxococcota_A; class UBA796; order UBA9615; family CAYRNR01; genus CAZOYV01. Next base: position 13,100 of record CAZOYV010000136.1, on the reverse strand, counting down.
GTCGTCGCCGGGGAACAGGTAGAAGTCGTCGATCGCGCTGGAGATGCGGATCCAGCCGTCGGCCGGCTCGACGACGTACAGGCCGCTGGCGAAGCGCACGCCGCCCTCCTCGACCAGCGACAGGATCAGGTGCGCGGGGAAGTCCACCGCGCGGACCCACAGCTCCACCTGGTGCATCCGGGGGCTGGGGCTGGCGAACGAGAGGTAGACGTGATCGCGGACCTGGCCGCGCACCGCGCTGTCCCACAGCAGCGCGCCCTCGGCCGTGCGGCCCACCTCGCGGGTCCACTGCATCGCGTCCTGGTTGTCGTAGTCGCCGGAGAACAGCCAGTCGCCGAGGCCGAGGTCGAAGTCGTGGTGGATCGGGAGCTGGACGATCGCCCGCGTGCGCTCGGCGATCCGCTGGGCCCGTACGTGGGCCAGCTCGCCCCACGGGCGGCGCCCGCCGTGCTGGTTCAGCAGCAGCTCGAACGCGGCGGTCGCCTCCTCGGTCTGCCCCAGCCGCTCGCGGGCGGCCCCGAGGCGGAACAGCAGCTCGGCCTCGAGCTCGGGGTCGAGGTCCTCGATGCGCAGCCCGTCCTCGTAGTGGTCGCACGCCCCGTGGAGATCCCCGAGCCCCGACTCGAGGTACATCGCCTCGCTCAGCACGGCCCGCGCGACCCGCCACGGGTCGTCGTCCGACCCCCCGCCCGCGCGCTCCTGGGCCCGCGGCGCGACCGCGAGGGTCAGCGCCAGCGCCGGCAGCGCGGCCGTGGTCAGGCGCCTAGCCCACGAACTTGTAGCCCACTCCATGGATCGTCTCGATGTACCGCGTCCGCGTCCCGTCCCCCAGCTTGCGGCGCAGGTTGAGGATGTGGGTGTCCACCGTGCGGGTGCTGACGTCGGAGTCGTAGTTCCAGACCTGCTCGAGCAGGACCTCGCGGGACAGCACCTTGCCCCGGTTGCGGATCAGGAACCGCAGCAGCTCCATCTCCTTGGCCGACAGCCGCACCGCGTCCCCGCGCACGTCGACCTCGTAGGTCGTGAAGTTCACCCGGATCCCGTCGAACTCGTAGACCTCCTCCTCCTCGGAGGCGGAGGTCTCGGTCCGGCGGAGCAGGACCTTGACGCGGGCGTGCAGCTCCAGCAGCGAGAACGGCTTGGTCACGTAGTCGTCGGCGCCGAGGTCGAAGCCGGTCAGCTTGTCCACCTCCTCGCCCTTGGCGGTGAGGAACAGGATCGGCCCGACGAAGCCCCCGTCGCGCAGCTGCTTGCAGACCTCGAACCCGTGGATCCCGGGCAGCATGATGTCGAGGATCACCAGGTCGGGGTCGATCTCGAGGCCCTTGTCGCGGCCGCTCTCCCCGTCCGACGCCCCGGTCACCTTGTACCCCTGCAGGGTGAAGAAGTCGGTGAGCGAGTTCAGGATCGGCTTCTCGTCCTCGACGATCAGGATTCTCTTCGGCATCAACCCTCTCCCGTCTGTATCGGCAGCACCAGCGAGAACGTGCTGCCCCTCCCCGGCTCGCTGTCCACCGTCACGCGGCCCCCGTGGGCCTCGACGATGTGACGCACGATCGACAGCCCCAGCCCGGCTCCGCGGACGGTCCGCGTCAGCGGGTCGCCGCCGCGCTGGAACTTCTCGAAGATGCGGTCCTGGTCCTGGGGCTCGATCCCCTGCCCTCGGTCGCGCACGGCGAGCACGATGGTATCACGCTCGCGGCGGGCCTCCAGGTGGATCCGCCGTCGCTCGGGATCGTCCGCGTCGGTGTACTGCACCGCGTTGGTCACCAGGTTGATCAGGGCCTGGGTCAGCGCGTCCGGATCGAACCGCGTGGTGGGCAGGCCCGGCTCCACGTCCACCACCAGATCGAACGCGACGTCCTGCAGATAGTCCCGCGTCACGCGCTCGATCTCCGCCACCAGGTCGGCGATCTCGCCGTCGCGGAAGCGGTACTTCTTGCGGTCCTGCTCGATGCGCGCGAACGACAGCACGTTGTCGATCAGCCGCGTCAGCCGCTCGGACTCGCTGAGGATCGTCTTGTGGTACTCCAGCTGCTTGTCGCCGTCGGGCACCGCCCCCATCGACAGCATCTCCGACATCAGCCGGATCGTCGTGATCGGCGTGCGCAGCTCGTGGCTGACGTTGCTGACGAAGTCGGTGCGCAGCCGCGCGACCTCGAACTCCTTCTGGACCGCGCGGTACGACGTGCTGATCCCGAAGATGATCAGCAGCGTCACCGCGAAGATCGTCGCGACGCGGAAGTTGCGGCCCCGGCGCAGGATGTCGTTCATCCGCGTCGGGTCCCCGCGGGAGACCACCAGCGTGCGGCCCGGGACCCACGGCTCGAGCTGGATCACGACCCCCTCCGACGGGGCGGACAGCGGCGAGGGCCCGGCGGAGACGTCGCCGAACGAGATCGACAGCTCCGGGTTGGCCTGGGCGATCCCGTCGAGCCGCTGGGACAGCCCGTCGAGCAGCAGCGCCTCGTCGAGGTGCAGCAGGAACGTGCGCCGCCCGCCCGGCCCGTTCCAGGTGGTGCGCGCGAACAGCAGCCCGCGCTCGCCGGGGCGGGGTCGCAGGTAGACGAAGCGGCCCGCCGGTTGCTGGGGCCCGCCGCGGGCGGTGGCCAGCTCCTCGGTCAGCGCCACCACGCGCGACTGCAGCAGCTGCTGGTCCCGGCGCTCCGCCATCACCCGCCGGGCGGTGTCGAGATCGACGCGCTGGTCCGCGGCGAGGCGGCCCCGCAGCGTCGGATCGGTGAGGTGCTCGAGCACCATGTCGGCGACCAGCGCCTCGGCGTTGCCGCCGTAGACCCACGGCTCCTCGGTGAGCTGGAGCAGCAGGGCGCGGAACGTCTGGGCCGCCGCCGCGCGATCGTCGAGCGCCAGCTCGCACAGCCCGACCTGGTAGGCGGCCAGCAGGTCCAGCGGGAAGCCGTTGAAGTCCCGGTAGCCGGCCGCCTCGCGAGACAGCCGGAGGTACTCGGCGTGGGCGCGGTCGAGCTGCCCGGCCTTGTACAGGCAGCGGGCCCGCGCGTTGCGGCCGATCAGCTGGCCGCGGTAGCCTGGGATGCTGGGGATCGCCGCGCGGTACAGCTCCGCGGCGCGTTCGTGATCGCCTTCGACGAGCTCCACCCGCTCGGCCTGCTCGAAGGCCTTGCCCATCACGGTCCGCAGGTCCTGCTCGAAGCGCGCCAGGTCCTGCTCCATGGCGTGGCGCCGGGTCCCCTCGGCGGGGAACACGCGCTGTCCCCCCTCGTCGAGGATCACGACCCCCTGGAGGCCCTCGACCCGCTCAACGGTCTCGGCGGAGGCCTGGGCCGGGTCCAGCGTCCAGCGGTCGCCGGCCTGGTCGATCGCCCCGCCGAGCTCCTCCTCGAGGCGCACGAAGCGCTCGCGGACCTCCTCGTAGAGCAGCCCGCCGACCGACTCGCAGCGCAGCTGGAACTGGACCTCCTCGGCGCTGATCTCGGCCTGGACGGAGCGCAGCGCGAAGTACGACAGCACCAGCCCCGGGACCCCCACCGAGAGGGCGAGGACGAACAGCAGGCGGCTGGGCCGGTCGCGACGGCGGGGCATACTCGGCACGTTCTACCACGCTTGACGCGGGCGAAATGCGCGTTACCTCTTTGGGGGCGCGCCTCCGCCCGCGCGTTGCGGGGGCGGGGGCGACCCGCTATACATGCTGGCGCAGGAAGGGGACCGCACCGCTTGACCGACTCCGACCGTCCCCCCGAGCGCCCGCGCTGGCAAGACCTCGACGGCGACGAGCCGGCGCCGGACCGTGCACCGCCCGGGGACGAAGCGCCCGCGCCGACCCCCCGGGAGGCCCCGCCGACCGGCGACGACCCGCCCGCGCCGCGGCGCGCCGCCGGCGACGACGGCCCGCTGCCCCCGCCGCCGGAGCCCGGCGACCGGCCACGGCCCCCCGGCGCCGGCCAGACGCCGCAGAACCCGTACATCAAGCTGACCCGCTGGAACCCCTACCAGAAGCTGACCCCCGAGGGGCGGCGGTTCGTGCAGGAGCTGATCCGGTTCCCCGCCGTGACGGTCGGCATCATCGTCGTGCTGGTGCTGTTCTACCTGTGGATGGTGGCGGTCGGCTGGGAGCTGACGTTCCTGATGCCGTCGCGCTGGGGCTACGACCTGGCGCTGGCGTTCGGGGCCCTGGAGCCGGAGCTGGTCGAGGCCGGGGAGTACTGGCGGCTGTTCACGCCGGCGCTGCTGCACGGCTCGGTGCTGCACCTGTTCGTCAACAGCTTCATGCTGTACCAGCTGGGCCGCCTGGCCGAGAACGTGTTCGGTCGCCTGGGCCTGGTGGTGCTGTTCGTCGGCTCGGCGATCACCGGGTGCCTGGCCTCGGCGTTCATCGGCGACCACATGAGCATCGGCGCCTCGGGCGCGGTGATGGGCCTGGTGGGCGCCAACATCGCGTTCGGCGCCGTGCACCGCAGCAAGATCCCCGAGTTCCTGCGCGGGCTGTTCGGGCCGACGCTGATCGTCTACTTCGGGATCATCTTCGTGATGGGGCTGCTGCCCGGGATCGACTTCTGGGGCCACCTCGGCGGTGCCGTCGGGGGTGCGGCGATGGGCCTGGTGCTGCCGTCCCAGATCGGCACCGCTGGCGCAGACGGTGACCCCGCGCCGCCCCGCGGCCGCTGGGTGGTGGCGCCGTTCGCGCTGGCCGTGCTGGTCGTGATCGGCTCGCTGTCGTTCATGCTGCCGCGGGCGGTGGCCTACGACGGCGACATCGCCCGCGAGGCGATCAGGGACTTCGACGACGCGCTGGAGGCCCAGCGCCTGCGCCAGGCCGCGGCGGCGCTGGATCGCGCCGAGGCCGCCGAGCCCGACAGTCCCTGGATCCAGGGCCAGCGCGAGCTGCTGGCGAACTACGCGATGGTCGAGGAGGACTGGCTGCTGTCCAGCGCGCTGCTGGAGCAGATCGACCGGTCCGACCCGGCGTTCTACGACGATCGCCCCAGCGCGCAGAACAACTTCGCGTGGTCGCTGTTCATGTCCCACCCCGCCGACCCCGACCGCCGGGGCCGGGGCATCGCGCTGGCCCAGGCGGCCCTGGAGAAGCGCCAGGACGATCCGGTGATCCTCAACACGCTGGCCTGGGGGCTGTTCCTCGACGGCGACTACCACGGCGCGCTGGGCACGATCGAGCAGGCGATGCAGGAGAACAAGGGCCGCCACCTGGACGCCGACATCTACATCTACGTCGCCGCGCTGCACTTCGTCGGCCAGCACGACGAGGCGGTCGCGACCTACCGCGAGGCCGTCACCGAGCACCCCGACGGCGTGCTCCACGGCGAGGTCGCCGCCCTGCTGGCCCACGCCGAGGGCGACGTCGAGCTGAGCCACGAGCAGGTGCTGGACGTGATCGAGACGGTGTCGGGGGTCTCCGCCGAGAGCGAGGCTTCTGGTTCGGGGTTGCAGCGAGACGACGAGGCGATCCACGGCGACGGGGGCGGCCAGGGAGATCGGCCGAGTGACGGGGCGGTGGGGGCGGATCGGGCGGGGCAGCCCGTGCCTCCTGGGGCCCCGGATGCGGATCGGGCACCTGGTGCGAGTCGGGATCAGGCCGAGGGTGGCGGCCTTGACGACGACAGCGCCGACGATTCCTGGCGCCCCCCCCGCGCCCAGTGGCAATCCTCGCGGCACGCCGCCGAAGAAACCGTGCAATAGCCCCGGCTCCCCCCGCGTAGGGCAGGACGTCACCCCCGCCGGGAGGTCCGGATGAGCGCCACCACCGACACCCACCACTCCAGCCTCGCCCTCGTGTTCCAGGTCGTCGGGGCGATCGCCCTGCTGGCCGTCGCCATCGTGGCCGGCCTGTTCTTCGTCAAGTTCGCCACCGTGATGGTGACCCACGTGCTGCCGGTGCTGGCGGTGGCCGCGGCGCTGTACGTGCTGCTGCGGCTGATGGTCGACGCGGGGAAGGAGTCGGCGATCGAGTAGCGGTTCGGGCGAACCCTAGCGCCTGCGGATCAGGCCCCACAGCCCGAGCAGCGCCAGCGGCGCCAGCGCCGGGAGCGCTCCGGCGGCGGCGTGGCACTCGCAGCCACCGACGGTCTGGTGCCCGCCCGAGGGCGGGGAGCTGTCGTCGTCGTCGTCGCCGACCTCGGGACAGGCCACCTCGTCCTCGCCGTCGGTCAGCCCGTCGCAGTTGTTGTCCACGCCGTCGTAGCAGGACTCGGTGGCGTCGGGGTGGACGTCGTCGTCGTCGTCGTCGCAGTCGCCGGGCGTCGATCCGTCGGAGCACTCGGTGCCCTCGCAGTACCCGTCGCCGTCGTCGTCGGCGAGCTCGGTGTCCTCGTCGATGTCGCCGTCGCAGTCGTCGTCCTGGTGGTTGGCCAGCTCCTCGGCGCCGGGGTACACGTCGGCGTCGCCGTCGTCGCAGTCGTCGCCGCCGCTCTCGGGGGAGCCGTGGCCGTCGCCGTCGGCGTCCTCGCCGTCGCTGCCGTCGCAGTTGGAGTCCACGCCGTCCCCCGGGGTCTCGAGGGCGTCGGGGTGGACGTCGTCGTCGTCGTCGTCGCAGTCGCCGTCGCACGGCGTGTAGCCGTCTCCGTCCCCGTCCACGTCGGAGCACGACAGGGTGTAGTCCAGGCAGTTGGACAGGAACTCGCGCACGTCGCGGACCCCGTCGCCGTCGACGTCGACCTGGCCGGTCTCGTCCGGCGAGAACCCGATCAGCACGACGGTCTCGCCGTGCGAGGTGACCAGCGCCGGGGGACCCTGGATCACGTTCTCGTAGTGGAACCGCGCGGTGGCCGTCGGGTCGCTGGCCGCGGCGTCGAGCTCCTGGTCGGCCCCGCCGAGGTTGGTGCCGCCGAGCAGCGGGTTGGGCACGCTGTAGCCGCCGTCGGGCTCGTTGTTGAACAGCTCGCCGCCCCCGTAGACGTCCTGGGACGGCACGTGGGTGCCGGTGACCACCGCGCCCAGCGCATCGGCGGTGGAGGCGTGGTTCTCGAGGTCGATCAGGTGCAGCACCGCGTAGCCGCCGGCGGCGACGTGGTCGAGGACCGCGTCCTCGGCGCCCTGGGACACGAACCAGCTGTTCTGCAGGTCGACCATCAGGATGTCGTAGTTGCCGGTGCCGGCCTCGGTGGCGAACTCGCCCTCGCCGGTGGCCCGCGTGCAGGTGTAGTCCCCGGTCAGGTTGCAGGCCTCCTCGAGGTCCGACTGCCCGCCCGGCAGGTTGTCGTCGTAGATCAGCACCGTCTCGGCGCGGACCGTCGCCGGGGTCACGCACAGGACGGTCAGCGCCAGCGCACTCCAGTGGATGTTCACGGCTTCCTCCGCAGCCCCTCGCGGAAACGATAGCAGGTCCCCGGTGGACCCGACAGGATCACGCCCCGGCCCCGGGGCGTTGCCACATCACCTCGCGCTCGCCGGCGCGCAGGCAGGCCCACCGTGCCGATACGAACAGCAGGTCGCTCAAACGGTTGAGATATTTCAGCACGCCCGCGGCGATCTCCACCTCGCGGGACAGCGCCACCACCCGCCGCTCGGCGCGCCGGCACACCACCCGCGCGTGGTGCAGCCGCGCCCCGCAGGGACCGCCGCCGGGCAGGACGAACTCCTCCAGCGGCTTCAGATCGCCGTTGAACCGGTCGATTTGCCCCTCGAGCCGCTCCACCTCGGCGGCGCCCACCCGGGTGATCGTCAGCGTGGTGGGATCGGGGCTGGCCAGCTCGGCGCCGACCTGGAACAGCTCGGACTGGATCCGCTCGAGGACCCCGTCGAGCTCCTCGCCCGCGGCGCGGTCGGCCATCCCGGCGAGGCAGGCCCGCGCCACGCCGATCACGGCGTTGAGCTCGTCGACGGTGCCGTAGCTCTCGACCCGCAGGTCGTCCTTGCCGATCCGGTCGCCGGTGGCCAGCGAGGTCTGCCCGGCGTCCCCGCCGCGCGTGTACACTCTCGTGATGCGCATCATCGCCTCCCGCCGCGCACGGGGGCGCAGCGGGGGCGATTGTAGTCGAGAACGGGGCGTGGACGTGAACCGAGTGAGCGCGGCGGCGTTGACCCAGTGGGCCTTCGACCGGGGGACCCCGGCCGATCTGGAGCAGCTCGCGGAGGAGCTGCGCAGCCTGATCGTGGACCCCGGCGCGGCGCGCGCGCAGGCGTCGGGGGCGGCCGGCGGGGGGAGCCCCCCGTCGTCGGCGCTGCCCGGGCCCCACCTCGGCGAGGCCGGCGGCGGGGACCACCTGCCCGACGCCCTGTGCCTGCTGCTCCAGCGCTACCAGAGCCCGGCCCGGGAGGGGGACCCCGTCCTGCTCGGGGAGCTGCTCCGGCTCGCCGGCGAGCTGCAGCCCCACGGGGCCCGCGAGGTGATCGCCGGCCTGCTCGTCGGCGGCGCCTACCGCGGCATCACCGGGCCCCACGGGCCGCTGGAGCGGCAGATGGTGCGCGTGCTGCAGCGGGCGGGCCTCGAGGAGGCCGAGCGGGGGCTGCTGCAGCAGCTCCTCGAGGAGCCGCCGGAGGAGCCGCCGGCGCCCGAGCCGGCGCCCGAGCGAGAGGACCTCGACCCGAACAAGCTGCGCGGGGACCAGGTCCCCCAGGTCAACGACCCGGACCAGGTGTTCGCCTTCATCGAGTCGGTGGGACGGGGCGTCGACAGCCGCCGGAGCTACGCCCACCACGCCCGCATCTCGGTCCGCCAGGCCGACTTCATCGCCCGCGCCGCGGCCTCGCTCGGGCTGGTCCGGATCGAGCCCGGGGGCAACTACGAGCTGACCGAGCGCGGTGCCGCGCTGCCCCCCGCCGAGGACCCCGGCGGGCGAGCACAGCGCCACCGCATCGTCGGGGAGCACCCGCTGATGCGGGCCCTCGACGTCCAGGTGGAGGAGACCCTGCCCCAGATCCCGCAGATCGAGGACCTGCTGCTGACCCACACCGCGCTGGGGGCCGGCACCGTCCGGCGCCGGGCCCAGGCGCTGCTCCGCTGGGTCGAGTGGTGGGCCTCGGGGGGGCGCTGAACGGGACGCGGTTCAGGGCAGCTCGGGGGCGATCGCCTCCGGGTTCCCGGGGGTGCGCAGCGCGCGGTCGAGGCACAGGCGGACGAACGGATCGGGCTCGGTCGCCTCGCGGCCGTGGAGCGCCTTGCGCGACAGCGCGTCGCCGATCGCGCCGAGGGCCAGGGCGGCGTGGCCGCGGACGGCGGGGTCGTCGCCGGCGAGCAGGAGCTCGAGGGCGGGGCGCGCGGCGGCGTCGGGGACCCGGGCCTGGACCTCGAGGGCCGGGATCGAGCCGGCCGCGGCGGGGGGGCGGACGGCGTCGCGGACGGCGTCCCGCGCGCCGCCGTGGGCCAGCAGCACCAGGCTGCGGGCGGCGTTGTCGCGGATGGCGACGGCGTCGGCGTCGAGGGCCGCGACCAGCGGCGTGATCGCCCCCTCGGCCGGGCAGCGGCCCAGCGCGCGGGCCGCCTGGGCGCGGACCACGGAGTTCGGATCGTACGTCAGAACGTCGGCCAGAAGGGGGGTGTGCTCGTCGCTGCAGGTGCCCTCCAGGACCGCGGCCGCGGCGCTGCGAACCCGCCCGTCGTCGTGATCGAGGAAACGGATCGCGCGGGCCGCTCCGCCGTCGTCGGCCACGGCGGCGTGGACCAGCAGCAGGTGGGCCGCCTCGGCGCCCGTGGAGGCGGGGTCGAGCGCGGCGTCGAGCTCGCTCGCGATGGCGGCGCGGCCCCGCTCCGAGCGGGACCCCTGCTCGCGCAGCACCGCGACCACCACCGCGGCCGTCGCCGGCTCGTCGGCGCGGAGCCGGGCCAGCAGCGGCGCCACGGTGTCCGGCCCGCCCGCGCTCAGCCGGGCCAGCGCCTCCACGGCGCGCTCCCCGGCGGGGCTCGCGGCGACGTCGAGCAGGGCGTCTACCTCGTCCGCGGTGGCGGGGGGCAGGTCGTCCGTGGCGCGGTCCGGTAGCGGCCGGGGCGGCAGCCCCTGGTCGAGCGCCAGCCCGTGGCGGTCGGGCCAGCGGGCCACCACGTCGGCGCGCGCGGCGGGGACCAGGAAGCGGTCGTCGCCCGCCGCGTCGAGCAGCAGGGCCACCGAACCGGCCCCCCGCGCCGGCGCCGCGGCGCCCCAGGCGCCCTCGGCGCCCCCGGCGGCGAAGTGGTCGTCCCCGCCCTCGTCGAGCAGCAGCGCCACGGCGTTGCCCCGGGCGCGGGCCTGGGCCTCGCCCCCGGCCTGGTAGCGGTCGCCGCCGCCGCGCTCCCACAGCACCGCGGCGGCGCGGTCGTGGGCCGCGGCCTGGCCCGCCTCGATCACGTCGTAGTGGTCGTCTCCGGCGCCGTCGATCAGCACGCCGAGGGCCTCGTGCCGGGCCGCCCCCTGGGCCCACCGCCCCGCGGCGTAGCGGTCGCTGCCGCCGCCGTCGAGCAGGACCCCCAGGCCGCCGCGGGTGGCGTGCCCCTGGGCGTCGTCGCCGGCGTGGTAGCGGTCCTCGCCGGCGCCGTCGACGAGCAGCCCGAGCCCCCCCGCCGACCACGCGCCCAGCCCGTGGGCGTGCCCCTGGGCGCCGCCGCCGCGGGCGTCGTAGCGATCGTCCCCCGCGCGGTCGACGAGCCAACCGGCCCCGCCGGGCCCCGCCGCGCCCTGGCACGGTCCCGCGCCGTCGTAGGTGTCGTCGCCGGCGTCGTCGAGCAGCAGCGCCACGCCGTACAGCGCCGCGCCGAGGCTCCACGGCCCGCCGCGGTAGGCGTCGTCCCCCGCGCGGTCGACCAGCACCGCGGCGCCCCAGGCGGCCCCGGCGGGGCCGAGGTCCTCGCCGCGGTAGGCGTCGTCCCCCGCCGCGTCGACGACCAGCGTCACCCCGCCGAGGGCGGCGGGCAGGTCGTCGTAGCGGTCGTCGCCGCCCAGATCGAGGATCACCGCGAAGCGCTGGGGCACGCCGTCGCCGTCGTAGTGGTCGTCGCCGCCGGGGTCGATCACCGCGACGAACGGGGCCGCGAAGCGGTCCGGCCCGGGCGAGCCGAGCCACACCCGCCCCGCGGCGGTCCACAGCTCGACGGGCTGCTCGGGCCACTGCGCGGTGCGCGCGGAGAGCTCGTCGCCGGCGGCGAGGACGGTGGCCAGCGCGGCGCTCGAGGCGTCGGCGGCGGCCTGCTGCGCGGCGTCGTCCCACAGCGCCGCGGCGGCGGCGGCGTCGTCGCGCAGGAACCGCTCGGCGCGCTCCTCGGGGGCCGCGGCGACCTCGGCCGCGTGGCGCGCGGTGGGCAGGTCCAGCGGCGGGAGCGCCGCCTCGACGGCGGCCGCCACGGCGAGCAGGTGGGCGGTGCCCTCGATCAGCGCGGGGTCCAGCTTGCGCAGCCGCGCGCGGTCCTGGCGCCGGGGGCACCACGCCTCCAGGGCGTCGGGCGGGGGCGGCTCGACGCGGGCGGCTTCGGTCGCCGTGCCCTGCTCGGCCCACGCGGCCTGCAGCAGCTCCACCGGGGTCTCGGCGTCCAGCGCGGCCGCCCCCAGCGCCTCGGCGGCGCGGGCCAGCCCGGCCGGGTCCGCGGCCCATCCCGCCGCGGGCGCGTCGCCGTACGTTTCCCACGCCAGCGCCAGGTCGTCGCGCGTCACGCCGCCGTAGTGCAGCGCCTCCAGCAGGCCCGGCGCGGGCTCCGCGGCGCGCGCCGGCGTCGCCGCGAGCAGCAAGATCAAGGGCAACAGCCGCATCCCGGCATGGTATCGTCGGAGGGTGGGTCTGAACAGGCCACGCCGGCCCGGGGGAGGCCGCAGCGCCGACCCCGAGCCCTTCGAACGCGCCGCGCGACTCGAGGCCGTGATCCCGGTCGAGTTCGCCGAGAAGGGACGCCTGCGGATCCGCCAGGCGGGGCGCGTGATCAACGTCAGCCTCACCGGGCTGTACGTCGGCGTGCTGCACCCGCCCCACCTCAACGAGATCGTCGAGCTGTGTATCCCCGGCGACCTGTGGGACGGCGGCGAGGGCAAGATCAAGATCCGCGGCCAGGTCCGCTGGTGGCGCGCCGACCCCGCCGAGCGCGAGCTGCCGCGGGGCTTCGGGCTCAAGATCCTCGACTACGGCGACGCCCGCCAGCGGGATCGCTACCGCACCGTGATCCACCAGCTGATGGCGCGGGAGTAGCGATCCCGGGTCGACCGGGAGCCGATCGGGGTCGCCGGAGTCGACGGCCGCCGGGACGGAGAGGTGCCCTCACGGCACCGGAGGATCGCAGTTTCCCCAGTTCCAGTCCGGATTCTCACAACCCCAGCAGGCCACGCCGCCTCCGAGGGTGACGCCGCAACCGTTGATGTACGCCTCGAACTGGCTGTACAGCAGATCGGGGGGCGAGGCGTAGCCGTAGATGTCGGCGCCCCAGCAGACGATGCGTTGCTCGTCGGTCAGGCCGCAGGTGTGGACGATGCCGGCCTCGAGGTGGACGAAGCTGTACCCCTGGGGAACGACACACGCCGCAGGCCCATTGATCGACTGGCACCCCCAGCACTCCACCGAGCCGTCCGCGCGGAGCCCGCAGGCGTGCTTCCAGCCAGCCGCGACCGAGACGAACGCACCTTCGGGGGTCTCGGTCTGCCCGGCGTCGTTGGCACCGGTGCACTCGATCGTGCCGTCGGGGCGGACGCCACACAGCAGGTACTCGGCGAGGGACAGCTGGAGGAACTCGCCCTCCATCGCGATCCAGTCCGTGAGCCCCCAGCACACGAAGCTGTGATCGGCACGGATCGCGCAGCTGGTGAGCCACTTGCTCGTCACGGACTGGAACATTCCCGACGGTGCGCCCGATACCTGGCCGTTGTCGTAACCGCTGCCGTCGTCCACACCCCAGCACTCGACCTCCCCAACGGGGGTCAAGCCGCAACCGTGCCTCGACCCCATCGAGACCGACACCAGCGGCACCCCCTTGGGTGGGTATGCCTGCCCCCAGGAACTGTTCCCCCAACAGTCGACACTTCCATCGAGGTGGACACCGCAGCTCGTGTACTCGTCGACGCTGACCTGGACCCAGTCCCCATCGTCATCGCCGGCGTCGTCGTCCGTAGCCGTGTCGTCGTCAGCGTCGTCGTCGTCGCCGGTGTCGTCATCCCCACCCGTGTCGTCGTCGGCCCCGTCGTCGTCGCCTACGTCGTCGTCCGCAGCGTCGTCGTCATCGT
>CAZOYV010000135.1:0-22277 GCA_964584075.1 uncultured Rickettsiales bacterium | reverse complement strand
GGCGGCCCCGTCCGTCATGCCACCAGCGCAAGTCCACGCTGTGGGCCGAGTGGCTGGCCGACGAGATCCTGGCCGATGTCCCTCACCGCCAGTGGGTGTTCACCATTCCCAAGCGGATCCGGCGGTGTGCCGGACCACCGTCCTTCCGCTTCGACAGCAAGCTGCTCGGCGAGCTCCCGCGTTTGGCGGCCAAAGTCATCGCCGACTTCTACCGCGAGGCCCTCGGCAACGACGAAGCACGCCCCGGTATCGCGGCCGGTGTGCCGGACCACGCGCTGCAGACGTTCAACTCGGATCTCACGTAGAACCGTCACGCACAGTACCTGGCATTATCAACTCCTTGATTTCACTGAAATAGGTCGCGCTGTTTTCCTGAATCGACCCCCTCCAGCACCAGCTTTCCAGTCTCGTGGAGGTGCTCGACGATGCCGCGGACCGGCTCCGAGTCGAGATCCGATCGCCGGATCTCCCACGGTGCCCAGGGTACGACCTGCTCCTTGGGCAGCAGCCCGCTGGAGACCAGACGCTTGATCGTCGTGGGGCTCACGTCGCAGTACTTCGCGGCCTGGCCCATGCTCAAGATCTCGGAATCCGGTTTCGAGCGCTTCTGACCGGGAATGCCGTGGTTGCGTCGTGCGGTGGCCACACGCTGCTGGTTCCAGCGCTTCCCCTTGCCCGTGCGGCGACCCAGCTTGACCAGGACGTTGGCGATCTCGTCGTCGCCGTACCTGACGGCCATCTTGTGGATGATCTCCAGATCCTCGTCCGTCGTCTTCTGCCCCACGCCCGCCTTGGGCTTGTCCATCTCGAACCGGGTGTGGGTGCCGCCCTTCCAGTGGATGACGAAGCGCAAGGTGCTCGTGTCCTCGTCCAGGTCCACGATGACCTCCTCGAGCACCGTGCGGACGATCTTCTTCTTCAGCTCCATGGGGCAGAGGTCGCCGTGCCAGACCTGCTCGAACTGCTGACCCAGTGCCAGGATCGTCTCTTGCTCTTCCTCGCTCAACGGACGGGCGTCCCGGTCCAGATCGGCGATCGTGGCCTCGAGCTTCTCGACCTGTTCGAGCTTGTCGTTCCAGCGTTGCTCGAGCTCGGCGGCGGCGAGCCGATAACGGGGATCGACCTCGTCGTACTGTTCGAACGCTCGCCGGGCCTCGTACTCGAGCTGCTGGAGTTGGAGCGTCAGGGCTTCGCGGCGTTCATCGTCCGCCTCGCGGAGCCGCTCGACCGCCTCGAGGCTGGCCTCGACGCCCAGCGGCGAGATCACGCGCAGCAGCTCCTGGCTGAATCGTCGATCCACGGTGCGGCCGCCAAAGCCGATGCAGTAGCTGCCGCCAGAGCCGAAGTCCCCCTGACACAGGTAGCGCGCCGCCGTCCCGCTCTTTCCCCAGTACCGCACGTGCAACCGCCGGCCGCATCGACCGCAGCGGAGCACGCCGGCCAGCAGGCCGTGACCGGCGCGGACCGAGGCAACGGTCTCGTCCGTGTCCCATCCCTGGCGGTTCTTGCGCATCAGCTCGAGATTGTCCTCGTATGCCTCCCAGGAAAGATACCCCTCATGGTGATCGCGGATGAAGACGCGGCAGTCCTGCGGCCGGTTCGGCGTGCCCTGTCGTCGCACCAGCCGGCCGTCTTGCAGGACCGTCTCCGTCGGCCGCCGACCGTACACGTAGGCTCCGGCATAGAAGGGATTGCGCAGCACGCTGGCGACGAAGGCGTGAGTCGGCAGCTGCCACACGATCCCCATCTTCCCGCCGACAGACTTGTTCACAGGCAGCTCGAGCCCCTCGTCGTGGAACCACAAAAACGTCTGGCGGATGCTCCACAGCTCCCGGAACTTGCTGAACACCAGCGCTATCGCCTGCTGCACTCGCTTGTCCGGGTCCTTGACCACGTCGCCCGAGGCATCGCAGACATAGCCTGGGGGCAGCAGCCGCAACAGCTCGCCCCGCCGGGCCTTGGCCTCCATGCCCTGCTGCATGCGCTGCTTGAGCACGTTGAGCTCGGCGACGCTCATCGTGCCCTTGATGCCCAGCACCAGCTGATCGTCCATCGAGCTGAGGTCGTAGACCTGATCCCCGTCGCCGATCAGCGTGTCGAAGACCCGGCAGACCTCCAGCAGGTGACACCAGTCCTTGTCCGTGCGGGACAGCCGGGAGGCTTCCCGGCTCAGGATGATGCCCACCTGCCCCAGGGCGACCGCCCCCACGAGGCGGTCGAAGCCCTCCCGCCGTGGAGCCCACGGACGCGCTGGACCCGAGGTCGTGATCGAGCACCTCGACCTGCCCCCACCCCAGATCCCTTGCGCGGCGCGTCAGGCCGTACTGCAACCGCTGGCTCTCGAGGTTTTCACGGACCTGCTTGTCCGAAGACTGCCGCAGGTAGACCACGGCCTTGCGGCCCAGGTGCCCCGGCTTGATCTTGTGCCGCCAGCGACTATCCCTCATCGTCCCCTCCTTCCGTGTCCTCCTCGCGGTCGGCCTCGACCACGGCCAGCAGGGCCGTCGCCATCAGCGTCACCACCCTCTCGACGTCCTCCGCTGGGAGACGGACTGGAGCAGGGGCATCCTCTTCCCTTTCGATTCCGAGTTCGAGCTGATCCACGACGCCCTCCTCCCGCCGAGGTAGTGCCCGGCTGGACGAGCGTATCGCTCGAGCAGCTCGGCTCGTCGTCGGTACTCGCCAGTGCTGGGGCCAGGAGTCCGACCAGGTGGAGCAGGGCACGGACGCTGAGGGTCGCCTGCAACGACAAGACAGCGGTCGAAGCTGCCGGTGACAGCATCCAGGAGGGGATCTTCAGGCGGCGCCCATCAGGGCCCGTCACGGTCACCGCGCCGTCACCACGGCGAGGTCGGCAGACGACCTCCAGCTCCCGACCGTGCAGCGGATGGAAGGGGTAGTGGACCGTGACTTCCGAACTGAGGGTATCGCGGCTGAGGGTTGTACAACCCGCATCCTCACCTGATCGCTACCGATGGTGTGCTGGGGCCGGACGGGAGGGGGCGGCCATCCGCTTCACCCCGCTGCCGATCCACCGCAACCGTGACCTGGCGATGCTCGTGGAGCATTTCCGCCGGGAGGTTCTGGCGCTGCTGCGCAGGCGAGACCTGCTCCCCGAGGCCGATGGGGGCGCCCAGCCGTCGAGACCATGCTGTCGTGGCCGCACAGCGGTCGGCCGGCTCGGCCGGAAGCGGGCACCGGTTCGCGGTGCACTACGACGTCAAGATCCTGCCGGGCGATCGGGAAGGCGTGATCGAGCTGGCGGGGCGGCCATCCGCCAAGTACCTGTCCAGGCCCCCGATTGCCCTCTCCAGGATGCGCTACGGCGACGAGCGCGATCCCCTGGTTCGGATCCGCCTCAAGCGACCCCACTGGAAGACGGGCCGCCGCGAACTCGTCTTCGACCCGGGGGCGCCCAGCCCTGGAGTTCCTCGCCCGGCGGCGACGGAACGACGGTTCTGCGTGCTTGGTGACGGCCGAAAGCCCCTGCTATGCTCGTCCTGACAGGAGGGTTCGTGGATGGGCAGCGTCAGCGGCGGCGGAGCATGTTCCTACCGCCCACCGCCTATCGCCCGCCCCGCCCAGAGGAACAATGAGAATTCGGACCGACATCGAGATCGCCGAGGGTGAACTCTTCGCGCTGTGCCGCCGCTTCGGCGTTGCGCGCCTGGAGGTGTTCGGTTCGAGCGCACGGGGCGACTTCCATCCGGACAGCGATGTGGACCTCCTCGTCGAGTTCCTTCCTGGTGAAAGGGTGGGCTTCCTTCGTCTCGCCGAGCTCCAGATCGAACTCCAGGCGCTGTTCGGACACCCCGTGGATCTCGTCCCGCGCGGCGGACTGAAGCCGATCATCCGCGATCAGGTCCTCGGAGAGGCTCGTGCACTCTACGCGGCGTGAGCTTCTCTATCTCAACGATATCGTCGAGGCCGCCGAGGCGATCTCGACGTTCATCGCGGGCCAGGACCGGGACAGCTTCGTCGGGAACGATCTGGTCCGAAGCGCGATACTCCAGAAGCTCCAGATCATCGGCGAGGCGGCGGCACACGTGAGCGAGGAGACCCGATCGCTCACCGCACGAGTCCCCTGGCATCAGGTCGTTGGCTTCCGCAACTTCACCGTCCACGCCTACTTCGCCGTGGACTGGGACATCGTCTGGACGACCGCCGTCGATGATGCTCCCACCATTGCCGACGCGGTCCGCGAGATCATCGAGGGGCTACCAGCCGAGGATGGCTCCGGTTGATGGAGCGCGATCGCGGTCGGCAAACGTCGCGAGCGAGGAGCTTCATCTCGTATTGCACCCATGACCCATACGGCGGGCCGTACGGGGGGTGGTAGTCGGGAACCCGAACGAACGCGGGCACTTCCATGATCGGGACATCGGGGTGTACGCCTGGGCGTATGGGTAGGTGAACAATAGAACCAGGTCGCCTGGTGGCTCTGGCCTGCATCTTCAAAGGAAAGGGGGTACTCGATCTCGTGAAGTAGGTAAAAAATCGGGTACAATCGAATGGCCGTGGATCCGAGACCAGCCACCACCTCTCCGGGGAGACCGCTGCATGAGGTCGTTTACACCCGATCAGCTGGACAAGGACGTACCTGTCGGACTCGCCTGGATGCTCGGAGCGGTCATGGAGGCCAAGGGGAGGCAGCAGCTGTTCGAGGCGCAACGACCTGAGGTGTTGACCACCTTGCGGAAGGTGGCACTCGTCCAGAGCACCGAATCGAGCAACCGCATCGAAGGAGTGACCGTCGAAGCCAAGCGTTTGGAACCACTGGTGCGGGGCAGGCTTCGTCCTCGTGATCGCTCCGAGGAAGAGATCGTCGGGTATCGCCAGGCCCTGGACTGGATCCACCGGGAGCACGAACGGATCGGCATCACGCCGTCCACGTTCTGCCAGCTGCACCGCAAGGCCCAGGGGGGGCATGTCGGCGATGCAGGACAGTACAAGAAGGTCGACAACGACATCGTCGAGGTCTTGCCCGACGGCCGCAGGCGGCTCCGATTCGAGACTACTCCGGCGGCCGACACGCCCGATGCCGTCGAGCAGCTCTGCCTCGCCTATCGCCACACCACGCAGCAATCGTCGCTGCCGCCCCTGCTCGCCGGCGCGAGCCTGGTCCTCGACTTCCTCTGCATCCACCCCTTCCGCGATGGCAATGGACGCGTGTCCAGGCTCTTGACCCTCCTCGTGCTCTACCATCAAGGGTTCCACGTCGGCAGGTACATCAGCCTCGAGAGGAACGTCGAGGAGACCAAGGAGACGTACTACGACGCCCTGTTCCGTTCGTCGCAGGGCTGGCACCAGGCCCTGCACGACCCGGTTCCGTGGTGGAGCTACTACCTCTCCACGCTGCGCGCCGCATACCAGGAGTTCGAGGAGAGAGTGGCGCTCGCGGGTTCGAAACCGGGAGCCAAGCGATCGCTCGTGCTCGATGCCGTCGAAGGTTTGCCTGTCGAGTTCGCCCTCGCCGACGTCGCGGCGCGGTGTCCGACGGTCAGCAAGACCTACATCCGCAACTTGCTTCGCGAGTTGCGTGATGACGGACAGCTACAGACCACGGCGAGAGGCCGCGGGGCACGCTGGAGGAAGACGGGTTCGTGATCCGACACCGGCCCTTGGGCTACCCCGATCCGAGCACTGTTCTGGCGCGCGGCACCCTCACGGCAGCTGCGTCGATGTCCATTCGGTATTGCACCCATGACCCATTCGGCGGGCCGTACGGGTCATGGCCGTGACAACCGCCCATCCCGTAGGTGATGTGAACGCCTCCTGGTGAGAGGCAGACGCCCTGGCCGGCCACGACATCGCGCCGTACTGCCTCGGCGCCTACACCGGCACCGTGCCCGACGACGTGTTCATGACGATCACCGTCGACTCCACGGAGGCGTCCAGCGACGCCTTCCGGCAGCACGGCCCCGACGCGGTGATCTGATTCCTCGGCAGCATGGGCGCGGACCAGACCGAGCCGGCGCTCGAGAACAAGGACATCCAGGCGCTGGTGGCGGCGGGGCAGGCGGACCGGTTCCCGACTACGGGTGGGCCTGGAAGAACCGCCAGGCCTCCGCGGTGGTCGAGATCGGATCGGTCCGCTCGTCGGCCAGCGTGGAGAAGCCCGAGACCAGATCCTGGTTCTCCCCCGAACCACCGAGCCCGTGGAGCTGCAGTACCACCGGCGCACCTTCCACCAGGCCGGGGGGGACGTGGACGCGAAACGGGTGCTCGACGCCGTCCACCTCGACGACCTCGTCGTGGTCTCCGGGATCAGCGCAGGTGTCCCCCGCGTCGTCGTCGCCCGCGTCGTCGTCGCCGGCGTCGTCGTCGCCCGCGTCGTCGTCGCCCGCGGAGTCGTCGTCGTCCCCGGCGGGGCAGCCGAGCAGCAGCGCCGCGGAAAGTGCGGCGGTCAGGAGAGTCCAGGATCCACGGCTCATCGGATCTCCAACGCGATGCTACTGGCCACCGTCGATGGCCCGCTGGTAGGTGTTCTCGAGCTCGTCCTGCACGACCACCGCCAGGTCCTCGATCGTCAGCTCCAGCTCCTCGTCGAGGACCCGGCTGGTGTAGGTCCAGCCCTGGGGCAGCTCCAGCCGGGAGCCCAGGTCCGAGAGCTCGTCCTCCTGCAGGTCCTCGTCGACGATCTGGGAGTACGCCTGCATCACGTACCGCGATCCGTCGGGGGCGGCGAGCTCGTAGATCTCGGAGCCGGCCCAGAACCAGAACGTGGTGGTCCGCTCCACCTCGTTCTCGGTGTAGGGGCTCTGATCGAGGTTGGTCAGATCGAGCCTCAGGATGGCGATCAGGTCCATCTCCAGGTCCCCGTACATGCGCGGCTCGGCGTCGGGCGGGTGCTCCACCTCGGCCCAGTCCATCAGCATGAAGCGCGGCCCGTTCATCTTGATCTCGAGGGCCTCGTACTCGGCCTTGATCGCATCCGGGTCCAGCGCCTCCCAGCTCTCGGCCGGGCACAGGTTGAGCCCCTGGGTCCCCCACACCTCGGCCATCAGCTCGGCCCCGTCGAGGTAGACCAGCAGGATCTCGCAGTAGCGCATGCCGCGGAGGCTCGTCGGGGCGTCGGTGTCGTCGTCGCCCGCGTCGTCGTCGCCGGCGTCGTCGTCATCGGCTGCGGAGTCGTCGTCATCCGGCTCGGCGCCCGTGGGGCAGCCGAGCAGCAGCGCCGCGAGGAGCGCCGCGAGGAGCGGGAACGAGCCGTGGTGAATCATGGGCCAACCTCCGGCGGTCGTGGGTTCCATTGTCCGACATGTCGCGGGCGGCGTCCGTGGAATGTCGGTTGCGCTGTGTAGAGAAACGTTGCGACGGGTCGCGATGCGCTCAACGATTCTCAACAGCTCCGGGGGCGGCGCGGCGCCGAGTGCGGTGTATCCTCCAACCCGTGACCGATCGCCCCACCATCTTCCTCGTCGAGGACGACGACGAGCTCGCGGCGCTGCTGGACGAGTACCTCTCCCGGCACGACTTCGCGATCACCCACGAGCGGACCGGCGACGGCGGGGCGCGCCGCGTCCTGGAGGAGCAGCCGGACCTGGTGGTGCTCGACCTGTTCCTGCCCGGGATGAACGGGCTGGACGTGCTGCGCGCGATCCGCGGGGACTACCGGGGGCCGATCCTGATGCTCACCGCCAGCCAGAGCGACGCCGACCACGTCACCGGGCTGGAGCTGGGCGCCGACGACTTCGTGACCAAGCCGGTGGACCCGCGGATCCTGCTGGCGCGGATCCGCACCCTGCTGCGGCGGATCGACAAGGAACCGTCGGGAGCTGGGCCACGCGACGAGGAGGGGATCCTCCGCAGCGGCCCGCTGCAGGTGGACACCGTCACCCGGGAGATCACGTACGACGGCTCCCCGATGACGCTGACCACCATGGAGTTCGACGTGCTGTGCCTGCTGGTGCAGGAGGCGGGGCGGGTGGTGACCCGCGACGACCTGTACGAGCGGGTCGCCGGGATCCCCTACGACGGGCTGGACCGCGGCATGGACGTGCACGTCTCCCGCATCCGCCGCAAGCTGCGGGCGGTGGGCTGCGAGGACAACCGGCTCAAGGCGATCCGCGGGGCCGGGTACCTGCTGGCGTTCCGGTGAGCCCCTCCATCCAGCGGCTGGTCCTGACCAGCGTCGCCTTGACGCTGGTGCTGTTCGTGGCGGTCATGATCGTCTTCCGCCAGACGGCGGGTTGGACCGAGGACGATGCCCGCCGGGCGGGCGTGCTGTGGGCCCACCGCGCGCTGGACGAGGTCCCCGCCGCGGACCGCCCCGCGCGGCTCGCCGAGCTGGAGGCGGACGTGGCGATGCCGCTGTCGTTGATGGACTCGGAGACGCTCCGGGAGCGGCTCGGGCACGATCCCGTCCCGGGCGAGCTGGTCCTCCGCCGCAGCGGCCAGCGCCACCAGTGGGCGTTCGTGGCCTTCGGCGACGGGACCGGGGGGCTGGCCGCGGGGCCGACCCACCCGCTCAATCCCTTCGGGCAGTTCCCCTTCGGGGCGGTCGTGCTGCTGGTCCTCGTCCCGCTGATCGCGGTGCTGCTCGTCGCGCGGCTGTCACCGCAGCTACGCAAGATCGAACAGGCCAGCGAGGCGCTGGGCGCCGGTGCGCTGAACGTCCGCGTGGACAACCCCAGCGGGCCCAGCTCGGAGCTGGCCGAGAGCTTCAACCGCATGGCCGAGCGCATCGAGCAGCTGGTGCGGGAGCGGGACGAGCTGCTGCAGGCGGTGTCCCACGAGCTGGGCTCGCCGCTGGCCCGCCTGCGGGTCCAGCTCGAGCTGCTGACCGACGAGGAGGACCGCGCCGGCGGCGACCCGGGCTCCGCGCGGCTGGACGCCATGGCCCAGCAGCTCGACGAGCTCGAGCAGCTGGTGGAGGACCTCTCCCGCTGGGTCCAGTCCGACGAGGCCGCCCAGCGCCCCGAGGCCTTCGACCCGGTGGCCCCGCTGCGGGACCTGGCGGAGCTGGCAAGGGACCACGAGACCGCCAACGAGGCTGTCGAGATCGACGTGGTGGCGCCGCCGTCGGCCGAGCTCCGCGCCGACCCGCGCCTGTACCAGCGGGCGGTGGACAACCTGCTGCGCAACGCGATGCGCTACGCGGAGCATCGCGTGCGGCTGACGCTCCGCGAGGAGCCCCGCGCCATCGCCGTCACCGTCGAGGACGACGGCCCGGGGATCCCCGCGGAGGAGCGCGAGCGGGTGCTCGAGCCGTTCGCCCGCCTGGGCACGGACCGGGACCGCCGCGACGGCGGGGTCGGCCTGGGCCTGGCGATCGTGAACCGCATCCTGCGGGGGCACGGAGGGGCGATCGAGATCGGGCAGAGCGAGCTCGGCGGCGCCGAGCTGCGCACCGTGTGGCCAAGAGGAGACCCATGATGAGCATTCCCGACCTTTCGAAGATGGCGGCCTTGCTGGCTGCGGCGGTCCTGCTGGTCGGCGCGCCCGGCTACGAGACGGAAGAGCAGACCCCGCCCGAGGACCCGGGCGACACGGACGACTGCGGCGGCCCGCTCCCCGTGGGCGACCTCCCGCCGGCGCCCGAGGCCGACTGCGACGCCGTCAACCCCGCCATCACCGCGATGCTGGAGGGACCGCTGCAGGAGGGGCTGGACGCCGCCGCCGCTGCGCGGGAGGAGCTGCTCGACCCGGACACGATCACCGTCGTCACCTGCGGGACCGGCACGCCGCTGCCGTCGTCCCGGGCGCAGTCCTGCACCGCCGTGTTCGCGGGCGGCCAGTTCCTGCTGTTCGACGCCGGCGACGGCGCCGATCGCTCCATGACCGAGCTGACGCTGCCCGTCGACGACCTGCAGGCCCTGTTCCTGACCCACTACCACTCGGACCACGTCGCCGACGTGGGCGCCGTGGTCAGCAACAGCTGGATCCGGGGCCGCCAGGGACCGCTGCCGGTCTACGGCGGGGAGGGCCTCGTCCGGGTCGTCGAGGGCTTCAACCGGATCTACGCCCTCGACGACACCTACCGCCGGGCGCACCACGGCGAGGGGGTGTTCCCGCTGGACACCGAGGGCGCCGAGCAGCACCTGATCGAGGACGTCCCCCCGACGGGGCTCGAGGTCTACTCGGTCGACGGCGTCACCGTCACCGCCTACCCCGTGGACCACTCCCCGGTGGCGCCGACCCTCGGCTACCGCGTCGAGTACGCCGGCCACGCCGTGGCGATCACCAGCGACACCATCGTGACCGAGGGCCTCGAGCACCTCTGCGACGGCGCCGACATCGTCGTCGGGGACGCGATGAACAAGGCCTTCGTCGAGGCGATGGAGTGTGCCCTGCGCCAGCTCGGCGACGACCGCAACGCGACCTTCATGAAGGACATCCGCACCTACCACATGGACATCAGCGAGCTCGCGGAGCTCGCCGAGGACGCCGGCGTGGACACCCTGGTGCTGACCCACCTGATGCCGTCGGTCGACGAGGAGACGCAGAGCAACCTCGTGTTCGTCGCGCCGGTGACCGCCGCGTTCGACGGCGAGGTTTTCGTCGCCAGCGACGGCGATCGGTTCACCCTGACGGTCGAGTGACGATCGGCGCGCTCACGGTCCGTCAGGGGGGGAAGCCTGGCCGAGGGAGTCGTCTCCCCAGCAGGCGACGGTGCCGTCGGTCTTCAGCCCGCAGCTGTGGACCGCCCCCGCGACGACCTGGGAGAACGGCCAGGGAGGGTTGCGGCGGGCGGCCGTGGTGGAGTCCGGTGACGCCGCCGCCACCGCCGCGAACATCACCGCGGCGCGGGATCTGCGGGGGGCGCAGACCTACCGCAGCGCAGCGGCCCGGGCCTCGGCGCGCTCCCACGTCCGGAGGTAGCCCTCGGCGGAGCGGAACAGGGCCTCGAGGTCGTCCTCGCTCATGCCGTCGAGGCGGACGTCCTCGATCAGCTCGGGGAGCAGGCCGATGTGGAGCATGCCCTCGGTGTTGAAGTCGACGTCGCGGTTGCCGAGGCGGGGCTCGGTGAAGGTGATGTCGCCGGCGTAGGACTCGAAGGGGTAGGTGACCGGGTTGGCCTGCTCGGTGGAGCAGGGGCTGTCCTCGCCGAAGCGCGGCCGCGGGCCGCCCGCGAGGCCGTTGAGGTCGAAGCTGAAGCCCACGGCCGGGTACGCGCCGTGCTCCTCGATCAGCTCGAGGCGCTCGTGGAAGCCGCGGCTCATCGCGCCTGGCTCGTCCGGGTCCGCGCAGCGGCCGAACCCGGAGTTGGACTGCCCGCCGACATCGTAGAGCCGGCCGTCCACGGTGTCTCCATGGGTGGAGAGGGCCGGGTAGTCGGCCTCCTCGAACCGCTCCATCGCCTGCATGACGCTCCACTTCGGCAGGTGCGCGATGTCGATCAGCATCCCCCGGATCATCAGCTCGTCGAGCAGATCCTCCCCGAGCGGCGTCAGCCCGTGGTTCTGGCAGTACTCCCCCTCGAGCGACCCGGCCGAGAACTGGGGCAGCAGCGGCAACAGCGTCATCAGCGGGTCCTCGGCGAACCCGCTCATGTCGAAGGGGGGCGCGTCCCACTGGTACTCGTCGCGGGGCTGGTTGAGGCCCGCGTAGGTCACCCCGCCGCGGTCGAACCGCCCCGAGGTGGTGTCCGGGCAGTCCTGCACGTAGTTGGAGTAGTAGCCGCTGTTGATCAGGTTGGCGAACTCCATGATCCCGCGCTGCCCGTCGCCGGCGCTGAAGGCGTTGTCGAACTTGTGGTTGGGGAACAGGGCGCGGACCCCCAGCGCGTGGTACGCGTCGAGCTGCTGCTGGACGTGCGCCAGGTCGCAGACCGGGGCCCCCTCGGGGGGCGTCAGGAAGCAGTCGAAGACGTTGGAGATCTCGATCCCGAGCACCACCGCGAGCTTGCCCTCGTGGATCACCTCCCGCGCCTCCGCGGGGGACTCGACGATGCGGAACCAGCCCTCCCCCGGGCCGCCGTGCTGCGCGTCGACGTAGCGCTGCAGCGCCCAGTTCTCCTCGATGATCTTGTCGACCGACACCATGTCGTTGCAGGAGTACCGCTGCTCCTGGAACCGAAGCCCGGTGATCAGCTCGCAGAGCACGGAGTTGCCGGTCGCGTAGGAGACCATCAGGCGCATGCCGCCGAGGTAGGCCCGCTCGATCCAGCGGTAGTACATCGTCTGGTGGGTCGGGCTGTTCCACGAGTTGGGCCAGTCGGTGAACTCGGGGTAGCCGTCGGTGGCGTGGTCGGGCTCGGGCAGCTGTCCCTCCCCGATGACGTCGACGAGCTCCAGGACGTCCAGGTCGTTGTAGTCCGAGCCGAAGACGTAGCCGAGGATGTCCTTGCGGCCGTCCTCGCCGTGGAACGCCTCGCAGCTGGGCAGCGCGTGCTCGACGCCCAGGCGGTGGAAGGGCGCGCCGTGGTAGATCCCGCCGCCGCCGAAGCTGAAGTTGGTGAACGGGTGGCTGTGGGTCTCGACGAACCCGAAGACGGCGCCGTCCTCCCACGTGCGCGGCTCCACGGTGCCCTCGGCGTCGAGGGTCAGCTCGGGGAACTCGGCGCACCCCGAGGACGGGTAGAAGGTGATCACCCCCGCGTCGGCCTCGTCCTCGGCCAGCCCCGTGGTCGTCAGGTACCGCTGGGTCCGGCAGTGGCGGAGCCGGAAGCGCCCCTCCTCGTCGGGGTGATCCTCGAGCACCCACTCGGCGGGGGACAGGTAGCCCTCCTCGTTGAGCAGGGTGTCGGACTGCAGCGTGGCGGTGCGCTGGAGCACGTGGCCCTCACCCGCGTCCTCGTCCGCGATGAAGTAGTGCTCCTCCGTGTCGTAGAACAGGTACGTGGCCAGGTCCGACGCGCGCATCGTGAAGCGCGCCGCCGCCCCCTCGTCTTCTCCGGTGAAGCCGAAGGCGTCTCCCCCCTCGCCGATCTCGAGGTAGCGGGCGTTCACCTTCCGCGGCGCCGCCGCGTCCAGGACGTAGCAGCCGTCGGCGAAGCCGTGGATCCCGTCGTTTTCAGGGGGCGCCTCGCGCTCGCAGCCGGCGAGCGCCACGAGGCCGAGGGAGAGGAACAGGGACATGGGAGCCGCGGGTCGTCTGCGCACGCTCGAACCTTCGGGTGCAGGGCCGTCGGGCGGAGCACCGTCGCCGCTGATGCAGCCCATCCACGGATGCTCCCACCAGAGAGCATACCAGGCGTCCTCGCCCACGATGGAAGACCGGAACGCCTGGCTCCCTCCTCTTCCCCCCCCCGACACCCCGTTCGTTGCGCGACAGGCCGCTGCAGCGCTACATATTTCTACAGAGATCGACCGACATTCCCTGACATCCTGGCGTCGCGAGTCGGATACTCGCTTCGCAGTCCACGGCGGGCGGATCGATCGGGGCGTGCCTGGACCAGGGGCCGATCGGACCGAACGAAGGAGAGAGCGAGACCCGGGATGCTGCGATCCGCGCTGGTCAGCACCTGTCTCCTGGCGGCCGTGTTGCCGTTGCCGTCCAGCGCCGGCGCCGCCGAGGTGACCTTCGACGACCTGGTCGCGGGGGTGACCGGCACCGGCACGACGGCGCAGATCGTGGCGCTGCAGGACCGGCTCGCCCGGCAGCGCGTGGGGCTGTCCGTGTCGCGCCTGCTGCCGACGATCTCCCTGTCGGAGCGCGTCTCGGCGCAGTTCATCGACGAGGATCGGTACACCGGCCTCGAGCAGACCGCCGAGGAGTGCGAGGCGGAGCGCGGCCAGCCGTGCGACGTGCTGCTGCTGCTCGACGGGTACATCACCCTGCCGGACCAGACGTGGTCCAACAGCCTCCGGCTGACGCTGCGGCAGCCGCTGATCGACCTCGGCGCGATCCACGGCGTCCACCAGCAGGAGCAGCAGCGGCGGATCGCCGACCTGCAGGGGCGCCTGCAGCTGGAGGGCGAGATCCTGGAGCTGGTGCAGGCCTACGCGGACCTGCAGTACGACGTGCAGCGGCTCGAGCTCCAGCGGCGCAGCGCCGAGCTGTCCGAGGAGACGCTGGGGGTCGTGCGGACGCGCCACCGCATCGGCGAGTCCACCACCCTGGAGCTGGACCAGGCGCAGCTGGATCTCGATCAGGCACGGCTGGAGCTGGCCCAGGCCGAGCGCTCCCTGCCGCGCACGATGGCGACGCTGTGGGAGACGGCCGGCGAGCCCGCGGGCGGCAGCCTGCAGGTCTGCCCGCTGATGGCCGTGGACGACACCGGCCAGCCGCTGGAGCTCGCGGGCGCGACCCGCACCGAGCTGTCCAGCCAGCAGGTGACGGCGGACCGCCTGGCCCATGTGGACACGGTGCTGAGCTGGATGCCCACGATCTCCCTCACCGGCGGCCTGGCCTTCTCGGGCTCCGGCGAGACCCACGACGAGATGTGGCAGGACATGGGCTTCAACTACGGGTACGTGACCGGCTCGCTGTCCTGGACCCCGTTCTCCGGGTTGTCGGCGTACCACCGGCTCCGCAGCGCCGGCTACGAGCTCCAGAAGGGAGAGCTGGAGCACGATCGCGACGTGCGCGAGCTGGCGCTGCAGGACGCCGAACTGGCCGCCGATCTGCTGGACCTGCACGAGGACGCGCTGCTGCTGGAGCAACAGGTCGCGCTCAAGGAGCGCTCGGAGCGATCGATGTCGTCGCGCTACGCCGACGGCGGCCAGGTGCCCTACGAGCGGGTGCTGCAGTCGCGCAGCGCCCTGGAGAACGCCCGCATGCAGCTGCTGACCAAGCGGCGCCAGCAGGTGATCGCCATGGCGCAGCGCTGGATCAAGGCCGGCAAGGCCGAGGAGTTCCTCGCCCTGCTCTCCGCGGCCGAGGGCGAGTACGCCAGCGGTGGCCGCTGCCAGGAGCTCCGCCGTGAGTAGCCACCGACCGACCCCCGCGGTGCTGCTGGCGCTGCTCGCGCTGCTGGCGTCGCCCGCGTTGCCGGCGTGCAAGGGCGACCCCGACGTCCCCGTCGAGGCGCGGCCCACCGTCGAGGTGGCGCAGGTCCAGGCCACCTCGCTGGCCGACGTGATCCCGATCTCGGCCGTGCTGGAGGCCCAGGAGTGGCAGGCGCTGTACTTCCAGCAGCAGGGGCTGGTGGCCAAGGTCAACGTCTCCGAGGGGGAGAGCGTCCGCGAGGGGCAGCTGCTGGCCTCCCTCGACACCGCCCTGCAGCAGAACCAGGTGGCCCAGGCGGAGCAGCAGCTCGCGGGGGCCGAGCTGGACCTCGAGCAGGCGAGCCACGACCACGGGCAGCTGCAGGCGATGGCCGCCGCCGAGGCCGCGAGCCCCGAGGCGCTCCGCGACGGCGCCATGCGGGTCCGCGAGGCCGAGAACCGCGTCGAGCAGGCGCGGCTGCAGCTGGAGTCCCAGCAGATCAAGCTGCGGCAGATGCGCCTGACGGCCCCGTTCTCGGGCGTGCTCGCCGAGGTCAACATCCGGCCGGGGGACCGCATCGTCGGCGAGGCCGACGACCCGGACCGCTCCACCGGCTCGCGCCCGCCGCTGGTGCTGATCGACCCGTCGTCCTACGAGCTGCGGGCCAGCGTGCCCGAGGGCCAGTCGGACGGGCTGGAGGTGGGGCTCGGGGCCCGGGTCCGCGGCCTGGACGGCAGCTGGGAGCCGCTGGAGGGAACCGTCAGCTGGGTGGCGCCCTCGGTGGACCGCGACAGCCGCACGGTGGCGTTCCGCATCGAGGTGGACCTGCCCGAGGGCGGCGCGCCGTCGTGGCTGCGCGACGGCAGCACGGCGGTGGTGGAGCTGCTGGCCGAGCAGCGCCCGGACGCCGTCGTCGTGCCCGATCGGGCGCTGGTCTACCACAAGGGCGAGGCGTTCGTGTACGTCGTCGAGCGCGGCGTGGTCGAGCGCGTGGCCATCGAGCAGGGCGTGGTCAGCGAGGGGCGCGTGGAGGTGCGCGACGGGCTGGAGGTGGGCCAGCAGGTCGCGATCTCCAACCTGCACCTGCTGTCGGACGGGCTGGCCGTGAACCCCGAAGAGGTCAGCTGGTGAGCGCGCCGGACGAACCGCGCGGGCTCGCCGCCCTGCTGACCAACTTCCGGCTGGCGCTGCTGCTGCTCGTCTTCATCCTCGGCTGGGGGGCGGTCAGCCTCGAGAACATCCCCAAGGAGCGCTGGCCGGCGGTGGACGTGCCCATCGGCTTCGTCACCGCCGTCTACCCCGGCGCCCCGGCGGATCTGGTGGAGGTCGAGGTCACCGGCGTGCTGGAGCGCGCCATCCAGGGCATCCCCGACACCACCGACCTGCGCTCCACCTCGATGGAGTCGGTGTCCATCGTGCTGGTGGAGTTCGACGTGGACGCCGACGGCGACGCCTGCCTCGACGAGCTCGCCGAGCGCATCGAGGACGCCAAGGGCGATCTCCCCGACACGGTCGAGGACGTCTCCCTGATGCGCGTCTCGACCAGCAGCGACCCGATCTACGTCTTCAGCCTCGTCGGCGACGTGCCGGAGGACCAGCTGCGGGGCGCGGCGCTGTCGATCCGCGACCGGCTGGAGCGCGTGGTGGGGGTCGACGAGGTCGACATCGTCGGTCTCCGATCCGAGGAGATCCAGGTGCTGGTCGACCGGCACCGCATCGAGCAGGTGGGCGGGACGCTGTCCGACGTCCAGAAGGCGATCCAGAACGCCCAGACCACCGTCCCGCTGGGGCGGCTGCAGAGCGGGAGCCGCAACTTCCCCCTGGACGTGGGGCGGGTGGGGCCCGATCTGGACGCGCTGGGCGCGCTGTCGGTGCGCTCCTCGTCCACGGGCGCCACCGTGCCCCTGCACAGCGTGGCCTCGCTGCAGGTCGCCCTGGCCGAGCCCGTCGAGTCGACGCGCCTGATCCGCAACCTGCCCGACGGCGGCGTGTGGGCCGGCGAGAGCCTCAGCTTCAACGTCACGCGCCAGATGGGCGCCGACGTGCCCACCGTGGTGAAGGCCCTGGAGGAGGAGCTGGACGAGATCCGGGCCGGGCTGCCGACGTCGCTGGAGCTGGTGGTCACCACCGACCGCTCCCGGGAGATCGAGGACGGGATCTTCCTGCTGCTGGAGAGCGGCTACCAGGCCGTGTTGCTGGTGTTCCTGCTGCTGTTCCTGGCGCTGGGGACGCGGGAGTCGCTGGTCGCCGGGCTGTCGATCCCGATCACCTTCCTGGCCACCTTCGGGCTGCTCCACGCCCTGGGGTACTCGCTGAACAACCTGTCGCTGATGGCGCTGGTCATCGCGCTGGGCCTGCTGGTGGACGACTTCGTCCTGATCATGGAGGGCATGCACGACGAGCTGCACGCGGGGCGCCCCCCCCTGCAGGCGGCGGTCAACACGGTCGAGAACTTCGCCCTGCCCTCGCTGTCCGGCTCGCTCACCACGATCTGCGCCTTCCTGCCGCTGGCGATGCTCGGCGGCCTGGAGGGCAAGTTCATCCAGATGATCCCGCTGACCATCTGCATCTGCCTCCTGGTCAGCTACCTGGTCAGCGTGTCGCTGGACACGGCGATCGGCGCGGTGTTCCTCAGGAAGGCGGCCCCCAACCGGATCACCGCCTGGGTCGGCCGGCGGCTGGACTGGTTGGTGGCCTGGTACGGGCGCCGGATCTTCCCGGCCACGCTGGGGCGCCGCCGGACCCGCCGCATCGTGCTGGGCGTCGCCCTCGGGGCGCTGGTGGTGTCGCTGGTGCTGGCCACGCGCCTGGACAGCATCATGTACCCCGAGACCGACGAGGCGCAGCTCGGGGCCACCGTCAGCCTGCCGGCGGGCACGACCCTGGCCGACGCCCAGCGGCTGGCGGGGCGGGTGGAGGAGCAGCTCGGCGGGGATCCGGACATCGACGTGTTCACCGTGACGGCCGGGCGCCTCTCGTCCCTGGCCCTGGGCGGCCCCGACGCCTACCTGGAGCCCAACCAGGCCGAGTACCTCGTGGGCGTCACGATGCAGCTCGTGCCGCCCGAGCAGCGCTCCGCGCCCTCCTTCGATCTGGCGGACCGCTTCCGCGACCAGCTCGCGCAGCTCAGCGCCGGCGAGCTGGAGATCCACGAGGTCCGCATGGGCGCCAGCTCCTCCGCGCCCATCGAGGTGGAGGTCCAGGCCGAGACCACGGCGCGGGCCGAGGAGCTGGCCGACGAGGTCCTGGCGCTGATGGAGCAGGTCCCCGGCGTGGCCGGCCTGCGGGACTCGCGGCAGCCGCACCAGGGTGCGTACGAGATCCTGCTGCGCGACGAGGCGGTGCGGTTCCACGGCCTGGATCGCCAGCAGGTGCTTGGGTTCCTGCGCTCTGCGATCTCGGGCACCACGGTCGACACCCTGTACGTCGGCGGCGACGAGATCGACATCGTGCTGGGCTACGACTGGGGCGCCGACGGCGCCTGGAACTCGCCCACCTCGATGGCCGAGGTGATGGCGCTGGGCGTGCCGAACATCCTGGGCCAGACCACGCCCCTGTCGTCGCTGGCCGAGGCGCAGCTCGAGTCCACCCCGGTGGCCATCGCCCACCGGGCGGGGCTGCCCTCGGTGGTGGCGGCCGCCGAGGCGGCCCAGGGCTTCTCCCCCGTGGAGGTGGCCGGCGAGGTCGAGCAGCAGCTGAGCGCCGTGAAGGTGGGGGACGGCGAGACCCTCACCATGGGCGGCGATCTGGCCACGTCCCAGGAATCGAACCGCGAGCTGATGCGCGCGCTGGGCATCGCCGCGTGCCTGATCTTCGTCATCCTGGTGATGCAGTTCCGCAGCTTCGTGCAGCCGGCGCTGATCTTCGCGGCCATGCCGCTGGCGCTGATCGGCGTGTTCGTGGGCTTCTTCGTCACGGGCAAGCAGCTGAGCTTCCCCGCCACCATCGGCATCGTGGCCCTCGTGGGCATCGTGGTCAACGACGCCATCGTGCTCATCGACTGCATCAACCGCAACCGCCGCGACGAGGGCATGCCCGCGCCGCAGGCCGCGCTGGAGGCCGGCAAGGCGCGGCTGCGCCCGATCCTGCTCACCTCGATGACCACCGTCATCGGCCTGATCCCGCTGGCGCTGACCGATCCCGTCTGGGAGGGCCTGTGCCTGGCCATCATCTACGGCATCTCGCTGGCCACCGTGCTGACCCTGGTGGTCATCCCCGCGCTGTACCTCGAGGTGGCGCGGGCCGGCGACCACGAGGTGCCGTCGGACGCGCCGCCCGACGCTGGCACGCCCCGCGGCGACAAGCGATCGGCGCTACGGAAGCTGGTCGATCGACTACGGAGCAGGCGAAGAGGCCAGCCCGATGAGGATCTCGCCTGATCTCCTATTCAGCGTTCTTCATCTACGTCGCGGCGAACGCGTTCGACGGCTTGCTGGTCGGCGTCGTCGGCCAGTACTCCCAGCGCCCGCGGGAGAGGCCCGAGGGGTTCCGGATGCGCATCACCGCGAGCGGGCGGTTCAACTTCAGCGGCGACTACGTCCAGGCGGTCAGTGATTTCACGTACATCGGAAAGACGAGCTTCTACGCCAAGGTCCGCTTCCGAACACAGAAGGACTACCCCTTCGCCGGCGTGGGCGGTCATGGCGCCGTGGTGTTCTCGGGCGACGAGTACGGCAATGCCGTGGGCCAGCTGATGTACGTCATCGGCGTCGCGGGCTCGACCCCGGTGGAGGGCCTGCGGTGGTACGTGGGCCAGTCCACGACGCTGGCGAGGGTGCAGGCCGGCGAGGGGGGCCGCATGGAGTTCATCGGCCCCTTCGGCTCGGAGGGCGGGGTCTACCTCGATGTCCAGGGCGGGGTGCTCTACGAGGCCAAGGACCGGTCCATCAGGCCATCGAGGGGGTGGCAGCTCGAGGGGGCCATCCGCTTCGCGGGCTCGATCATCGGCGACAACGCAGAGGAGCTCTCGAGGCGGGAACGAAGCTCCTTCATCGGCGGATGGTTCATCGAGGTGATCCGGTGGCAGCCGATCTACAAGGACTGGCTGGTGCTGGGGATCCGCGGTCTGTTCGACCACACCCTCGGCGCGCGACCCTTCTACGACCAGAATCGGCTCGGCGGCATGCTGCGGGACGAGCTCGGCAACGGCCAGCACTTCACCGGCTAAGGCATCTACCGCTTCGGCGGGGACGGCGTCCTGAACCTGCTCGTGGAGTTCCGCGGCAAGTTCCTCGACATCCACAAGCCCCGGATCGACCTGGTCATGCACGCCTCGGTCCACGCCGAGGAGGGGTTCCTGTTCGACGGGTGGGACCCGGGACCCCATCTGCCGACCCTCGGCGTCTCCCTCGACGTGACGATCGCGCGCATGGTCTATCTCCGCCCCTACCTCTCCTGGGGGTGGGTCCAGTCCTCGGAGGAGGACCCGCGGCGGGCCAAGCCGTTCTTCGGTATCACCGCGACGGGAACGATGTGATGCGGACCGGGCGCGAGCAGAGCAAGAAGAGCCCGTGCCAGGCTGTCTAGTCTTTCGTTCGTGAAGCGTCCTGTCCCGGCGCTGGCCCGCCGCGCCGTGGCCTGCGACGACTCGTGATGCCGGTGCGCCTGGCGAGGACGCGGTCGAGCACGCGCGCCGGCAGGAGTCGGGGCATGATCCATCGCCTGAACCGGTTCTTCAGCAGCGGATGGCGGCTCTTCGGAGAGGGGTCGTGGAGGATCCGGACGACGAGCTCGCCGATGTCCTCTGGATCGAGCCCTTCTTCCGCCAGCCTCTGGGAGGACCTGCGCACCCGCTCCAGACTCTCGACGTACTCCGAATCCCCGTACCGACTGAAGTCGAGCTCCTCCGTCTTCGTGAAGATCGGAGTCTTCACCGGGCCGGGCTCCACGACGACGACGTCGATCCCGTGGACGAGCAGCTCCACCCGCAGGGAATCCGACATGGCCTCGAGGGCGTGCTTCGACATGGCATAGGGCGCCAGGAACGGCACGGCGATCTTGCCGGCGAGCGAGCTCACGTTGATGATCTTGCCCGGCTCACCCGAGCGCTCGTGATCCGCTCCGAGCATCGACAGGAATGCCTGGATCGTGCGCACGACGCCGTAGACGTTCACGTCGAACTGCCACTTCAGATCGTCGATCGGCAGATACCGCAGCGGCCCGGCGACCGCGACCCCGGCGTTGTTGACGAGGCCGCCCAGGGTGGTGCCCGCGAGCTCGCGATCCACCAGGTCCGCGGCCGCCGCGATCGAGTCGCCGTCGGTGACGTCGAGGATCAGCGGCGTGAACGCGGCGCCGAGCGCCTGTCCGGCGGCCACCGCATCCTCTTGCTTCCGGACACTGCCGAAGACGCGCCAGCCATCGTCGATCAGGCGAACGGCGATCGCCCGGCCGATGCCCGAGGAGACGCCCGTCACGACCACGGAGTTCGATCGATCCGCCATGTCGTTCCTTCCCTGCCCGTGGGCCCGTCACTGCTTGCGGTAGGTCGCCTCGAACTCCAGGGGCCTGGGCAGGCGGTCCGAGCCCGACTCCCGCACGACGGTCATCGTCCAGCCGTCCTCGGACAGCCGGTAGAGGGTGCTCGTCCAGCCGCCGGACAGCTCGGCACGGCTGCGCAGCGCCCCGTCCACGATCTCGCGGGTGACGTGGGCCGTCTTGCCGTCCTTGACGACCTTGGTCTTCGTGCCGTCCACCGGCGTGGTCAGGGACTCCCCGCCCGGGGCACCGATGGTGAGCTCGTCGCCGGCGACCTCGATGGTGAAGCTGGGCTGGATCCCGGGCCCCTCGGTCAGCTTGCTGCGCACCTTCGAGCGGGCCATCGGGGGCATGGACGCGGCCACGTCGTCGATGGCGTCGAGCCGGGCCTGGTGCTCGGCGTCGCCGCCGACGTGGGTCCACGTCCCGGCGAAGGCCGAGAGCTCGTCGGCGGGAGCCCCGTCCGCGCGAGCCGGGCCCGCCGTGGCGAGGACGGCAAGGGCGCAGAGCAGAACGAGGGGGGTGTGGTGGGACAGATCCGGAGATGAGTTGGTGCGTAGCATGGAACGACCTCCTGAGTTCACGGGACCAGTGTCCCGCTCGGACGCCGTGATGTCTGTGGCGGCATGGCAACTCATTGTAGAGATGCGTTGCGATCGGCGGTCGTGCTCGCAACGAATCTCAACACATCGACACCTGCCGCTGCCTGGCACCATCTTCCATGGGGGGCGACGGACCACCACCGGGGGCGGGGCGGCCATCCGCCAAGGACCTGTCCAGGTCCCCGGTCCGATGTGTCGGACCACCGGCTGCTGCAGCCCATTCCGCCCCTGGGATTCAAGCGGATGTCCGCCCCGGCCCAGCGTCAGTACGGCGCCTACTCCGCCGTCACGCGAGCGCGCTGGCGAGCTGCGCGAGAGGCCGACGGCGACTGTTAGGCGACCGCAGAAACTGACCCCCCGACGACATCAGGATTTGACCCCCCT
>CAZOYV010000134.1:17513-22284 GCA_964584075.1 uncultured Rickettsiales bacterium | reverse complement strand
CAGTGGCGACGACGACACCGCGGACGACGACACGGGGGACGACGACAGCGGCGACGACGACACGGGGGACGACGACAGCGGCGACGACGACTCGATGCCGTCGTCGATCGACGACAACACGTGCGACGAGGGCGCCACCGCCAGCACCCCGGTGACGTTCCTGCTCGTGGACACCAACTTCTCGCCGCTGTCCGGGGCCTCGTGGGCGATCTACGACCTGGACCCCCACACCGGCGTGGTCGCCAACACCGCCACCGCGTCGGGCACCACCGGCGGGGACGGCGGCATCGCCGCGACGCTGGACTGCGCGGACGGCTGGATGCTGCTGGAGACCGCCAAGAGCGGCAACCTGACGGTGCACACCTACTTCCGCGTGCTGGCGATCCCCGACTGGCCGGTGATCGCGATGAGCAACACGCTGGCGACGATGGCGATCGGCCTGTTCATCGACTCCTCGGACGAGGGGGTGCTGGCCGTCTATCACATCGACGGGCTGGGCAACAACGACTGCCAGGGCGCGGACAGCTTCTCCATCGACGGCGGTGCCGACCTGATCCCGGGCAACGCCTCGAGCGACCTCGGCCTGTGGATCTACGCCGGCGCGTTCGGCACCGAGACCAACGACATCTGGTTCATCGACGCCGACGTCCCGGACCAGGGCGCGGTGGCCAACCTGCTGCACCACGACGACAGCCTGGCCAAGGACGTGGAGATCAACGCGCCGATCTGGAGCTGGGACGCCAGCCCGACCCCCGACGGGGCCAAGCACATGACGGTGATGTACGTCGTGGACTACTGATCAGGGCCCGAACAGCAGCAAGGTGTCCTGGGTGAACGCCGTGGCGCGGGTGACCGCGGGGGCGGGGGCGCCGGGGTAGGCCAGCACGCTCCAGGAGGCCGCCGGCGCGGTGGCGAAGAACTCGTCGCACCCGCCGTCGTAGAGGTGCACCGTCTCGGTCCCGGCCGCGACGATGACGTACACCGGGGCCACCGGGCTCTGGTTTCCGCCGCAGGGGGACGGGTTGGTCTCCGTGACCCAGCCGTGGGGGTTGTACAGGTCCAGCCAGATGCCCGCCGTCTGGGCCGGGTCGGGCGCCAGCGGGTCGCCCATGAAGTCGACGGTGCCGGTGTACTCCAGGGCGGTGGCCCCGGTGTCCGGGTCGCGGGTGTACCACCACGCCGTGGAGGTGGAGAGCAGCCGGATCGAGGCCAGCTCGCCGCCCAGGTAGCCCGCCGGGATCGCCCAGCCGACGAACAGCGTCTCGCCGTCGGCCTCGGGGAACAGGCTCGACCGCGAGCCCGACGCCGTCCAGGCCAGCGTCGCGGGGTCGAGCACGTGGTAGCTCGTGGCGGTCAGGGCCCAGACCTCGGCCGGGCCGTCGGTCAGCGCGAAGGCGGCCTCGATCTCCGCCGCCGGCGCGTGGGGCGATCCGCCGGCGGGGTCCAGCGCGTGGGCGGCCCAGGCCTGGGTGCCGGCCTCGAGCGTCCAGATCCCGCAGACCCCGTCGCCGTCGGCCTCGGGGATGCCGTCGCAGTCGTCGTCGACGCCGTTGCAGGCCTCGGCGGCGAGCGGATGGACCGCGGGGTCGGCGTCGTCGCAGTCCCCGCCGCAGTCGCTGGTCCCGTCCCCGTCGTCGTCGGCCTCCAGCGGGTCGGTGGCCCCGTCGCAGTCGTTGTCCGGCACGCCGTCGCAGACGTCGGCGGCGAACGGGTGGACGTCGGCGTCGGCGTCGTCGCAGTCGCCCGCGCACGGGACGTAGCCGTCGCCGTCGTGGTCGCTCTCGTTGTCGTCCACCACGCCGTCGCAGTCGTTGTCGGTGTGGCCGTCGCAGATCGGCTCCGCGCCGGGGAAGGTGTTGGCGTTGGTGTCGTCGCAGTCCCCGCCGCAGGGGGTGAAGCCGTCCCCGTCGCCGTCCTGGTCGACGTTCTCGTCCACCGTCCCGTCGCAGTCGTTGTCGGCACCGTCGCACTGCTCGGGGGCCCCGGGGTAGGTCTGCGCCGAGCCGTCGTCGCAGTCCCCGTCGCAGGAGGAGACCCCGTCGCCGTCCGCGTCGCCCGGGTTGGCATCGGAGTCGAAGTCGTCGCAGTCCCCCTCGCAGGTGGACCACCCGTCGAGATCGACGTCGTCCCAGTTCAGCGCCGCGTCGCCATCGTCGCAGTCCACCGAGGCGGGGTAGCCGTCGCCGTCCGCGTCCGGATCCTCGGCGTCGTCGTCCGCCGCGTCGTCGTCGCCGGTGGTGTCGTCGTCGTAGGTCGGGATCGGGCAGCCGGCGGCGATCAGCCCGGCCAGCAGCAGCCACAGCGCGCTGCCCCCGCGTGTCGAGAAGCGCCAACCGCGATCGCACATCCGCCACCTCCCCGCCCGAGGGCCCTCCGCGGGTCGATCGTATCCAAATCGCTACAATGGAGGAACGACCATGGGGGCAAAGCTGCGGATGAGGTTCCCTGCACTCCCGCCGATCGTGGCGCTCGTCGCCCTGTCGGGCTGCGTGGGCTTCCCGCACGACGACGACGCGGTGGACGACGACGTCGCCGACGACGACGCCGGGGACGACGACGCCGCGGACGACGACAGCGGGGACGACGACGCCGCGGACGACGACAGCACCACGCCCGAGGTCGAGGTCCGCGAGGACGGGTTCTACCGCGACGGGGAGCGCTTCGTGCCGCTGGTGGCCTACGAGCTGCCGGCCGGCGCCAGCGACGCCGACGCCCTCGCCGCCGGGTTCGACGTGCTGGCCGGGCCGGGCGCCGACGGGCTGCGCGTGATCCCGCTGCTGGCGTCGGGGGACGATCTCGCGGCCTACGTCGATCCCTACCTGGACGACGGCAACCTGCTGGGCTGGGTCGGCCCCGACGAGGCGCTGTGGAACGGCCTCTCCGCGGCCGACGTGGAGAGCGAGTACGTCGCGCCCCTGCGGGCGGTGGACCCCGAGCGGGCGCTGCTGCTCAACCACGCCCCGCGGGGCAGCGCCGGGCAGCCGCTGGCGTTCGACCTGCTGGAGCCCTACCTGGCGCTGAGCCAGGTGGCGCTGATGGACATCTACCCGGTCCCGGAGGGCAACGGCCACTCGGCGCTGGTGGAGCACCCCGGCCTGGACGCGGTGGGCGCCCACACCGACATCCTGGTGGACCTGGTGGCGGGCTCGGGGCACCCCCAGCCGGTGGTGATGGTCCTGCTCGGCGCCGGGCTGGGGCGGATCCCGACCGAGCGCTGGGAGATCCTCGAGACCTGGGTCGCGGACACCGGCGTATCGGCCGCCACGGTGCGCAGCGCGGTGGCCTGCGACCTGGACGCCGACGGCGCCGACGAGGCGGTGGTGGCCGCGGACGAGGGCCTGCTGGTCTACGACTTCGGCCGTTCGCCGTTCGGCGAGCGCGTCCAGACGGTGGCCTGGCCCAACGACCTGGAGGTCGCGGGGCTCCGCCACCTGCTGTGCGCCGACACCCACGGGACCGGGTTCGCGGAGCTGCTGCTGCTGGTGGACGGCGGGCCCACGCGCCAGGACCTGTGGGTCGCGATCACCTCGCCCAACGGCGTGGCCACGCCGCTGCTGAACTTCCGCGCCGAGGAGCCGGCGCTGGTGCTCGACGTGATGCGCCACGCCGTGGCCGGGGACTACGACGGTGACGGCTGCGACGACGTGGCGATGAGCTACGACTACCCCGACGACAGCCAGGCCGTGTTCGTCGTGCGCAGCCAGTGCAGCGGGCTGCCGATCCCGGCGGACCAGGACACCGAGAGCTGGCTGCTGACGACCACGGCGGTGCTGGACCTGGAGGCGTGGCCCCACGCGGTGGCCGGGGACCTGGACGGCGACGGCCGCGACGACCTGCTGTTCGCCGGCGGCGACGGGACCCACAGCTGGCTGCTGGAGCTGCGGTCCAGCGGCAAGGCGTTCGAGGCGCCGGTGGTGGTCCAGCAGCTGGACGCCGCGACCCTCGATCTGTCGGGCGGCCGGCTGGCGCTGGGGGAGCTGGACGGGTCGGCCGGCCCCGAGCTGATCGCCGCGCGGGGCAGCGCGCTGGTGGGGCTGGGGGTGGGCCCGGGCAGCCCGCCGTCGTTCTCCGCCCCCGAGCCGTGGTACGGCGCCGGCGGGTTCGCCGAGGGCGACCTGCTGGCGCTGGCGGGCGGCGGGGACGCCGACGGGGACGGGCGGGGGGACCTGCTGCTGGCCGAGGCGGCGCCCGGGGGAGAGCTGCGGCTGCGCCTGGCGATTTCCACCGGCAGCTACTTCGGGGCCCGCGATCCGCTGGCGGAGGAGATGCGCTTCATGGGCCTCGACGCGCTGGTCCACGGCGCGGTGGGGCTGGTGTACTGGGGCCAGCAGTTCGCCTCCAGCGGGGACGCGGTCTGGGACCGCCTGCGAGACGTGGCGGGCGAGCTGGCCGCGCTGCAGCCGTGCCTGGCGGGGTCGTCGCTGCAGCGCACGCTGGAGGCGGGCCACGCCGCGTGGTGGGTCGAGGGCGCCGACGGGCTGTGCCTCGTGGAGCAGAACGAGTCCCGCGAGCGAGAGCAGGCGGCGATCGACCGGCCGCTCCCGGTGGGGTACACCGGCAGCGTGGTGCAGCGCTGGGACCCGGTGGCGCTGGCGTTCGTCCCCGAGGCCGGCGTGGTGCTCGCCGGCGACGCGCTGCAGGACGCCACCCCGCTGGGCCCCTACGAGACGCGCATCTACCTCGTGGAGCCGTGAGTCGCCGCGGCGGCGGGCCTGCTGCGAATAGAGAACTCCATACGGACAAGCCCATGGGATCAGGGTGGTTTTCTCCC
>CAZOYV010000134.1:0-17503 GCA_964584075.1 uncultured Rickettsiales bacterium | reverse complement strand
CGCTATCCTCGTCGGTGGGCCGGGTGTGGAAGGAGGTCCCCGTTGCGCCCGAGACCACTCGCCCTCGCCGCCGTGCTGGCGCTGCTCGCCGGCGGCGGCTGTGTCAGCTCGTTCCCCGACGAGGTCCCGGACCGCTACCAGGACGACGACGCCACCGGCGACGACGACGCCACCGGCGACGACGACGCCACCGGCGACGACGATGCTGCCGACGACGACGATATCGGAGACGACGACGCGGGCGACGACGACGCGGGCGACGACGACAGCGGTCCCCAGGACGTCGACGGCGACGGGTTCACCCCGGCCCAGGGGGACTGCGACGACCACGACCACACGACCTACCCCGGCGCTCCGGAGCTGTGCGACGGCGTGGACAACGACTGCGACGGGGCCCTCTCCGGGGACGAG
Source organism: uncultured Rickettsiales bacterium (assembly GCA_964584075.1). Lineage (GTDB taxonomy): Bacteria > Myxococcota_A > UBA796 > UBA9615 > CAYRNR01 > CAZOYV01. Next base: position 17,092 of record CAZOYV010000134.1, on the reverse strand, counting down.
ATCGACGACGACGGCGACGGCCAGGACGAGTGCAAGGGCGACTGCGACGACGCGGACCCGACGGTGTGGGACGGCGCCCCGCAGCTGTGCGACGGGATCGCCAACGACTGCGCAGGCGGGCTGCCGGCCGACGAGGCCGACGCCGACGGCGACGGCTGGATGATCTGCGAGGGCGACTGCGACGACGGGGACGCCGCCGCGCACCCCGGCGCCGCCGAGATCTGGCAGGACGGGATCGACAACGACTGCGACCCCGCGACGCCGGACCTGCCGAGCCCCGCCGACCTGGGCCTGCTCGACCTGCTCGACCACCGCGTCGGCTTCGCCGAGAACGTGGAGGGTGGCGCCAACGGCCTGGTGTGGACGGTGACCTCGCTGGCCGACAGCGGGCCGGGCACGCTGCGGGAGGCCGCCGAGTCGGACGACCCGCGCTGGATCGTGTTCGCCGTGGACGGGACGATCCACCTGCAGTCCCCCATCGAGGTGGGCTCGTGCACCACCGTCGACGCGCGCGGGGCCGATATCTCGATCCGCGACCACGGCCTGCACGTGCACTACGTGGACGACGTGATCCTCGAGAACCTCGACATCCGCAACGGGATCCAGGCGGACCGCGACGCCATCAGCATCGTCGGCTCGTCGCCGGTGTGGGTCGACCACTGCCGGCTGGAGGACTTCGACGACGGGCTGCTGGACATCAAGCGCGTGGACCCCAACGAGACGATGCTGGTGACGGTGTCGTGGACCCGCTTCGAGGACCACGACAAGGTGATGCTGATCGGCCTGCAGGAGGAGCACGCCCCCGACGACGAGAACATCCACGTCACGCTGGCGCGCTGCTACTTCAACGAGGTGGTGCAGCGCCAGCCGCGGCTGTGCCAGGGCTGGGCCCACTCGCTGAACACGGTCTACCGGCACTGGTCGAGCTACGTCGCGGCCTCGACCCAGGACGCGCGGCTGCTGGTGGAGGGCTGCTTCTTCGCCGCGGACCAGACCACCACCGTGTTCCGCACCGACCTCGACGAGGACGCGTACGGCAACACCTGGGAGGGCCACATCCGCGCCCCGACCAGCGGACCGGGCGCCAACCGCACCTACGACGGTGCCCAGCTGTTCGAGAACGACCCGTGGAGCGTGCCGACACCCGGCTACGCCTACACCGTGTGGGATACCACCGACTGCAACTACGCCCAGATCAAGTCGGAGTCAGGTCAGCACGTGAACCCGTCGTGGCCGCCGAGCTGCTGAGGCGGGCTGCCAGGCGGCCCCGGTGCGCCCGGGGAGGAGGAGGACCCGATGGTGCGCCGGATCGGTGTGTCGATGCTCGCGACGTGGTTGTGCTGTGGGGCCGTGGCGTGGTCGTCCGGTTGCGCGAGCGGTAACGACGACGATGACGACATCCACGGGGACGACGACGGCGGGGATGACGACGGCGCGGACGACGATACCGGGGATGACGACGGCGCGGACGACGACGCCGGGGACGACGACAGCGGGGACGACGACAGCGGGGACGACGACGGCGGGGACGACGACGGCGGGGACGACGACAGCGGGGGCGGGCCCTGCTCCCCGGAAGACCCTGGCACCGGCCTGCCGGTCCTGGCGGCGCCCGCGTTCGGCGCCGCGATCTCGGCGCCCGAGCCCGTCTTCCGGACCCTCTCGGACCACGGGCTGCTGCACTACCCGGACGGCCAGGTCTCGCTGCGCCAGACCGTGGCGGGGTGGGAGGCGTTCATCACCGCCGGCACCGCGTCCCACCGGCTCACCGGGCCGTCGCCGCTGTCCCTCGCCCTGGACCCCACGACGCCCGTGCTGGCCCCCACCGGCAGCCCGGCCGATCCCCACGAGGGCTACGCCGGGATCACGTCGATCGTGGACTGCGGGAACACGCTGGGGGCGGTCTTCCACGGGGAGTACCACTCGGTCCCCGTGCAGCCCACGGCCTCCTGCCCCGTGCCGTACCACGCGAGCCTGTCGTGGGCGAGCTCGGTGGACGGCGGCGCCTCGTTCCAGACCGCGCCCGCGCCCTGGTTCCTGACCGCGTCCGCGCCGGCGAGCTACGACCCGCAGAAGTGCGCCTACGGCGCGGGCGGCGGCTCCGTGTTCGACCCCGGCGGCGACTACCTGTACCTCTACTACTTCGACTGGGACGGGGACTACGGGCTGCACGTGGCGCGGGCCTGCCGCGACGACTGCGGTGCGCCGGACGCGTGGCGCAAGTGGGACGCCGGGGCGTTCGGCGCCACCGCGCACGCCGCCGACTTCCTGCTGCCGTCCGGTCCTTCGACGGCGATCGTCCCGGCCGTGGGCGGGGACTTCGACGCCTTCAGCACCGTCAGCCACAACAGCTACCTCGGGGCGTACCTGATGGCGAGCGCCACCGAGGACGGCATCGCGCTGCGGGCCAGCGCGGACGGGATCGGCTGGGGCCCCCGGGTCGAGCTGCTGACCTACCTCCACGCCGCGGACGGCGACATCGCGCTGTACTATCCGACCCTGGTCGACGCGGGGACGTACTCCCGGGACCAGACGGGTCGGCAGCTGAAGCTGATCTACGCGGCGGTGGCGGACGACGCCTGGCAGCCGGCGCCGCACCGCGCGTTCGTCGCCGACGTCGAGCTGTCGCTGACCGGAGACGGGCAGACCGTGACCTACGACCGCCGGGTCCTCGGCCGCTACTACGAGCCGTCGTCCCAGGACCACTGGTGCACCACCGACACGGCGACCGGGTACCCGTGGGAGGCGGACCTGGGGCTGCTCGCGGCCAACTCGCTGCCCGGGACCGTGCCGCTGTACGACTGCACCGCCGCCCCGCCGGGCACCGATCACTTCGTCAGCCAGCGCAGCGACTGCGAGGGCGGCGTCAGCCTGGGGATCATGGGCTACGCGTGGGGCAGCGCGGTCCCCGGCACGCACGCGATCCACCGCTGCTGGATGTGGACCGCGGCGCAGACCCACGACCACTTCCTGAGCATCGACCCCGGCTGCGAGGGGCAGACGCTCGACGGGCTGATCGGCTACGTCGAGTGAGCCGGCGGCGCCCGCCCACGGCGCGGACTGCCCAACCCACCAGGGGGTCGGGTACGGCCCGAGCTCAGTACGTCGCGCAGGGGTGGTCGGCCGCCAGGATGGCGTCCACCGCCGGCTGGCCGGTCTCGTGGTCCCCGACGCCGATGTAGGTGATCGTCATGGTGTCGATGTCGACGATCACCACGTTGGGGTAGTGCAGGTCGATGGGCGGGTACTGGATGAAGGTGTAGAAGATGTGGTCGGTGGTGTCGGCCCAGCAGTAGACCTCCTCGAGGCCGTAGGTGCTGGCCCACGAGGCGGCCATCGGGGCGTTCCCGGGGCCGTCCTGCCGCGCGAGGGTCTGGAGCACGGCCACGCCGGGGTGGGTCTGTACGTAGTCTTCCAGAAGCGCCGCTTCTGTCTGGCACGCCGGTCACGTGTCGAACGCGTTGGCCACCACCAGCGCCACCACCGACGTGTCCGCGAAGATCTCCTCGAGGCTGCGGAACACTCCTTCGCCGTCCCGCATCCCGGGGAAGTCCTCGACGACCGAGCCCACGGTGTTTCCGTAGGGGCCCGCGGGGTACTCCGCCCGGTAGTCGGCGCAGGCGTCGTCGTCACCGGCGTCGTCGTCGCCGGCGTCGTCGTCGCCGGCGTCGTCGTCGCCGTCCGTGTCGTCGTCGTCCGCAGGGACGGGTTGAGTCGAGCACCCGGCCGCCAGCAGCAGCAGGCCGAGCGACCACGCGAGGGTCGATGGCATGGGTCACGTCTCCTCGAACGACCCGCGATCCCCGTCGGGACCCGGCGCAGGGCCTCCGCTTCCCCACGCCCGCGGTCGTTCCGAAACCCCCATGGCGCGGCCATTCTTGTCTCAGGACGAGCCGTGGTCAAGGACCGATCCGCGAGCCCACGCGAAACGCCGGCGACGCGGCGCGTTCGTCAGCCGCCGCGGCGCAGCCACCACCAGCTCCCGAGGCAGGCCAGCAGCAGCAGCAGCAGGCCCCGGCTCGCCCCCGGCGGCGCCGCGCGCTCCCCCAGCGCGCACGAGCTCTGGCAGTCCCCGCCGGCGCAGCCCCCCGCGAGGTCCATCGCCGACGGGTCCTCGACCCGGACCGTCGCGTACAGGCCGAGGTAGTCCTGGTGGGCGCCCGCGGGCACGACCTCGAGGCCGGCCAGCCCGATCCCCATCACCTGGATGCTGCCCAGCGTCAGGTCGTCGAGCATGTCGCCGAGCAGCAGGTCCAGCAGGTCCGTGATCAGGCTGCCGAAGCTCGCCTCGATCTGGGGCGTCAGCGACGGCCACAGCTCGTTGCTGCGCATCGTGGGATCGAGGTCGGCGGTGTCCACGTCGACCCCGAGGCCGAGGGAGCCGTCGGGCCCCGAGAGCACGTCCACGTCGACCCCGATGTCGATGTCCAGCGCGAACACCGACGCCAGCCGGTCCTGGGTCACGGCGTACAGCTCCACGGTGAGGTCCTCGACGCCGGTCTCCAGGTCGTGGTTGCCGCCGAGCTCCGCCTCGAGCACGTTGCGCGGCACCACCGCGACGGTCAGCGGGGCCGCCTCGCCGAGCCACACCCGCTCGATGCGGTCGGCGTACTGGGGGTCGATCAGCAGCGCCAGGAACGAGGTGTCCAGCGGCAGCCCCAGCGACGAGGGGTCCAGCGTCTGGCACAGGATCCCCGAGCGCCACACGCTGTACAGCGCCGCGTTGATCAGGTCGTCGGAGACGTACACCCCGACGTGGTGGGGCGCTCCGCCCTGCAGGTCGGGCCAGGGGCTGTTGGTGAACGTGCTGCCGCCCGGATCGAAGTCCGACACGCACGCCGAGGCCGGCGCCTGCACGGTGGCGTCCAGCGTCACGCGGATCCCCTGGTGCTCGATCATCAGGCTCCCCGGGGCCAGCGAGACCGAGAGCGGCACCCCGGCGACGTCGATCTGGCCGGCGTAGGACAGCCCGTCCAGCGCGCCCTCGATGGCGTCCTCGATCTGCATCGGCAGGTCGTCCTCGAGGAAGCTGACGAGGTCGCTCCCGCCCTCGTCGATCAGCATGTCGACGACGTCCATGCCCAGGGCGTCGAGGATGTCGATCAGGTCCTCGAGGAAGCAGTCGTCGATGCCGACCACGTCGGACGTCAGGGCCTGCATCAGGTTGTGCTCCGGCGTGTAGACCATCGCGGCGAGGAACGGCGGCTGCCCGCCGCCGGGATCGATCAGGTCCAGGCGCACGCGGAGGTGCAGCTCCAGCACCGTCGGCGAGACCCAGAACTCGCAGTCCATGTCGAGCAGATCGCAGACGTCGAAGATCCCCCCGTCGAAGTCGATCTCCACGTCGGCGGGGGACGCCCCGGAGTTGACCCACAGCGACGCGTCGATGTGCACGAACAGCTCGTGGGAGTCGGGGATGATCGCCACGTCCTCGAACGCCAGCCCGACGTAGAGGTCGCGGATCGACAGGTCCAGATCGCAGCCGAGGTAGTCCCCCAGCGCCGTGTCGATGGGGTCCAGCGGGAGCTCGATGGGCTCCAGATCCAGGATCGCCTGCTCGAGGAACGACAGCCCCGACGGCGTGAGGTCCACCAGGATCGCGTCCCGCAGGACGGTGCCGGGCGGCACGGTGTCGGCCCGGGCGCCCGGGGCGAGCCCGAGGGCGAGGCCGAGGAGGAATCCCACGAGCGTCCGGCGCACACCTGGCTCCGGCCGCAGTTCCCGTCGCGACATCGTCGACCGCTCCCGCGCGCCCTCGCCACGCCCGCCTGGCGCCGCGAGGTCCATCTCCCGACCGCCTCCGATCGTAGCGGTCGGACCGGGGGAGCGATGAAGCGGATGCGGAACAGCGGGGCGCGGCGGTCGTCGGGCCGCTCGCGACAGGTTGCTACGGAGTGGCTGCCGACACCGGGACCAGGGGGTGGCGCTGGACGAGCACGTCCATCGAGCTGCCGTACTCGTAGCCCTCGAGCGTGAACACCAGGTCGTGCCACGACCACGGCTGCTGCCCCGCGGGGTCCACGTTCCAGGTCTGCTGCCGCGGGTGGCCCTCGCCGGCCCGCTCCAGGGTCCAGGTCGTGATCAGCGGCGAGTCCATCCCCTCCTCGACGGCCTTGTGCGAGTGCCCGTCGAGGCGGATCGCGGTGCCGTCGGGGAGCGTCGCGACCTCGCCGGCGGCGAGGTGGACACGGTGTTGCCACGCCGGGTCGAGCCCGTCGCCGAGGCGCTGGACGCGCAGCGTGACGGTGGACCGGGAGTCGTCCAGGTCGATCCACTCCACGCGGTGGTCGCCGCACCACGCGATCGTCTGCGAGGTGTAGGGCGGGGAGGGGGACAGGCGCGACAGGTCGGCGCGCTCGTCGCCGAGGCGGACACCGATGACCACGCCCGAGCCCGCCGGGTAGGACCCCGCGTCCCCCGGCGCGGCCTCGATCTGCTCGACCGTGAACGACGTCAGCTCGAGCGTCTGTCCGCCCTCGAGGGGGACGGGGGTCTCGAGGGCGAGGACGAGGTCGTGCATCGCGGTGCCTCCCGTCACCGCCGGGCCGTGCGAGGCCTGCGGTGGTGGCGCGTCCCCGGCGACGCCGGCCGGAGCGCCGGTGTGGCAGGCCGAGAGGATCAGGGTTCCCAGCAGCAGCCAGCGCATCGTCTCCTCCTATCGCACCCGGCGGCGGTTGGCCACCAGGACGGCGAGCCCCCCCAGCGCGGGCAAGGCGGGCCCGGCGAGCGGCCCGCCGGCCGCGGCGCAGCGGCAGCCGTCCCCGTCGTCCCCTGGCGGCGCGGGGCAAGGCCCCGCCTCGATCAGCGCGGCCACGTCCCCGGCGAACGGGGGGATCTCCACGGCGCCGTCCGCCCCCTCCACCGTCCCGATCGTGCCGCCGTCGGCGGTGTCGCGGAACGTGGCGCAGCACGGGTCGCAGGCCGCGATCGCCAGCTCGGCGCCGTCCACCGCGGCGGGCTCGCCGTCGTCGCGGGTGTCGTGGACCCAGGCCAGCGCCCGCGCGCCGTCGCCGCGGGCCACCACCTCCAGGTGCGCGCCCGTGACCGCCGCGTCCCGCGGGGCCATCGCGGTCAGGTCCAGCCCGTCGGCCACCGCGGCGGCCCCCTCGAGGCGCCACCACAGGTCGTCGGGCTCCACGTGGCTGTCCCACCACCAGGTCAGCGCGTTGCCCGCCGCGCCCCCTGCCAGGGCCGCCCAGCTGGCGTTGTGCCACGCGCGCCCGTCGCTGTCCTCGAGGTCCAGCGCGCCCGAGAAGTCCAGCCCCCACTCGCCGACCAGCACCGGCGGGTGCTCGGCCGCGAGCAGCCCCACGCCGTGGGTCACCGGCCCCACGTCGTCCAGCAGGTAGCTGTGCAGCTGGGAGAAGTCGGCGCCCTGCCAGTCCTGCTCGGGGCCCACGTCCGGGGGCAGCGAGTACGACCAGCTGACCATGTGCAGCCCGCCCTCCCAGCCGCGGATCGCGCCGGCGTGGTCCCGGGCCCAGGCCGCCACCTGCTGCGACGGCACGCCGGTGACGCCGTCGACCTCGTTGAACACCTCCCACGCGCCCAGCGCCGGGTGGGGGCCCCAGCGGGCCACTGCGTAGCGCAGGAACACCCGCTGGTGGGCCAGCGCGGCGTCGTCCTCGAAGAAGCACGCCGAGTCGGCGCACGGACCGCCGTTGGCCGCGTTGTAGGGGTTGTCGTCCCAGCTGGACCACATCGGGGTCTCGAGCTCGGAGTGCTGCCACAGCACCAGCAGCACGCGGACGCCGTGGTCGTCGGCGCGGTCGAGGATCGCGTCGACCTCGTCCGCGGCGGCCTCGTCCAGCGCCCCCAGCGCGGCCCACTCCGGGTCCTGGCCGGTGAAGTGGGTGATCCACACCCGGGCGAAGTTCCCCCCCGCGGCCTCCAGCGCGCCGAACCAGCGCTCGTAGTCGTCGGCCCCGCCTCCGGCCGACCAGCCCAGGTTGAGCCCCAGCGGCACGAACGCCGCCCCGCGCGCGTCGCGGAGCCCGTAGCCGTCCGCGGCCAGCGGCCCGCCCCGCGGACCCTCGACGGCCTCGAACGCCTGCGGCGAGCCCACCGGCGCGTCCCCGGCGAGGAAGGTCACGAGGTGCTCGCCGGGGAGCTGCGGCTGGTAGCGCAGCCACCACGCCCCGTTGCGCCAGTACAGTGGCCGCTGCTGGACCGCCCCGTCCGGGGCCTCGATCTCGGCCCACACGGGATCGGTGTACGGATCGGCGCTGGCGGTGTCGACGCCGGCCGCGAGCTCCACGAGGCCGAAGCGCTCCACGTCGTCCGCCGCCGCGGGCAGCACGGTGGTCGCCACGGCGAGCACCAGCGCGACGGCCCCTCCGCGCGTCGACGGCGGGCGCGCCATCGCTCACGGCCCGAACACGTACAGCTCGCCCTCGTACCAGGCGGCGGCCGCGGCGATGGACGGACCGGGGGCGCCGGGGTAGGCGAAGATCGACCAGCTCGCCGCGGGCTGGTCGTGGAAGAACTCGTCGCAGCAGGTATCGAACAGGTACACCGAGCCCGCCACCAGCATCCCCAGGTAGCGCTCCACCGCGGCGGTGCACGGCGGGCCGCACATCGCCAGCGGGTCGCCCTCGGTGACCCAGCCGCTGGCGTTGTAGAGGTCCATCCAGGCGGCGTCGACCAGCTGGAACGTGGGCTGCGTCGCGGGGCTGCCCATGTCGGTGATCGGGTGGCTCTGGTTCAGCGTGAACGCGCCGCCCTGCAGGTCGTACCAGTAGTAGTAGTGGGTGTTGGCCGCGTAGAAGAACACCGTGACGTGGTCGAGCCCGAGGTACCAGCTGGGGACGGCCGCGGCGGCCCGCAGCGGGAGCCCGTCGACCTCGGGGAAGTGGGTGCTCCGGAACCCGGAGTCGACCCAGCCGTAGACCGGGTCCCACGCGTGGTAGGTGGTCGCGGTCAGTACCCAGATCTGGTCCAGCTCGTCCAGCGGGAACGCGGCCTCGATGGGCGCCTGCGGGGCGTTGGGCGAGCCGCCGGGGTCCAGCGCGCGGGCGTCCCACAGCACCTCGCCGCCGGCCAGCGACCAGATCCCGCAGACCCCGTCGCCGTCCACCTCGGGGCTGCCGCTGCAGTCGTTGTCGAGCCCGTCGCACAGCTCGGTCGCCCCCGGGTGGATCGCCGCGTCGCCGTCGTCGCAGTCGCCGCCGCAGGGCGTGGTGCCGTCGCCGTCGCCGTCGACCTCGTTGGCGTCCGGCTGGCCGTCGCAGTCGTTGTCGGCGATCCCGTCGCAGGCGGCGGGCGCGCCGGGGTGGACCGCGGCCTGGCCGTCGTCGCAGTCGCCGGAGCACGGCGTGTAGCTGTCACCGTCGGCGTCGGCCTCGTTGGCGTCGAGCTGGCCGTCGCAGTCGTTGTCGGTCACGCCGTCGCACAGCATCGGCGCGCCGGGGTAGACCTGCGCGTTGGCGTCGTCGCAGTCGCCGTCGCAGACGCTGAAGCCGTCGCCGTCGTTGTCGGTCCCGGTGCCCTCGTCCACCGTGCCGTCGCAGTCGTTGTCGGCCCCGTCGCACAGCTCGGGTGCCCCGGGGTAGCTGGCGGGATCGCCGTCGTCGCAGTCCCCGTCGCAGGACGAGATCCCGTCCTCGTCGGCGTCGGCGGGGTTGGCGTCGGAGTCGAAGTCGTCGCAGTCGCCCTCGCAGGTCGACCAGCCGTCGAGGTCGGCGTCGTCCCAGTTCAGCGCCGCGTCGCCGTCGTCGCAGTCCACCGAGGCGGGGTAGCCGTCGCCGTCGGCGTCGACGTCGCCGCTGTCGTCGTCGCCGGCGTCGTCGTCCCAGGGCGGGTCGTCGTCGTCGGGGAAGCCGGTGTCACATCCGAGCGCGGCGATCAGTCCCGCCGCGATCAGAGCGATCCGCGACACACCAGCGTGAACCATCATCGGGACACCCCCTGATCCCGCCTCCGCAGCGGGAGCGAGCCTATCACACGGGGGATGTGCCAGACGGCCTGGCGATGCCCCCGGCCTACGGCTGCGGGCCGAACAGCCACAGCGTCGAGCTGCCGCTGGTGGCGGCCCCGACGATCGAGGGTGGCGGGGCGCCGGGGAACGTGAACACGCTCCAGCCGGCCGCGGGCTGGGCGTCGTAGAACTCGAAGCACCAGCCCACCTCCTTGAGGTGCACGTTTCCCGTGGTGGCGAGCACCGCGGTGTAGGGACCGATCGTCTTCTCGCCGTCGCCGCAGATGGCCTGCGGCGAGCCCACGGCATAGCCGTCGGCGTTGTACAGGTCGACGAACATCGCCGCGATGTCGGCGGCGTCCGGCCCGGGCCAGGTGCCCCAGTCCGAGGTGTGGGGCTCCGCCGTGTACATCGCGATCGCGCCGGTGGTGACGTCGTACGTGTAGTGCCACTTCGTCGTCGCCGTGTTGAGGTAGACGTGGGCCTCCTCGGGGTCGTTGGCCCAGTACGCGGCGACGCCCGTGACGCCCAGCACGGCCTGGCCGCTCAGCTCGGGGAACTTCGCGTCCCGGTTGCCCGAGGCGAACCAGTCGCCGGTGGTCCAGTCCAGCACGTGGTAGGTGGTGGCGGTCAGCACCCAGGTGGTCTCCAGGTCCTCGATCGAGAACGCCGCCTGGACCTCGCCGCTCGGGGCGTGGGGCGAGCCCAGCTCGTTCCACCCATGGGCGGTCCACTGGCCGGCGCCGGAGGGCAGCGTCCAGAACCCGCAGACCCCGTCGCCGTCCACCTCGGCGGCCCCGCTGCAGTCGTTGTCGGCGCCGTCGCACTGCTCCGTATTGCCGGTGAAGTTGCCGGCGTCGGCGTCGTCGCAGTCACCGCCGCACTCGGTGACGCCGTCGCCGTCGTCGTCGGTCTCCTGCGGGTCGGGGGTGCCGTCGCAGTCGTTGTCGTCCACGCCGTCGCAGACGTCCGGCGCGAACGGGTACACGGCGGCCCGCTGGTCGTCGCAGTCCCCACCACACATCGTGTAGCCGTCGCCGTCGGCGTCGATCTCGTTGGGGTCCGGCACCCCGTCGCAGTCGTTGTCCACGACCCCGTCGCACAGTTGCGGGGCGCCGGGGTGGACCGCGGCGTTGTCGTCGTTGCAGTCGCCGTCGCAGGGCGAGAAGCCGTCCCCGTCGGTGTCGGCCCCGGTGTCCTCGTCGACGGTGCCGTCGCAGTCGTTGTCCGCGCCGTCGCACTGCTCGGGGGCCCCGGGGTAGGTCAGCGGGTCGGTGTCGTCGCAGTCGCCGTCGCAGGACGAGACCCCGTCGCCGTCCGCGTCCTCCGGGGTGGCGTCGGAGTCGAAGTCGTCGCAGTCGCCCTCGCAGGTCGACCAGCCGTCGAGGTCGGCGTCGTCCCAGTTCAGCGCCGCGTCGCCGTCGTCGCAGTCCACCGAGGCGGGGTAGCCGTCGCCGTCGGCGTCCGGATCGTCCGTGGTGTCGTCGTCGCCGGCGTCGTCGTCCCAGGGCGGGTCGTCGTCGTCCGGGAACCCGGTGTTGCAGCCGGCCGCCGCGACCAGCGCGGCGAGCGCGAGCGCCAGGCGAGCCTCGTGAATCCGTCTCTGCACGGGGACACCCCCTGATCCCGCCTCCGTGGAGAAGAGCGTATCACACGCGCTGCCGTGCTCCTCGGTGTGGAGCCCGCCGAGTCACGGCCCGATCATCCAGCACCACACGTCGCCGTACACCGGGAGCCCCTTCCCGTCGAGGGGGGTGTACGGGTCGGTGACGACCGCGCCGTGCGGGTTCCCCCCGTCGTTGGGCGAGGCGGTCTCCAGCTGGTGGGCACTCCCGAACGGCAGGGCCTGCCCGTCCACGTCGTACGGCGGCCCCGTGATCCCCAGGTTGTTCCACGAGCTCACCATCGGCGTGTAGCTCGGATCGCCGGTGTGGATGAAGCCGTACAGGCGGTCGACGGGCGTCGCCGGCGGGTCCAGGGTCCAGTCCGCCGGCTCGGTCCCCGCGAACAGCAGGGACCGGTGCACCAGCTGGTCCCGGGCGACGAAAGCGGCGTGGCCGGCTCCCTGGGAGTGTCCGGCGAACGTGATCAGCTCCCAGGCCGGCTCGTTCCCCGCGACGTACTGCGTCCAGCCGAGGTGGTCCAGGGCGGCGACCAGGCGGTGCTCGATGGAGTCGGTCTGGGACACCTCGATCAGGTTGCTGGCGTCCTGGCCGTAGACGATCTCGGTGCGCACGGCGGCGTGGCAGCCCGGATCGGGGAAGCCGCACAGGTCGTTGACGGCGACCTCGTTCCTGTAGGACAGCCCGAGGGCGTGGTACCCCCCGGCCGCCGCGTTCTTCAGGATCAGCTGGTAGCCCGCGGGCGGCCCCCCGGTCCCGGGCAGGAACACGAACAGCCGCCCGACCGCCGGCCCGGCGGGCTCCAGGTAGCGGTGGTCGTACACGTCGGTGATCGCGGGGTCGGTGGTGGACGCCGGGAGGGGCGAGGTCGACAGCGCGTAGGCGAAGTCGCGGTCGCAGTCCAGGGCGGTGTCGTCGTCCCCGGCGGTGTCGTCGTCGCCCGAGGTGTCGTCGTCCCCGGCGGTGTCGTCGTCGCCCGAGGTGTCGTCGTCGCCCGAGGTGTCGTCGTCTCCGGCGGTGTCGTCGTCGCCCGAGGTGTCGTCGTCGCCCGAGGTGTCGTCGTCGCCGGCGGTGTCGTCGTCCTGCCCGCCGGGGCAGCCCGCCACGGCGAGCAGCGCGGCGAGCTCGAGCGCCAGGAACACGCCCGGTCGTCGTCCCCCCATCGGTGTGCCTCCCGAACCCTCCTCCGCGTTCCGAGGATAACACCGGGGGCAGCGGAGAGGCCATCGCGTATACTCCGCCGCGGCGGAGCCGGGAGGTGGCAGGAAAGACCATGTCTCCACGCATCTCGAGCGAACGCGGGTGGCGCCTCGCTGCGCGGGTGGCGGCGCTCGCGCTGCTGTGGTGCGGCTGCCCCGCGGGCGACGACGACGCCGGCGACGACGACGCCACCGAGCAGGACGGCTGGTACGACCCCGATCCCGAGGGGCGGATCACCGAGGACGACCGGCTCGGCCAGCCGCCGGAGATGGTGGTGATCACCTCGGACGAGCTCGTCTCCGCCTGGCAGCCCTACGCGCTGCGCCGCACCCTGTCGGGGGTCCACGCCGTGGTGGTCGGGCTGGGGGAGATCCAGCAGGCCTACGACGGGGTCGACGACGCCGAGCGGGTCCGTGAGTTCCTGGTCGACGCCCACGGCGAGGGGGTGCGCTTCGCGCTGCTCGGCGGGGACGCCGACGTGGTGCCGTTCCGCCGCGTCGAGGACACGATCCAGCTGCTGGACGGCGCCTACTCGACCGACGGGCCGTGCGACGCCTACTTCTCCAACCTGGACGTGGACTGGGACGCGGACGGCGACGGGGTGTGGGGCGAGGACGGCGACGACCTGGCGCTGGCCGACCTGCGCGACGACGAGGTCTTCGTGGGGCGGGTGCCGGTGGGCGACGCCGCCGAGCTCGAGCGCTACCTGGCCAAGCTGGTGCGCTACGAGACCGCCCCCGGCGGCCGCGAGACCTACCCGCTGCTGATGAGCGACATCGCCAGCAGCATCCCGCTGCTGGGCGACATCGACGGCGCCGAGGGGGTCGAGGTCTCGGTGGACGAGTTCTTCCCCGACGAGTTCGTCGACCACGCCCGCCGGCTGTACGCCACCGAGGGCGCGGCGGACAAGTTCGGCGGCGAGGTGCTGACCCCGGACAAGGTCGCCGAGGCCCTCGACGACGGCTACCTGCTGGCGTACCACAACGGCCACGGGACCCACGACGAGCTCACCGGCGCGCTGGACTCGGCGTTCGTCGAGGGGCTGACCAACGAGCTGCCCCCGGTGCTGCTGTCGTGCTCGTGCCTGACCGGCAACTTCGCCGACGTCGCCGACGGGGCCAGCCACGAGTGGTGGGACCCCCAGGGCCCCGGCGACGACTCGGCGGGGGAGCTGCTGATCACCGGCAGCGGCGGGGCCGTGGCCTACGTCGGCAGCACCGCGCTGGGGCTGGGCCCGCTGGGCGGCTCGCAGTTCCTGCACGCGGCGTTCGAGGGGCTGTTCGAGGAGGAGCTCGAGACGCTGGGCGAGGTGTTCTCGTACGGCCGCGCCCGGATGCGCGAGATCGAGCTGACGATCCTCAACGTGCCGATGCCGATCAACGACGCCAGCGAGCGCTGGACCCAGCTGATCGTGATCCTGCTGGGCGATCCCAGCCTGCGCCTGTGGATCGCCGACGCCGTCGCCCTCGAGGTGGACCACCCCGCCGACTACGGGCCGGGCTACCAGGAGCTGGTGGTCACGGTCCGCGAGGCGGCCAACGGCGACCCCAAGACCAACGCCACGGTGGTGCTGCACAAGGACGGCGACTTCCTGATCCAGAAGAAGACGGGCGCCCAGGGGCAGGCCACGTTCCGCTTCGTGCCGTACGGCCCCGGCGAGCTCGAGGTCGGCGTCTCGGGGACGAACCTGCTGCCGCAGTTCGCGACGATCGCGCCGCGGGAGTAGCGCGCGGCCTCACTCCGCGGGGAAGATCTCCCGCTTGCGGAACGGCGCCAGCAGGAATCGCGACGTGACCTTGCCGAACGTCAGCCACGAGATCGCCGTGCCGTTGCCCGGGTCGGCCAGCACCCGGTCGGCGATCCACGGGGTCACCGTCTCGACGGTGTCGGCGAGGGTGTTGAAGATCCTGCGCACCCGCTGCCGCTCGCCGGGCTCGTAGCGCTCCAGCGAGCGGGTGAGCATGTCGGTGGCGACCATCCCGGGCTGGATCGAGCAGACCCGCACCGGGGTGCCCGCGACCTCCTTGACCAGGGCCTTGGTCAGGTAGCTGATGGCGTACTTGGTGGTGGCGTAGGGGGTGGAGTTCTCCACCATCCGGCCGTCGCTGCCCAGGCCCTTCATCGTCCAGACCGTGCCGCCGCCGTCCTGGCCGCGCATCCCGCGGATCGCCACCGCGCAGCCGTGGAACGTGCCCAGCAGGTTGACCGCCACGGGGTCGGCGTAGCCGCCGGCGTCCATCTCGGCCACCGGCCGGGGCGGGTTGACCACGCCGGCGTTGTTGATCCAGTGGTCGACCCGCCCGAAGCGCTCCACCGCCGTGGACCACAGCGCCTCCACCTGCGGCAGCTCGCGGACGTCGCAGGGGACGCCGTGGAGCCGGTCGCCGGCGTCCAGGTCGGCGAGCCGCTCGAGGCCCGCCGCGACGGAGTCCGGCGACGTGCCGGTGACCGCGACCTGCTGGCCGCGCTCGAGGAACGCGCGGGCCAGCCCCAGGCCGATGCCGCGCGTGCCGCCGGTGATGACGATGACGCCCATGGAGCGCTCCGGGGGTCAGGGGGTGGCGTGCCAGCGCAGCCGCACGCCGCGGTCCGCGGTGGCGGCGGCCTCGTACAGGGCCCGGATCGCGTCGACCTGGGCGGCGACCCATGCGCCGAGGGCCTCGCGCCCGCCGCCGGCGTCCAGATCGGAGTCGGTGCCGTCCAGATCGCTGGCGAGGTCCTCGAACCAGTTCAGGATCTCGGACGGGTCCTCGCCCTGGCGCGCGCCGAGCTCGAGGGCGCCGAGGGCGCGGGCCAGGTCGCGGGCCTGCTCCGGGGTGAAGATCGTGTCCCGCGGCTCCCCGCCGTCGCGCAGCCCGCCCATCGCCTGCTCGATGCGCGGCTCGGCGGCGCCGGCCGCCATCCGCGAGGCTCCCTCGCCGTCGTACCAGCCGCGGAACGCCGGCGAGAAGTAGGCCAGCAGGAACCAGGCGTCGATCAGCTCGAGGTCGCCGGGACCCGAGGGCTCCCCCGCGGCCCCGGGGTCGACGAGGTGGAAGCTGAGGTAGTCGAGTCGTCCGGGCATGGTGGGCCTCCCCGGCGAGAGACCCTATCAGAAGCGCGTGGCGCGCGCGCAACCGGTCACGGGCAGTAGGTCGCCTCGTCCACCTGGCCGACGATGTCCAGCGGCACCGCCTCGACGTCGAAGCTGGCGCTGTAGCCGTCGTTGATCGCCGGGTCGAGGGCGCAGTCGTCGCCCACGATCACGTCGCCGGTGGCGTCGTCCTCGCACCAGTCGATCGTCACGGACCCGACGAGGCAGGGGAAGAAGCCGTCGGTGTGCTCGATGTGGTCGAGGCCGCCGTTGCCCTCCCAGTCGATGTCCGGGTCGTCCATCCAGCCGACCACCGCGTGCAGCACCGTGGGGCACAGCCCGCCGGGACCGTCGTACTCGATGAGGTACAGCGAGGCCGGGGAGACGATCCCGGACAGCACGCCGTCGGTCAGGCCCTCGAGGTCGATGCCGTTCTCGACGACGGTGGCGTCGAAGTGGCCGTTGTACATCTGCAGGTTGCCCATCCCGCCGATCTCGAGGTTCATCTCCTCGGTCCGCTGGATCAGCAGCGGGGACGCGATCGGCGAGCCGCCGTAGCCCGACGCCCAGATGCCGTTGTCGGCGAAGTCGGCGTCGCTGATCACGGTCGGCGCCGCGCAGTTGGGGAACTGCCCGCTGTCGCTGTAGACGTCCACCGGCGGGTTGTCGAGCCACGGCGGCGGGTTGTTGGTCGGGTCGTAGGTCGGGCTGGTGGGGCAGTCCGGGTCCACGAACTCGTGGATCGAGGTGACGATGTCCAGGTCGTCGCCCGGGTCCTGCACGTCGGCGAACGTCATCGCGAGCTTGATCGTGCCGTCCCACAGGCTATCGTCGAGCAGCCCGTTGAGCGCCGGCCGGATCGCCCACGAGTTGGCGCCGGTGCCCAGGTAGTTGTCCCCGCCGGTGTAGGGGTCGCCGTCGCCGTCGGCGTCGTCGAGGTCGTGGCCCACCTGGTCGCGCAGCTGCAGGTACGAGTACACCAGGGTGTCCTCGGCGGTGCAGGCGTCGCAGCCGTCGACGGTGCAGTCGTTGGCGTCGTCGCAGTCCTCGGCCGGGTCGAGCACGCCGTTGCCGCACAGGCAGTAGGGATCGGCGCCGCAGTCGGTCCCGTCGTCGCAGTCGGCGAGCCCGTCGCAGTCGTTGTCGCCGCCGTCGTCGCAGACCTCGGGGTTGCCGGGGTAGTTGTCCCCGTCGGCGTCGTCGCAGTCGCCCTCGCACTCGGCCACCCCGTCGCCGTCGTCGTCGGTCTCGCCGGCCGGGACCTGGCCGTCGCAGTCGTTG
>CAZOYV010000133.1:0-22331 GCA_964584075.1 uncultured Rickettsiales bacterium | reverse complement strand
CGTGGCGCTGCGGCACTCAGGCTCGGTCCGGGGATAGATTCACAAGCTCTGAGGTGCCCGTGCCCCGCGCCGCGAGCCTGCTGCCGCCGATCCCGCTGCCGATCCTGCTGCCGATCCCTCTGCCGATCCTGCTGCTGCCGGTCCTGCTGCTGCCGGTCCCGCTGGTGTCCGGCTGCAAGCCCGCGACCCAGGACGCCGCCGTGTCCTCCGTCGACGCCGCCCTGTGCGGCGACCCCGCCAGGCGCACCTTCGCGGACGAGGACCACCGCCGCTCGATGGCCAGCTCCTGCGACCGCCGCGGCATCGATCTGGCCCAGGGCACCGCTGCGGAGCCCCCCAACCCCGCCCTCGCCGTGGCGTACTTCGAGAAGTCGTGCGACTTCGATCACCCCGAGGGCTGCCACAACCTGGGCCACATGTACTCCGAGGGCGACGGCGTCGACGCCGATCGTGCCCGCGCCGCCGAGGCCTGGGAGAAGGCCTGCGACCTGGGCAACGCCCCCTCCTGCGCCGCCGCCGGCGACGTCCACCACGACGCCGGTGAACACACCAGGGCCAACCCCCTGTGGCGCCGCGGCTGCGACGGCGGCGTCCCCGACGCCTGCTACGACCTCGCCACCAGCCTCCGCCTCGGCCGTGGCATCGACCGGGACGCCCCCGGGGCGATGCGGATCCTCGAGCCGATCTGCCCCGAGTACCCCCGCGCGTGCTGTACCCTCGGCGAGTACCACTGGCAGGGCACCGACGGCGTCCCCCAGGACGACGCCCGCGCCCTGGCGTTCTTCGAGCAGGGCTGCCCCGCCGGCGGCCTGCTCTCCTGCGTCCGCCTCGGCGACGCCCACGCCGAGGGCCGCGGCCGCCCCAGGGACCTGGCCAGGGCCCGCGAGTACTGGACCCAGGGCTGCGTCCCCGGCACCCTCGACCTCGGCTGCGAGCGCCTCGAGCAGCACCCGCAGTGACCCCGCCCCCGGACGATTGACACCGCAAGATTTCCCGCTATACTCCCGCGCCACCTGGGCCGGGATAGCTCAGCTGGTAGAGCAGCTGATTCGTAATCAGCAGGTCGGCGGTTCGAGTCCGCTTCCCGGCTCCAGGACTTCCACTCTGTACACAAGAAACATGGACTGTATCGGCGGGCGACTCGTCTGTCAGGGGAAGATCGGTCCCTCGGGGCGGATCAGCTCGCCCTCGATGGAGTCGGAACCGCGGAACACGCGGTGCTGGATCCCGGTGCCGTGGGCCAGGGCGATGGGCTCTCGCAGGAGCAGCAGGCCGAAGTCGAGCTCGTCGGGGGTGGGGGTCGTGCAGTGCAGCACGGTGTCGCCGGCAGGCAGAGCATCGCGCGGCTCGTAGGGGAGCTCGACCGAGCGGGGATCGTCCATCTCGCAGGTGTAGGTCAGGGGCGGGACGGACTCCGGGCAGCCGAGCATCACCCAGCCCTCGGTGTCGTAGGGCCACAGGCACTCGCCGTCGGGGAGCGTCACGATCAGGGCGTCGCCCTGTTGCCGGGCATCGCCTTGCCAGCGGAACGCCTTCTCGGCGGTGTAGTGTTCCGGGGGGCCCGGGGTGTCGTTGGGCGTGGACAGCGCGTTCGCCGAGAGGGTGTCGCGGTGGTGATGGTCGAGGAGCAGCTCGGCCCGCCCGTCGGCGTCGAGGGTCAGCTGGAAGGTGGCCTGGATCTCCACGTGCTGGCAGGTCTGCGAGCAGCACTCGTCGTGGTGCCACTCGAGGTAGTGGACGAACTCGCCGGTGGGATCGGGGGTGAACAGGGGCGGATCGGACACGGACACGGTATCCGTCCGTGCTCCGGTCGCAGCGGGGCCGGTCGCGGTGTGGGCGCGGCAGCCGAGCAGGGCGAGGCAGACCAGCGGGGTGCACAGAGCGCTGGGACGCTTGAACGAAGCGTGGAAGCGCGCGGAGGACAGAGCGGAACCCAGCGCGTGGTGTTTCTCGGCCAAGGTAGACATTGGAACAGAACCTCTCACGTCCTCGCCATTCTCTCCACAGGAAGGCCCCCTGCCCGACCCAAACCCGCGCCGGTGCGCGTGCATTCCTTCTTCGCAACGACGCGGACGACGGCTGTGGACGGCCGTCCGCTCCCGGCCGGCGGCGCCGTGGAATTGTGGAAGGGCGGATGGGGCCGAGCTTCCTGCGTTTGGCGGGGAACGTCACGGATTGCACACGTGTGCGCACCTCGGGGGCCCTTCCGCTCCCGGTCGGCCGCCCGCAACTTCTACTACTGATTTTCTCTTTGTTTTCTCAATGGGAAAGTGGCGATGGCCAGACGGAATTCAAGAGACAGATTCGATTTCGGGCAGCGCCTTCGGGAAAGGCTGGAGTGACTCCTGGGGCGAGCTCAGACCTCGCCCGACCAGGCGGTCACGGGGCCGGGCTCGATGGGGCGGAGGACGCCGCGGGCCTTGATGATCGGATCGAAGTCGAGGTCCTCGTAGACGTCGCCGTCCCAGTCGAGGGCGGGGAGCTCACCCTTGGCGCGGGCCTCGTCGATGGCGGCCTGGGTGGCGAACAGGGTCGTGCGGCCGGAGCGGGTCAGGGGCTGTTCCATGGAATCGTCGCCGGGCTGGAGCTCGAGCAGGACCGAGGCGGTGGCGTCGGGGCCGAGGATGCGGTGGCCCTTCTCGGTCAGGGAGGCGTAGGCGACCTCGTCGTCGGGGGGGCGGGCGGTGCGGTCGCCGGCCGTCTGCTTGGGGTCGACGAGGTCGATCTCGAACAGGGCGAGGTCCAGCCGCCAGCGGCAGGGGAGGGGCGGCGTGGCCGGCCAGCGGAGGTCGTAGGCGACGCGGAATGCCAGGCCGGCGGCGCCGTCGGCGTCCGCGCGGGGCTCGATCTCGGTGATCTCGAGGCGGGTGAACGTCGGCTGCCAGGGGTGGCGCGTGGTCATGGTCTGGTCCTCCTGCGGGGCCACTTGGCCGGGGCGATCCGATCCTACCGGTTGGCGGGGCGGTTGCGGAACTCGTCGCGGGTCGCCGGGAACGGCTTGCCCCACAGGCTGCGGGTGGTGGCGGCGTCCTCGCGGATCTCGGCGGTGGAGCGCAGGTCGAGGTGCATCTGGCCGCAGGGGCTGTAGACCAGCTCCGCGCCGGGGCTTCCACCGGGGGAGCCCGCGGCGAGCGCGGCGAGAAGATCGCCGGCCTCGTAGACGAACAGGTCGCCAGCGGAGCAGGGGACGGTCAGGGTGACCAGGGTGTCGCCGACGGGGACGATCAGCTGACCCGACTTGCTGGCCTCGACGCCGAGCTGGGCGGCGGCGGCGAGGTGGTCGGCGGCGCTGCGGCCCTCGGGGGCCGGGCGGACCGAGACGGTGACGTCGGAGAAGGTCTGGGGGCGGTCGGTGGAGACGCGGGCCACCACGGACCAGGACTCGTACTCGAGGGCGGCGCAGGCGTTGCGGAAGCCGCGGGGATCGGCGGCGAGCCGGGCCTTGAGCGCCTCGAACCGGTCGGCGGGGTAGGTCATGAACGCCACGTCCGGGGAGGACAGGTCGCCGCAGGTCAGCGTCGAGGAGCTGGCGGGGGTGGTCTCGACGGTGATCGAGGCGCCGGGCGCGAGATGCTCCATCAGCCACGTCCCCCAGGCTGCGGCGGGATCGGCGGGGGACTGGGCCGCGGCGGGGGACGTCAGCGCGGCCATCGAGGCGACGGTCAGCAGGGCGAGCAGCGTGGGGCTCGGGGATCGGCGCATGGTTCCTCCGCGGGGCTCCCGGTCAGCTGGGGTCGACGAAGCCGTCGATCGTCTCGGCCCATTGCTCGGCCTGGGTGGTGGACAGGTGCAGGGTGTGATCGACCACGGTGCCGTCGAAGTGGATCAGCCAGCCGTGGCCCTTCTCGGCGCCCCAGGTGTTCCACACGTCCTGCTCGACGGTGTCGGGGAGCTCGGGCAGGTGGTAGTCGTCGATCAGCATCTCGGTGGAGCAGTCGCACCACTCGCACTCGAGGAACCAGACCTGGACGTGGCCGGCCCAGCCCGGGTGGGCGTCGACCTGCTGCTGCAGCGTCGCGGCGACGTCGGTGCAGTACGCGCAGGTGCCGTACGCGAAGTAGACGACGACCATGTCGCCGACGTGGTCGCCGAGGGTGAAGGTCTGGCCCTCGGTGGGGCTGGTGGGGTTGACATCGGTGAGGGTGAAGTCGCCGGGCACGGGGTCGCCGCCGTAGGGCTGCCAGGTGTCGTCGTCGCCGCCGTCGTCGTCGGACAGATCGTCGTCCGCGGCGTCGTCGTCCGCGGCGTCGTCGTCGGCGCCGTCGTCGTCCGCGTCGTCGTCGTCGTCCGCGGCATCGTCGTCCGCGGTCGTGTCGTCGTCGTCGGAGCCGTGGCAGCCGGTGGAGAGGACCAGCGGCCCGGCCACGGCGAACAGCATGATCCACGGAACACGCATCGGCTCAGTCCTCCCCCAGCTCGAGGAACATCCCCTGGATCATGTAATCCGGGTTGTCCCCCTCGGACCAGGCGGCGAAGAACACGTCGCCGCCGACGTGGACCAGCGCGGCGGAGTAGGGCGGGACCTCGGCGCGCAGGGAGCGCGGCGCCCCGGCGGTGAGCGAGCCGTCGTCCGTCAGCCGTGCAGCGAGCAGGTCGTTGTCCAGTCCGGAGACGTGGCGGTACCACGACAGCGCGGGCCCCCCCGGGGCGGTCGCCAGGGCCGGGCCGTGGTTCAGCTTCCCGGCGTCGCCGAGCTGCAGCGCGATCTCCGGGGCGGCGCCGGCCGGGGCGAACGCCGCGGCGATGGTCGCGTCCCCGGCGGGCCCGCTGTGGCTGCCGGCGAGGACGAACCCGGACCCCGATGCCGCCAGCCCCGGGGTCTGGGAGGCCGTGTCGGGGTCCAGCAGCTGCGGCCCCCCGGGAACCCCTCCCCCCGCGCCGAGGGCGGCGTAGGCGACGCGGTCGACGCCGTCCTCGAAGGACTGGGTCCAGGCGACGCGGAGGGCGCCGGAGGTGTCGGTCGCGACGCGGGGGTCGGTCTGGCCGTGCGGGTCCGGCGCGACGTCGATGGTCGGCTCGTCCCCCGCCATCGCGCCGGGGGCGAGGCGCTGGAGGTAGGCCTGGAACACGCCGCTGTGCTCGTTGCCGCGCACGCCGGTCAGGGCCCAGCCGTCCGGCAGCGCGGCCACGTCCGGCATCCAGGCGTTGCCCTCGTAGGGGACGCCGTCCTCGGTCAGCCCGGCGGACTTGGCGGCGGCGACGACGGCGCCGTCGAGGGTCAGCGCCGCGACCCACGTGCCGAGGTTGTACGGGAACTGCCCGTCGTCGCGGTGCCAGGCGACGAGGACCTGGTCGCCGGAGACGGCGATCACCGGATCGACGTGGTTGGCGCCGTCGTCGGGGCTGACGACCTGCGGCTCGCCGATCGGGCTTCCGTCGCAGCCGATCCGGGCCACCACGACCTGGAAGTCGGCGTCGGGACGCGGCGTGTTGTACGCCAGCCACAGCACGTCCGCCTCGAAGTCGGCGTCCACGTGGATCTGGGTCGGGTCGCCGTCGGGGTCCAGCGCCAGGACCTGGTCGAGGGGCGCCTGATCGGCGCAGGCGCTGGCCGCGTCGTCGTCCCCCGCCGGGTCGTCGTCGTCCGCGGCGACGGGGCAGCCGGTCAGGGTCCACAGCACCAGGACGAGCGCGGGCAGCACGGGGGTTCGCATGGCGGGGAGCGTACCACGCGGCCCGCGGGCGGCGGAGCAGGTAGAATCGCGCGGCAGAGGGACGGGAGCGACGATGAGGACCCAGGCGTGTGCCTTCGCACTGGTCGCCGGGCTGGCCTTCACCGGCTGCCCGCAGCGGACCGCCGACGACGACACGACGACGCCCGAGGAGGACTACGTGGGTCGCGACGCCAGGGTGCTGGCCGAGACGCTGCAGTTCACGGACGCGACGGACCAGGCCCGCTTCGAGGCGGCCCGCGCCTGCTTCGCCGGGCGGCACGAGGCCGGCGTCGCGGCGGGTCAGGAGTGGCGCCACTACCCGCTGCGCGAGATCGGGAACTTCATCGAGGAGGACTGGTGCCGCGGGGTCCACTCGCGGGGCTGCTCCGGGGGCACGTTCGAGTCCGAGCGCGGCGACGAGTGGTACCAGGTCTCGACGCTGCACTACGACAGCCGGTTCCCCGAGGTGTTCGGGATCGGCGTGGAGGCCGGGCAGCTGCCCAGGGACGGCGACTGGGGGGTGTCGTTCTCCTACTGGGCCCGTGGTGAGGGCATCGTCGGCGACGGTGTCCGGGTCACGTTCCACCGCTTCGAGGGGACCGAGATCGTCGAGTCGGTCTCCCTCGGGGACTTCTATCGAACCGAGATCGAGGAGACCTCGGTGAGCGTGGTGGCGCCCGGGACCCAGGACGCCGTGCTGGCGCGCCTGGTGCGCTCCCCGGCGTCGCTGCAGGCCGAGGCGGTGGGCCGCTACGGCGAGCTGCTGGCGCTGGTCGGCCAGCACCTGGACGCGGGGCTGGCGCGCAAGTGCGTGTACGGTCCCTACGAGGGGGACGGGATTCCGCCGGAGTGTACGCGGACACCGCTGACGCCCCAGGAGCAGGACGCGGCCCGGGCCGCGGCCGAGGCGAAGCTCGGCGGCCAGATCGCGGCGGTGGAGCAGAACGCCGAGCGCTTCCACCGGCTGCTCACGGAGCTGGTGGTGTTCGACCGGTGCTGGGGGACGCCGCTGGCCCACGAGCCGTCACTGCGGCCCGCCACGCCGCCCGACGACGTGCCCGGGGCCGGCCCGCCCGCCCCGGTCGTCGAGATCCGGGACGCCGCCGACGCCGTGCGCGCCACCTACCAGGGGGCGGTGTGGTTCTGGGCACCGCTGGACGACCACCGGCTGCTGGTCGGCGCCAGCGGCTGGCGTGCGCTGGAGGTCGACGAGCCAGGCCACGGGCAGGGCCTCGGCGATGCCAACCAGCAGCTGCTGGAGGTCACCCTCCCCGACGAGGGCCCGCCGACGCAGCGGGTGCTGCTCGAGACCCACCGTGGCGACCTGGGCTGCCGGCTCTCGCCCGACGGCACCGCCGCGGCCTGCGTCGCGCGCCACGTCAAGACCCAGGTGCTGGAGATGCGGCTGCTGGACCTGACCGGCGCGCAGGTGGCGCTGCGGTACGTCGAGACGGTCGAGGACGTGCCCGTCAAGATCTGTTACACGAAACCGCAGCTGCGGTATCGAGACGATCACTTCGAGGTCCTGCTCCACGACGTGGAGCGCCGCGGCGACGAGCGCTGGGTCGCGCTGCAGGAGGCGCCATGAGGATCGAGTCCCCGAGCCTGACCGACGCGGACCGCGAGGCGCTGGTGCGGACGCGCCGCGATCTGCACCGCCACCCCGAGCTGGGGATGGAGGAGCACCGCACCGCCGGGATCGCCGCCGAGCGCTTGCGGGCGGCGGGCTACGAGGTCGCGACGGGCGTCGGCCGCACCGGGGTGGTGGGCGTCCTGGCGTGTGGGGAGGGGCCGTGCCTGATGCTGCGCGCCGACATGGACGCCCTGCCGGTCCAGGAGGTGGCGGGGCGCGCGTACGGTTCGACCGTGGACGGCGTGATGCACGCCTGCGGCCACGACGGCCACGTGGCCACGCTGCTGACCGTCGCGGACGTACTGGCCCGCGAGCGCGACCGGCTGCGCGGGACGCTGAAGCTGGTGTTCCAGCCCGGAGAGGAGGGCCACGGCGGCGCCCGCGCGATGATCGCCGACGGCGTGCTCGAGGACCCCCGCGTGGACACCGCGGTCGGGCTGCACTACTGGTCGCTGCAGCCCACCGGCACCGTGGGCGCCACTCCCGGAGCGGTGATGGCCAGCGTCGACACCTTCGATCTCACGATCCACGGCGTCGGCGGGCACGCGGCGATCCCACACGAGGCGCGCGACGCGCTGGTCGCCGCGGCGTACGTCGTGACCGCGCTGCAGACCGTGGTCTCGCGGGGCACCGATCCGCTGCAGCCGGTGGTGGTCACCGTCGGCGAGCTGCACGCCGGCACGGTGTTCAACGTGATCCCCGGCGAGGCGCGGCTGGCCGGCACGGTGCGGACCTTCGACCCGGAGCTGTGGGAGCGCATCCCGGCGGACGTCGAGCGCGTGATCCGCGGGGTCTGCGAGGCCCACGGCTGCACCTACGAGCTGGACTACCGGCGCGTCGACGGCCCCACGATCAACGACCCCGAGGTGGCGGCGCTGGTGCGCGAGGTGGGGGTCGAGCTGGTCGGGGCGGACCGGGTGATCGACAACCGCACGATGGGCGGCGAGGACATGTCGGAGTACCTGCTTCAGGTGCCGGGCTGCTTCTTCTTCGTGGGCGCCCGCGACGGGCAGCGCGGGATCACCGCGGCCCACCACCACCCCGCCTTCGATCTCGACGAGGACGCGCTGGCGATCGGCGCGGAGATGCTCGTACGGGTCGCCCGCCGCACCCTGGCGGGCTGAGTCACGGCAGCAGCAGCGCGCGCAGAGCCGCCACCGAGCCGGCCACCGCGTCGGCGCGGGCGGCCAGATCGGCGGGGCGCCGGAACTCGCTGTAGGTCACCAGCACGGCGCGCACCCCGGCGGCGCGGGCGCAGTCGACGTCGGTCTCCATGTCGCCGACCATCACCGCGTCGTCGGGCCGCGTGCCGAGCCGCTCGAGGAGCGCCAGGAGTCCGCCGGGGGCGGGCTTCTCGGCCGGCACGTCCTCGGGGCCGAGCACGGCGGCGAGGTGCCCGTCGAGCCCCAGCCGGCGGACCAGCTCGCGGCTCAGCGGGCCGGGCTTGTTGGTCAGCACCGCCTGGGTCCCGCCGGCGGCCGCGACGTCGGCCAGCAGCTCGGGAATCCCGTCGTAGGGGCCGGTCTCGACCACCAGGTGGGCCCGGTAGTCGGCGCGGAACGCGGCCAGGACCGCGTCGGCGCGGTCCGCGTGGGCGGGCCCGATCACGGTCTGGATCAGGTTGCGCGCGCCCCACCCGACGGCGGAGACCACCTCGCCGCGGGCCGGCCGGAAGCCCAGCTCCCGCTCCACGGTGCGGATCACGGAGGAGGCCAGGTCCCCGGCGGTGTCGGCCAGGGTCCCGTCCAGGTCGTAGACCACGAGCGGAGCGGAGGACACGGGCACCTCAGATCCGGTTGAACATGTACAGCGTGCCGTACGCCAGCGTCACCAGCAGCCACACCAGCGCGATCGGGTAGATCCGCCGTTGGCGGGGTCCGGCGGGCAACCCGCGGCGGATCCCGTGGATCAGCGCCAGCGACCCGAACCCCGCCGCCAGCGGGACCAGCGTCGCCCGCAGCTCGTGGCCGACGAACAGGCCGATCGCTGCGCAGACCACGACGATCGTCGCCCCCGCCGCCAGGCCGGCGCCGACGTTGCGCATCTGCACGTGGCGCCACGGGAAGCCCCAGAACATCCCCAGCAGCGCCAGCGCGGCGCCGAACTGCAGCCCCTGCCAGATGCGGTCCTTGATCCGGGCCGCGCGCAGCTCGCCGCGCAGGGTCACCGAGGCGGCGGCCTCGCCCTCGCCCAGCGCCGCGAGGGCCTGGTAGTGCTCGTCGGCGGTGGCGAACTCCTTCTCGGCCAGCGCGATGCGGGCCAGGTCCTGGTGGGCGCGGGTCGCGCAGGGCGGGGCCTCGGTCGCCTCGAAGGCCGCGGCGTAGTGGGCCCTGGCGGCCTCGGGCTCCTGGGCCACGTGGTACATCCGCCCCAGCCAGCACTCCGCCTCGGGCACGATCGGGTGGTCGGGGTGCGCCTCGATCAGCGCCTCGACCTTGCCCGCGGCCTCGGGGAACTCCAGCTCGACGTACGACTCGAGGATCGCCCGGTAGGCGGCCTCGACGTCGTCCCGCTGCTGGCGCGCGGCGAGGATCGTGGCCCGGTCCGAGGCGGTCCGCGCCAGCCGGTGCCGGGGGTAGCGCTCCTGCAGCGTGGCGTACAGCTCGAGCGCCCGGTCGGGGTTGCCGCGCTCGACCTCGGCCTCGGCCCACTTGAGCAGCGCCCCCGGGGCCGCGGGGTCGTCGGGGTGCTCCTCGGCCACGACGCGGAAGCTCTCGACCGCGGCGGCGACGTCGCCGGCGGTGAGCTGCTCGACGCCGCGCAGGTACAGGCCCTCCCCCGCGGGCTCGGTGGCGGCCGGGGCGAGCAGCAGCGATATCAGCAGCAGGGTGGTCATCGGCGGCGGCGAGCCTGCCGCACGAGCAGGGTCGCGGTCAACAGGACGAGCCATCCAGGCGCTGCGCTGGCGCGCGTCGCGGACGAGCACCCGCAGCCGGCGGGCGCTCCGTCGTCGTCGTGCGGGCCTGGATCGTCGTCGGCCGCGTCGTCGTCCGCGGCGTCGTCGTCGGCCGCGTCGTCGTCCGCGGCGTCGTCGTCGGCCGCGTCGTCGTCGGCCGCGTCGTCGTCCGCCGCGTCGTCGTCCCCGCCGCAGTCGTCGTCCGCCCCGTCGACGGCGCCGTCGCAGTCGTTGTCGATGCCGTCCCCGCAGTCCTCGGCGGCGTCGGGGTGGACCGCGGCGTCCCCGTCGTCGCAGTCCCCCTGGTTCTCGGTGTAGCCGTCGCCGTCGTCGTCGGTCTCGGCCGGGTCCTGGGCGCCGTAGGACCACGTGTCGAGCAGCGTCCCGTCCTTGTCCCACACCTCGGCCAGGAAGTACCCGCCGGCGATCTGGACGTGGACGAAGTGGTTGAGCATGTAGCCGGTGATCTTCCAGTCGTTGCCGGAGTAGGGCATCCCCAGCAGCTGCATCCACAGCTGCCAGCCGGGGATCAGCTCCACCAGGTCGCCGTACAGCAGCGTCGGGTCGCTCAGCCCCAGCGCGTCGATCAGGTCGTTGAGCTCGTCGGGCAGGAAGTCCCCGAGATCGGCCGGGGCGCCGCCGCCGCCGGTGACGATGTAGGTGATCCCGTTGACCTCGCCCCGCTCGTAGTGGTGGTCGTGGCCGCACCAGTAGATCTTCACGCCGTACTGCTCGAACAGGGGCTGGAGGTGGTCCCGCACCTGCCCCCACTCGTCTTCGTCGGCGATGCCGTGGGCCCCCGAGGAGTAGGCCGGCCAGTGACCCGCCGCGAACAGGTGGTCGACGTCCGGGTCCTGGGAGGCCGCCTGCAGGTCGGCCTCGATCCAGTTGTACTGCGCCGAGCCCGGGGTGAAGTCGGCCTGCGTGTCGATCACGGTGAAGTGCACGTTGCCGTAGTCGAACCCGTAGTAGTGGTTGTTGCCGCCGTACTCGTCGGGGGCGGTGAAGTACAGGTCCCAGTTGGCGTAGTTGTTGCTGTCGTCGTGGTTGCCGGGCAGGGCGTGCATCACCGTCTCGGACAGCAGGCCCGCCTCGATCGAGAAGAAGTCCTGCCACTGCCCCAGATCGCCGCCGTCCTCCACCAGGTCGCCGGTGTTGATCGCCAGCGGCGGGTGGCCCACCTGGGCGGCGATGCGGCTCATCACGTCCTCGTGGTCGCCGTGGTTCGTGCGGGTGTCGCCGACGACCACGAACTCCAGCGGCTCGGAGGGCAGCGGGGCGGTGAGGAAGGTGTGGTCCGCCGAGTCGCCCTCGCTGGTCGTCACCCGGTAGTGGTACAGGCTCGACGCGCTCAGCCCGGCCAGCTCGACGGCGTGGACGTTGGCCGCGCCCGCGGTGGGCTCGGACAGCGGCATCGACGGGTCCAGGCCGTACTCGACGGCGCCGGTGGAGCTGCCGTCGGTCTCCCACGTGACGATCACCGACCCGGTGGTGACCGCCTGGAGGTAGGGGCCGTTGCGGATCGCGGCCGCGGCGACGGACGCGTGGAGCATGGCGGCGAGGACGAGCAAGAGCAGGAGTTCGCGCATGGCCGGAGTCTATCCTCGGAGGTCGAGGGGCGGGAGGTTTTTGTGACGATACGGTGACAGGTCGCCCCCTTGAACCACCACCGGGGATGTCTAGGTTTCTTCCATGAGGACGTCCACCCCGATCCCCGACCTCGAGACCGCCGTGGTGGCCCTCGCCGGCCGCCTGCGGGCCACGGCCGCCACCGTCGCGCTGGTGGCGGGCCTGGTGGGCCTCGCCGCCGCCGCCGGCGCGCTGCTGGCCGGTCGCTGGGGGGCGCTGATCGCCGTCGCGTTCGCCGCCGTGTCGGGCTACGCCGGGGCGCGGGCCGCCGCGGGCTACGTGCTGCGCGCCGCCGGCGCCCGGCCCCTCCATCCCCGCGAGGCGCCGGTGCTGTTCGGGATCCTGCGATCGCTCAGCGCGCGCGCAGGGATTCCCGTGCCGCGGCTGTGGCTGGTGCCTGCCGTGCAGCCCAACGCGTTCACCGTCGGCCGCGACCCGGGCAGCGCCCACGTGGCGGTCAGCGCGGGGCTGCTGCGGGCGCTGGACCGCCGCGAGCTCGCCGGCGTACTGGCCCACGAGGTGGCCCACATCCGCCGCCGCGACATCCTGCTGACCTCGTTCGCGGCGTCGGTGACGTCGCTGCTGGCCTCGGCCCGCCGCGGGATCGGGCTGCTGCTGTTGCTGGCGTTCCCGCTGCTGTTCGTGATCGGCCCACAGCTGCTGGCGGTGTGGGCCCTGCTGGCGCTGGCCCCGGTGGTGGCGGTGCTGCTCCAGGCGGCGCTGTCGCGGCAGAGGGAGTACGCCGCCGACGCCGAGGCGGCCCGGCTGACCGGCGACCCGCTGGGGCTGGCCGCGGCGCTGCGGCGGCTGGCCGGGCACCAGCGCTCGTGGCTTGCGACGGTGCTGGGGCGCGTCCCCCCCGACGAGCTGCGCTCCCCGTGGCACACCCACCCGCCGTCCGCGTTGCGGATCCAGCGGCTGGAGGCGCTGGCCGGTCAGTCGCTGCCGGCGGTCCCGCGGCCGGCGCCGCCGCGCCTGGCGGCGGTGCGCCCGACCCACCCCAGGCCGAGGCCGATCACGGTCCCGTACAACGCCCCGGCGAGGACGTCGCCCGGCCAGTGGACACCCACGTACACGCGGCTGTACCCCGCCACCAGGGCCACCAGGTACAGCGGCGCGGCGCGGACGCCGAGGCCGACCACGAGGGCGGTGATCGCGCCGAAGCTGTTGGCCGCGTGGAGGCTGGGCAGCGCGTAGCCCGAACCGCAGTCCACGAGCAGCCGCCCGACCTCCAGCTGGCAGGGCCGGGCGCGGGCGAACAGCGGCTTGAGCAGGTGGTGCCCCGTCGGATCGACGATCGCCACCGTCAGCGCGGCGGCGACGACCGCCAGCACGGCGCGGCGTCGGTCGCCGCCGACCCCGGCCGCGATCCCGGTGCCGACCAGCACCGCGGCCAGCAGGCCCACCGCGACGGCGCGCTGGTCCAGCAGCGGCAGCGCAGCGTCGAGCACGCCGCAGGTCCACGCGCCGTTGATCTTCTGGTACAAGGCGAACTCGACGGACGGGATACCGGGGGGCACGGGGCGATCGTACTCCACAGGCGCCCGCCCGTGGGCACCGCTCGCCCGTGGCGAGCGGGGCTTGCCAAGCGGAACGCGTGCGATAGGTTGGGTCCCAGCAGATGGGCTTCATCAAGGGCCACACCCACCCCCCGCCGCCCAAGGGCCCCGAGGACGGGGGGCTGATCAAGCGCTACCTGGCGGTGTACCGCTACACCTGGCGGGCGATCGGGCTGGTGTGGACCACCTCGCCGCGGCTGACCATCGCGATGGCGGCGCTGACGCTGGTCGCCGGGCTGCTGCCGGCGGCGGTGGCCTACACCGGCAAGCTGATCGTCGACGGGGTGGTGCTGGCCGCCGACAGCGGGCTGGCCGAGGACCGCTGGGCGGCGCTGCAGTGGGTGGCGGTCGAGGCGGCGCTGGTGGGGGCGCTGGCGGCGGCCCAGCGCGGGCTCGACGTGTGCAAGCAGCTGCTGCGCGCGCTGCTGGGCCACCGGGTCAACCTGATGGTGCTGGACAAGGCGCTGGAGCTGCCGCTGGAGGCGTTCGAGGACTCGGAGTTCTACGACAAGATGACGCGGGCCCGGCGGGACGCCTCGTTCCGCCCGCTGAGCCTGGTGGAGCGCAGCTTCGGGCTGCTGCAGAACGCCATCTCGCTGGTGACCTACGGGGCGCTGCTGCTGAGCTTCTCGCCGGCCGCGGTGGGGGTCCTGGTGGTCGCCTCGGTGCCGGCGTTCATCGCCGAGACCAAGTTCGCCGGCGAGGCGTTCCGGCTGTTCCGCTGGCGCTCGCCGGAGACCCGCAAGCAGATCTACCTGGAGGTGCTGGTCGCCCGCGAGGACCACGCCAAGGAGGTCCAGACGCTGCAGCTGGGGCCGACGCTGGTGGACCGCTACAAGCAGATCTTCCGCGCCCTGTTCCGCGAGGACCGCAGCCTGACGATCCGCCGCGGGGCGTGGGGCTTCCTGCTCGGGCTGCTGTCGGTGGCGGCGCTGTACGGGGCCTACGCGTGGATCGTCGTCGCGGCGGTGGGCCGGCACATCACGCTGGGCGAGATGACGATGTACCTGCTGGTGTTCAAGCAGGGCAGCGCGGCGCTGTCGGCGATGCTGTCGGCGATCGGCGGGATGTACGAGGACAACCTGTACCTCTCGACGCTGTACGAGTACCTCGAGGTGCCCACCCCGCCGCGGCGCGGGGACGCCTCGGAGGGGCCCGATCCGGCGGACGGGATCCGCTTCGAGGAGGTGCGCTTCACCTACCCCGGCGCCGACCACCCCGCGGTGGACGGCATCTCGCTGCACCTGCGGCCCGGGCACAAGCTGGCGCTGGTGGGGCCCAACGGCAGCGGCAAGACCACGCTGATCAAGCTGCTGACCCGGCTGTACCACCCCGACGCGGGGCGTATCACGCTGGACGGCCGCGACATCGCCGAGTGGGACGAGGCCGCGCTGCGGCGGCGGATCGGCGTGATCTTCCAGGACTTCATCCGCTACCAGTTCAACGTCGGCGAGAACATCGGGGTCGGCGACGTGGACCACCTCGACGAGCGGCCGCGCTGGGCCGAGGCGGCGGGCAAGGGGATGGCCGGCGAGTTCATCGAGGGGCTGCCCGAGGGCTACGACACCCAGCTGGGGCGGTGGTTCAACGACGGCCAGGAGCTGTCGATGGGCCAGTGGCAGAAGGTCGCGCTGTCCCGGGCGTTCATGCGCCGCGACGCCGACATCCTGGTGCTCGACGAGCCCACCTCGGCGATCGACGCCGAGTCGGAGGCGCGGATCTTCCAGCGCTTCCGCGAGATGACCGGCGAGCAGATGGCGATCGTGATCTCGCACCGGTTCTCCACGGTGCGGATGGCCGACGAGATCGCGGTGCTCGACGGCGGCCGCGTGGTGGAGCAGGGCGACCACGACGCGCTGATGGAGCAGGCGGGGACCTACGCGCGGCTGTTCACGCTGCAGGCCGAGGGCTACCGCTGATCGGCGGGGACGGGCGCAGGGCTTTGTGGTACGAGGAAACGGTCCGGGAGGTCCCATGGTCGAGATGCGCGAGCTCCACGACGACCGCTTCGACGTGATCGTCGTCGGGTCCGGCACCGGGGGGCTGGTCGCCGCCGCCCTGCTGGCCAGCCGCGGGCGCAAGGTGCTGGTCGTCGAGCAGCACCACGTCGCCGGCGGCAACGGCACCACGTTCCGCCGCAAGGGCTACGAGTTCGACGTGGGGCTGCACTACATCGGCGAGTGCGACCCGGGCGGCAAGATCCCGCGGGTGCTGGAGGTGGTGGGCGCCGAGCGGGTCGAGTTCGAGGAGCTCGACCCCGACGGCTACGACACGCTGGTCTGGCCCGACCTGACGTTCCGCGTGCCCAGGGATCCGGAGCAGTTCCGCCAGCGGCTGCACGCGACCTTCCCCCGGGAGCACCGCGGGGTGGAGTGGTTCATCGAGCTGCTGAGGCAGATGCACGGGCTGCAGCAGATGAGCCGCGGCCAGCGCAGCGCGGCGCGCACGCTCGCCGGCAGCACGATGATCTACCGCTGGGCGCTGTCGCCGTTCGCCCGGTTCCTGGACTCCTGCTCGTCCGATCCCCGCTTCCGGGGGGTGGTCTCGGCGCAGAACGGCGACTACGGGCTGCCGCCGAGCCGGGCCAGCACGCTGATCGGGATCGGGTTGCCCGCGCACTACGTCGACGGCGCGTACTTCCCCCGCGGCGGGGGGCAGCGCATCTCGGACGCGCTGGTCGGCGCCATCGAGCGCCACGGCGGCACGGTGCTGGTGCGGGCGCTGGTGACCCGGATCCTGGTGGAGCACGGCAAGGCCGCCGGCGTCGCGCTGACCAGCAAGCACCTGGGCGATCGCGTGGTGCGGGCGCCGGTGGTGATCAGCAACGCCGATCTCAAGAAGACGATGCTCGAGCTGGTCGGCGGCGCGCACCTGCGGGAGCGCACGCTGCGCCGGACCGAGCGCTTCGTGATGGCGCCCTCGCTGGGCATCGTCTACCTCGGGCTGGATCGCGACCTGAAGGCGGAGGGGCACCCGCGGACCAACTACTGGGTCCGCCGCAGCTACGACGACGAGGGGCTGTACGCCGCGACGCTGGCCGGCCGGTTCCACGAGCAGCCGGTGGCGTTCGTCTCGATCGCGTCGCTGAAGGACCCCACCAACCCGCGCACCGCGCCGCCGGGCAAGACCAACCTGCAGGTGATGTCGCTGGCGCCGTCCCACCCCGAGCCGTGGGGCGTGACCCGCGAGGAGCTGGAGAGCGGCGAGTACTCGAAGAACGAGACCTACCGCGAGCGCAAGGCGGCGTGGGCCGACCGCTGCCTGACCACCGCCGAGCTGGTGTTCCCCGGGATCCGCGGACAGATCGAGTTCCAGGAGGTCGCCACCCCGCTGACCCAGTACCGCTACACGCTGGCGTCGGAGGGCACGTCGTACGGGATCGCCGCGTCCACGGACCAGTTCCTGCTGAACCGGCCGGGCAACCAGACCGAGATCGAGGGCCTGCTGCTGTGCGGCGCGAGCACGCGCGACGGGCACGGGATCAGCGGGGTGGTCAGCAGCGGGATCCACGCGGCCAAGGTGCTCGAGGGGCCGGGGCTGCTGCGGCTGCCGCGCGGCTAGCCGTCGGCGCCGGCGGCGGGTACGGCGTCCCCGGCGGGGGTCGCCGGCTCCTCGGCCACCGCCACCTCGAGCGAGACCAGCTGGAACACCCAGCGGTTGGCCGGGATCCCCGGGCACACCAGCCGGATCGGGCCGTGGATCGGGTCGGCGTCGGTGATCCAGGCGCCGTCCTGGCGGGTGGCGATCAGCGCGCGGTCCAGCTCGTCCGGGTCGATCACCACCGCGTAGCCGTCCTGCGAGGTGGCGGTCAGGGCGCCGTGGGGGTCGGGGGCGCCGGCGCGGCGCAGCAGCTCGTCCAGCGCCACGCCCTGCCACGTGTTGGTGCTGTCCGCCTCGCGGGTGCGGTCCATCAGGACGCCGCTGAGCTCGGCCTGGGGCAGGGCCTGCAGGTCCTCCCACGACAGCGTCAGGGGGGTCTGGACCGCGCCGCCGACGCGCAGCGTCCACTCCACGTCGGGGGCCGCGTCCTCGGCGCTCGCGCTCTCGGCGGGGCCGTCCTTCTTGCAGCCCGCCAGCGCCAGCCCGATCACCAGCACCCAGCCGAACCATCCCGTCCTGCTCATCGCAACCTCCCGTCGCTATCGCGCATCCACCGCCACGACCCACTCGATCCAGGTGGGGCGCGCGCGGCCGTCGAGGACCACCGTGGTGTTGCCCTGCTGCTGGGCCAGCACCGCCCCGCAGGCGTCCGCGGGCTCCAGCGTCCGCTCGTCGCCGTGCAGCGTGCGGATCACCAGCCCGCGCGTGCAGGCGCCGTCCACCAGCGCGCCGAGGGGGGCGCCCTCGAGGCGCGTCGACGTCACGGCCACGCGGGGCGCGCCGCCGCCGTCGCGGGCCGCCAGCCGCACCTCGGCCGGCTCGGCGGTGACGGCGCGGGTCGGGCCCGCCAGCAGGCGGCCGATCGACGTCGGCTCGCCGCCGACGGTCAGCGGCGTGGCGCGGCCGACGACCACGATCTCGTCGATGCCCTTGACCCAGCTGGAGACGTGCAGCGCGTCGGTGGCCAGCCGCACGCCGTCGATCCACGGGGTCAGCGTCGCGTCGTCGGGCAGGTCCTCGCGGGCGACGGTGACCTCGTTGCCGTCCGGGGCGCGCAGGGTCACCGAGGCCCAGTCGCCGGCGCCCTGCTCGTCCAGCAGGGTGAGCAGCGGCAGCGCCGCGGCGGCGTCGCCGGGGCCGCGCTGGACCAGCTGCGCGACGGGCAGGTGGGCGGGATGGGCGACGTCGCCGACCACGGACAGCGTGGCGGTGCGCGGCAGCCCCGCCAGCGTCGCGTCGCCGTGGACGTCGTGGCAGTCGGAGCAGGCGTGCAGCGTGGTCGTCGCGTGGCACTCCACGCAGCGGTCGGCCTGCAGCGAACCGGCGGGCAGCGCCACGGTCCCCGCCGCCGGGGAGGCCGTCGTCGCCGCGCCGTCCTCGGCGGCCTCCGCGGGCCGTCCCGCCAGCTGCCGCCCGCTCATCGCGCCCAGCCCCAGCGCCACCCCCAGGGTGGCGATCGCCGCCAGCGCGGCCCAGGCCCCCTTCATCGCGTCCTCCTATCCGAACCACCCCAGCCGCCACGCCACCGCCGCGGCCAGCCCGGCGGCCAGCGCGGCCAGCGCCGCGAGGTCCCAGGCGCCGGTGCGCACCGGGGTGAGGAACGAGCGGTCAGGGTACTTGCCGAAGCAGCGGCCTTCCATCGATATCGCCAGCCCGTCGACGCGGCGCAGCGCGCCGACCAGCAGCGGCAGCGCGAAGCCGCGGGCCAGCCGCGGCCAGCGCAGCGGGCTGCGCACGTCCAGCCGGGCCCCGCGGACCAGCCGCGCGCGGTAGACCGTGCGCGCCTCGCCCTCGAACGTCGCGGCCAGCCGCAGCGCGGTGACCAGGCTGAAGCCCAGCCGGTAGGGCAGCCCCCACTGCATCAGGGCGTAGGCCAGCCGGTTGGGATCGGTGGACCACACGAACAGCACGCTCAGCCCGATCACCGCGAGGAACCGCCCGGCGATCGTCGCCGCGGCGGCGACGCCTTCGTGCGTGCAGGTCCACGGGCCCAGGGTCCACAGCACCGTGCCCTCGTCGACGAACCACAGCTGCAGGGCCCCGAGCAGCAGCGCGGTGACGACGAACAGCCCCAGCCCGCGGACGTCGCCCAGCGGCAGCCGCAGCAGCGGGAACGCCAGCTGCACGACCGCCACCGTCGCCACCACGGCCCACGCCGAGGGCGCGACGAACACGAACACGCTGCCCGCCACCAGCGCCGCGGCCTTGACCAGCGGGTGGGCGCGGTGGAGCGGCGTGTCGCCCGGGCGGTAGGCCAGGCGAGGCCTCATCGCGCGTCCTCCCCGCCGGCGCCACGCGGGAGGTAGGCGTCGAGGCCGGCCTCGGCCAGCGCGGCGAAGGCGTCGGTGGTGGGGGCGTCGACGCGCACCCGGCCGCCTTCGAGGAACAGCACGCGGTGCGCGTGGGCGCGCACGGCGTCGGGGTCGTGGGCGACCATCACGGCGGCGGCGCCCGCGGCGAGCTGCCGGCGCACGCGGGCCATCAGCGCCGCGGCGTGGTCGGGGTCCTGGCCGATCAGGACCTCGTCGAGCAGCACCAGGCGGGGATCGTGGGCCAGCGCCGCGGCCAGGTTGAGCCGGCGCTTCTGGCCGTGGCTCAGGCGGTGGGGGTGGTCCCCGGCGCGGTGGGCCAGCCCCAGCTCGTCGAGCAGGGCGTCGACGCGCTCGCGGGCCGCGCCGTCGAGGGTCCCGAGGTTGACCGGCGTGGCGGCGACCTCGTCGCGCACGGTGTCCTCGATCAGCTGGTGGTCCGGGCTCTGCAGCACCAGCCCCACGTGGCGCGCCAGGTCGGAGACGCGGGCGCGGGCGGCGTCGAGGCCGGCGACCTCGACCCGGCCACGGGTCGGCCGCACCAGCCCGATCAGCGCGTGCAGCAGGGTGGTCTTGCCCGAGCCGTTGCCGCCCATCACCGCGAC
Organism: uncultured Rickettsiales bacterium; assembly: GCA_964584075.1. Taxonomy (GTDB): domain Bacteria; phylum Myxococcota_A; class UBA796; order UBA9615; family CAYRNR01; genus CAZOYV01. Next base: position 2,446 of record CAZOYV010000133.1, on the reverse strand, counting down.
GAGCTCGCCCGGGCGGACCCGCAGCGAGACGTCGTGGAGCACGGGGGTGCCGTCCAGCGCCGCGGACAGCTGCTCGACGCGCACCACCGGCGTGGCGTCGGGATCGGGCGGCGGGCCCGGGTCTGGCGGCGGCGGGGGCGGCAGCGGCTCCATCGGCGCGTCGGCGACCACCGCCCCGGCGCGCATCCGCACCAGCCGCGGGCGGCGGGCCTGCAGGTAGCCCAGCTTGTGCTCGATCACGATCACCGCGATCCCGGCCTTCCGGCGGATGTGGTCGATCACGCGGAACACCTCGGCGGTGGCGCCGGGGTCCAGGTTGGAGGTCGGCTCGTCGAAGATCAGGACCTGGGGCTTGGCCGCCATCACCGCGGCCACCGCGACCTTCTGCTGCTCGCCGCCGGACAGCGTCGCCAGCGACCGCGGCTCCAGCTCGGTGGCGCCGACGATCTGCAGCGCCCAGCGGATCCGCTCGCGGATCTTGTCCGCGGGCAGGCGCCGGTTCTCGAGGCCGAACGCCACCTCGTCGCGCACGGTCAGGGTGCACAGCTGGTCCTCGGGGTCCTGCTGGACGAGGCCGACGAGCTCGGCGGTGTCGAACACCGGGGCGCGGCGCACGTCGAGGCCGGCGACCTCCACCTCTCCCGAGGTCTCGGCGAGGGGCTCCTGGGCGAACAGGAACCCGGCGATGGCGCGGGCCAGGGTCGACTTGCCGCAGCCCGACGGGCCGGCGATCACGACGAACTCGCCGGGGTCGACGGTCAGCGACACGCCGTGCAGCGCGTCGCGCTCGGCGCCGGGGAACCGGAAGCGCAGGTCCTCGATGCGGATCAGGGGGCCGCCGCTCACGTGCCGCCGCCGTCCGCGCCGGTCTGGACGACGATCGCCGCCACCCCGCGGACCTCGGCCTTGCGCGTGCTGGCGCCGACGGTGCCGAAGCTGGGCTCCTCGGGGGTGCCCTGCGGCTCGAGGCGCAGCGTCTCGCTGGTGCGGACCTCGTCCATCGACAGCGCGAACTCGTAGCCGTCCGAGGCGCGGATCAGGACCGCGGCGGCGTCCTCGCGGGGGCCGGCGCGCTCCACCAGCTCGCCCAGGCGGATCCCGCCCTCGGCGTCGCCCCGCTCGGGGTAGCGGAACGGGTTGTGCACGGCCCCCTCGACGGAGACCACCCCCGGGGCCGGGATCGCGCGGTGGAGGTACAGCCCGACGCCGACACCCAGCAACCCGGAGAGCACCAGCGCCACGGCCACCACGCCGGGCCGGGCGGGGGCGGGCGGCAGGTCGCGGACCACCCCGGTGCGCCGCAGGGTCCGCAGCAGCAGGTGGGCCCCGACGCCGCCGAACAGCACGCCCGAGAGGCACGACAGGCCGGCCACCACCGCCAGCGCTCCCATCGCCAGGGAATCGGCCGGGAGCGAGGCGAACAGCTGGAAGATCAGCACGTTGGAGATCGCCGCCAGACCGCCGGACAGCGCCAGCATCCACGGCGAGTCCTTGCGCCGGAACGGCAGCGCGCCCAGGTCGACCAGCACCCCGGCGGCCACGTCGATCAGCAGCACGATCACGCCGTGGGTGTTGCCGGTCAGCAGCTCCACGCCGCCCTTCAGCGCGCCGGTCACGGTGCCGGCGCCGGCCTTGCCGGTGAGCCCCACCGCGAGGGTCAGCCACAGCACGTGCAGCCCCGCCGCCCACTGGCTCGCGCCGGGGAACCCCAGCCCGGCCTGGACCACGTCGCCGAGCGCGTTGACGTAGGTCCCGGCGATCCCGCCGAGGCCGGCCAGCGCCGCCATCATCAGCAGGTCGCGGGTCGTGAAGTGGTAGCGGGGGGGGCTGCTCATCGCGTCGTCCAGACGGCGGAGTCTACCGCGAACGCATCGGCGGGGGCAGGGCCGCTGCGGGGCTCACTCGAGGATCATCACCCACCAGGTGTGGCCGGCGCCGGCGTCGCTGGCGCCGATCCCGATGGACTCGAGCACCGGGCCGTCGCCGCCGGGGTCGTGGTAGTACATCCCCATCCGCATGAACGGGTTCTCGCAGCCCAGGGCGCTCTCCTGGGTGTCCCAGATCCCGGCCATCTCGCGGCCGGTGACCATGTAGCGGGCGGAGTCGAGGCCGTCGATCCACAGGTGCTCGGTGCCGGGGTTGGCCATCGTCTCGCTGCCCGTCGGCGGGGCCCCGGCGGCCACCGCGTCGGCCTCGATCTGCGCGTCGGCGGCCAGCGCCCCGTCCCACGTGAAGCTGTCGGGCCAGGTGAAGGTCTGGTGATAGCTGCCGTGGAACGGGAAGCCCTTCCAGCGATCGTGGACCCAGTAGCCCTGGCGCTGCGCGTTGACGTAGGCCAGCATCCCGTCCACCGAGTCGAAGTTCGACCCGCTGCCGAAGCTGGGCTCGCCCGCGTCGTCGTCCCCGGCGTCGTCGTCCCCGGCGTCGTCGTCCCCGGCGTCGTCGT
>CAZOYV010000132.1:0-22402 GCA_964584075.1 uncultured Rickettsiales bacterium | reverse complement strand
GCCCCCCGGGCGGGTGTACACGAACGACTGCCCCAGCGCGTTGTTGCCGTTGGCCCCGGCGTCACCGGGGAGCGCCAGCGCGATCATCCCCGCACAGAGTCCCGCCGCGATCGCGGTCCACTTCATCTCCGAACCCTCCCGGCCGCTCCCCCGTGCGGGCGCATTCCCCCGCGAGTTGCATTCCACCACGCGCGGGGGGGGAAAGCCAAGGGTTCGTCAAGAACGGTTCTCCGCCTGGTTCTTTGTTTCGAGCCCGGCCCCGCCCCCGCGCGGGGCTGCCCGGGAGCCCGGCCCCGCCCTGGCGCGGGGCTGCCCTGGAGCCCGGCACGGCGCTTGCTTCGAGCCGGACGCACGCGCCCCCCCCGCCTGGCTCGCGCTCCACGCCGAGCGATGCCTGCAGTCAGCGCTGGACCGCATCGAGCTGGCCCGCAACCGGCGGCTGTTCCCAGGGCTGCGCGGCGTGCCGCCGGGCTACCGTGGCGTCCACCACTTCGGGATGGCGATGCTCGGCGGAACCCTGGCGATGACCGTGGTGGGGGCCGTGCTCGGAGGCTACCTGGGGTATGCGGCCGATCAGTCCGGCCTGGGCTGGGGCCTGACCGGCGCGGCCCTGCTGCAGGGCCTGCTGGTCGACCTGCACATCGTGCTCGCGGCGCTGACGACCTCCCTGGTCTGTGCCGCGGTGGTCGACGCGCACCGCGCCCCGACCCGACTCAGGGTCCGTCGGTCCCGTCGCAGTCCTGGTCGATCCCGTCGACGGTGAGGTCCAGCGCGCCGGGGCGGATCGCGGGGTCGGCGTCGTCGCAGTCGCCGCCCTGCTCGCTCCAGCCGTCGCCGTCGTCGTCGGCGACCACCGTGCCGTCGTCGACCTCCCCGTCGCAGTCGTTGTCGAGGCCGTCGAGATCCTCGGGGTGGGAGGGGTACACCGCGGGGTCCGCGTCGTGGCAGTCCCCCGCGACCTCGGTCCAGCCGTCGCCGTCGTCGTCGAAGAACGTGGTGCCCTCGTCCACCGTCCCGTCGCAGTCGTCGTCGACCAGGTTGCCCACGCCGGTGCCCGCGCCGCCGTCCTCCGCGGCCCCGGGGTGGACCGTCGGGTCGCCGTCGTCGCAGTCGCCCCCCGCCAGCGAGTAGCCGTCCAGGTCGAGATCGACGCCCGTGATCACGCCGTCGCAGTCCCAGTCGACCCCCGGCCCCTGGTCCGGCGCGCCGGGGTGGATCGCCGCATCGCCGTCGTGGCAGTCGCCGTCCAGCTCGCTGGACCCGTCCCCGTCGTCGTCGAAGCACTCGGTGTCCTCGTCCACCGTCCCGTCGCAGTCCTGATCCACCCCGTCGCAGATCTCCTCGGCGAACGGCCCGATCGCGGGGTCGCCGTCGTCGCAGTCCCCGCCGAGCTCGCTGGCCCCGTCGCCGTCGTCGTCGGTCTGGGGCGAGCCCTCGTCCACCGTCCCGTCACAGTCGTTGTCCACCCCGTCGAGGACCTCCGCGGCGCCGGGGTGGACAGCCGGGTCGCCGTCGTGGCAGTCGCCGGTGTCCTCGGAGAACCCGTCCCCGTCGTCGTCGTGGCACGCGGTCCCGTCGTCGACCACCCCGTCGCAGTCCTGGTCCACGCCGTCGCAGACCTCGGCGACGCCGGGCCCGATGGCGGGGTCGCCGTCGTCGCAGTCCCCGGCGCAGGACACGACGCCGTCCCCGTCGGCGTCGAAGTCGGGGTGGAACGTGGCCTCGCAGTCGTTGCCCACCAGGGTCACCAGCGCCACCTGCCCGGGGTCGTCGCTGGCCAGGGCCAGCGTCGCCTCGGCGGGGCCGTCGTCCTGCGGGGCGAAGCGCACGATCAGGTGGTCGCTGCCGTCGGGGGGCAGCACGGCCGGCAGCGCCCCCCCGAGCGAGCCCGGGACCGAGACCGTGAACGGCCCGTCGTCGGGGTCGACCAGCGCCGCCTCGAGGGTCACCGGCACCGGCCCCACCGCCGAGATCGGCAGCGAGGCGCTGCGGGCCTGGCCGACCTCCACCGCGCCGAGATCGACGACGTCGCCGTGGACCACCAGCCCCGGGTCCCGCGCCGCGCCCCGCAGCTGCAGCTTGACCCGCGAGTTCTCCGCGTCGCTGTCGATCGCCGCGCTGGCGCGGTGGTCCCCCGCGCTGGTGGGGCGGTAGATCCAGCGCATCTCGGCGCTGGCCCCGCGGTCGAGCTCCGCGACGTAGTCGCCCCAGACCTCGAACACGCCGTCGCCGCCGTCGACCGTCACCGACGCCAGCGAGACCCGCGACGCGCCGGTGTTCTCGACCACCACGCTGCCCGTGGCGGTCGTCCCGGTGGCGACCAGGCCGAGGTCCAGCGCCGCCGGGGTCAGCAGCAGCTGGCCGCGGTCGTCGTCGGCGCCCTCGCAGCCCGTGCCCCACGCCAGCGCCAGGGCGATCAGCGGCAGCGCCCAGCGGCCGCGCCCGCGGCGCACCCCGGCGGCCAGCGCCAGCAGCGCCAGCAGCGCCAGCGCCGCGCGGCCGGTGTGCGGGGCCGCGGCGCCGTCGCACCCGCAGCCGGGTCCGGGGTCCAGCGTCCCGCCCCCGCCGGGGCAGTCCTCGTCGGCCACCCCGTCGCAGTCGTTGTCCTCGCCGTCCCCGCACAGCTCCTCGGCGCCCGGGTAGTCGAACGGATCGGTGTCGTCGCAGTCCCCGGCGGCCTCGCTGTAGCCGTCCCCGTCGTCGTCGGCCGCGGCGGTGCCCTCGTCCACCGCCCCGTCGCAGTCGTCGTCCACCCCGTTGGCCAGCTCGTCGGCCCCCGGGTGGATCGCCGCGTCCCCGTCGTCGCAGTCCCCGCCCTGCTCGCTGTAGCCGTCCCCGTCGTCGTCGCTGGCGGGGCTGTCCTCGTCCACCGCCCCGTCGCAGTCGTCGTCCACCCCGTTGGCCAGCTCCGGCGCGTCGGGGTACACCCCGGCGTCCCCGTCGTCGCAGTCGCCCTCGTCCTCGGAGAACCCGTCCCCGTCGTCGTCGTGGCACGCGGTGCCCTCGTCCACCGTCCCGTCGCAGTCCCCGTCGATCCCGTCGCAGCTCTCCGCCGCGCCGGGGTGGACCGCGGCGTCGCCGTCGTCGCAGTCCCCACCCGCCGGGGTGAAGCCGTCCCCGTCGGCGTCGGCCAGATCGCCGCCGTCGTCGACCACCCCGTCGCAGTCGTCGTCGATCCCGTTGACCGGCTCCGGCGCCCCGGGGTGGACGGCCGCGTCCCCGTCGTGGCAGTCGCCGTCCAGCTCGCTGTAGCCGTCCCCGTCGTCGTCGAAGCACTCGGTGCCGTCGTCGATCCAGCCGTCGCAGTCCTCGTCGACCCCGTCGCAGCTCTCCATCGCCGCGGGGTGGATCGCCGGGTCCCCGTCGTCGCAGTCCCCGCCGCCGTCCTCGTCGAACCCGTCGCCGTCGTCGTCGTGGCACGTGGTGTCCTCGTCCACCGTCCCGTCGCAGTCCTCGTCGACCCCGTCGCAGTGCTCCGTCGCCGCCGGGTGGATCGACGGGTCCCCGTCGTGGCAGTCGCCCTGCTGCTCCGAGGCCCCGTCGCCGTCGTCGTCGAAGCACCCCGTCCCGTCGTCGACGACGCCGTCACAGTCCTGGTCGACCCCGTCGCAGCCCTCGGCCGCCCCGGGGTACACGCCCGCGTCGCCGTCGTCGCAGTCCCCGCCGTCCTCGCTGTAGCCGTCCCCGTCGTCGTCGTGGCACGCGGTCCCCTGGTCCGCGACGCCGTCGCAGTCCTGGTCGATCCCGTCGCAGACCTCGATCGCGCCCGGGTGGACCCCGAAGTCCTCGTCGTCGCAGTCCCCGCCGCCGCCGCCCCAGCCGATCACGCCGTCCCCGTCGACGTCGACGACGTCGGCGCCGGTGCAGTCCTGGTCGATCCCGTCGTACGGGACGTCCACCGCGCCGGGGTTCACCGCCGCGTCCTCGTCGTCGCAGTCGCTGCCGCCGCAGGCGATCTCCGGGAACCCGTCGCCGTCCACGTCGTTGCACGGCTGGCCGATCACGTAGTCGAACACGATCGCCGCGACCGCCACGCAGTCGAGGCTGCCGGTGCCCTCCAGCGGGTCGACCTCGACCTCGGTCGCGCCCGCCGGGACCCACCCCGTGACGTCGTGGGTGTCGTCGTCCCACATCCCGCCGTCGCCGCCGGGGAAGAACCCGCTGTAGCCGTCCACCTCGATCAGGTGGCCCTCGAAGCGCTTGGCGCTGTCCTGGAACTCCTGGCCGTCGCCGGCGAGCAGGTGCAGCTGCGCGCGCAGCGCCGGCTGCGGCACGGTGAAGCCGTCCAGGGTGTGCAGCGACGCCACGTGGTCCACCCGCCAGGCGCCGTCGTGGATCACCACCGTGACCTCGGCGTCGATCACCGCGGGGTCCTCGTAGATCACGACCAGCGACGCGCCCTGGGCGTCGATCCCGTCCTCGAGCCAGTCGAGGCCGCCCACCTCGTAGTCGCCGTCGCCGGGGACCATCGCGGTGACGTCGGCGCGGTAGGTGCGGTTCGCGCCGTACTCCCAGCAGGTGTCCGCGGTGGTCCCGATCAGGTCGCCGATCAGCGCCTGGCCGTCGAGCACGATGGTCTCGTCGCCGAGCCCGCCGGTGGTCATCCAGTACAGGAACGCGTGGGCCACGCCGGCCCCCGGCGGGATCCCCGCGATGGAGATCGTCCCGGTGGTCGGCATCGTGTACGGATCGCGCTGGGCGAGCCCGACCCCCTCGCTGATCACCCCGCCGCCCGGGAAGCTGTCCACCAGGAACGCGCCGACCCCGTCGTCTCCGTCGGCGCGGGCGCCGCCCGCCGACAGCGGGAGCGCCGCCGCGAGGGCGAGGCCGAGCAGGAAGGGTCGGGGCGGTGGTCGCACGCGGTCGTCGGATCCCGGAGGTCCGCCTCCATTTGAGCACGGAGGTCCGCTTTGACCAAGTCGCGGGGTGGGACCCGGCGGCTACCCGACCCGCGCGGCGAGGGCCCGCGCGACGTCCACCAGCGGGGCCGTGCCCGCGGACCGCAGCGGGGCGCCCCGCAGCGCGGCGACCGCCTCCTCGGTGTGGCTCCGCACGCGCTCGACGCAGGCCTCGACGGCGCCGGACGCCCGGACCGCGGCGAGGGCCGCCGCGAGCTCGTCCTCGGGGGGCTCGCCGGCGCCCCAGACCCGCTCGATCCGCGCGCGGTCGTCCCCCGTGGCGCGCGCCAGCGCCTCGTCGAGCACCGCCGAGAGCCGCCCCTCGCGCAGGTCGATGCCCACCGCCTTGCCCGTCACCGCGGGGTCGCCGGTGATGTCCAGCAGGTCGTCGCGGATCTGGAACGCCAGCCCCAGCGGCGTGGCGAACGCCTCCAGCGCGGCGACCTGCGCCCCGTCGGCGCCGGCCAGCGCGGCGCCGAACCGCACCGGGCCCCGGGTGGTGTAGCTGGCGGTCTTCAGATCGTGCACCGCGCCGACGTCGGGCGAGCCCACGTAGTCCAGGTACTGGCCGTGGATCACGTCCCACTCCATCCGCGCCAGCTCGCGGTCGGCGGCGGCGCGGCGGTCGGCCGGCAGCTCGGCGCGCTGCAGCGCCCAGCGGGCCGCGGTGGCCGCCAGGTCGCCGGCGAGGATCCCCAGCATCCGGCCGCGCTCGCCGTCGCCGCCGTCCCCGGCGAGCATCACGTGCACGGTGGGGCCGCCGCGGCGCAGGGTGTCGCCGTCCATGATGTCGTCGTGGATCAGCAGGTAGCTCTGCAACAGCTCCAGCGCGCAGCAGGCGGGCACCAGCCCCGGCGTGTCGGCGTCGTCGGCCACCGCCCCGGCAGCGAAGTAGGCCAGCGCCGGGCGCAGCCGCTTGCCGCCGCGCAGGGTCAGGTCCTCGATCGCGGAGAGCATCGCCCCGGGCCCCTCCCCGGTCCGCGGCTGCGGGACGCGCTCGGCGGCCCACGCGAAGAACGAGCGCAGCTCGGCGTCGACGAGCTGCCCGACGCGACGTAGTTCTTGCAGGTCACTCATGCGGGCGACGATCGTCCCCGCAGGTGCGGGTGTCAAGCGACCCCCGCGCTGTGGTAGATCGCCCCCACCGAACCTGCGAGGTGTCCGATGAGACAGGGTGTGTTCATCATTCGAGGCGACGACGCCTCCCCCCGCCGGCAGAGCCAGGCGTGCCTGACGCTGTCCCACCACGGCTGGTCGTGCGAGGCCCGCAACCGCTTCGACGGCGTGCTGATCGTGGCGATGCGCCGCGACGAGGGCCAGCCCGACGCGAGCCTCGACGAGGTCCGCGAGCTGCTCGTCGAGGCCGGCGTGTACCTCGAGGGCGACTCGGAGATCAAGGAGATCCCCGTCGAGCCCACCATGGGCGGACCGGAGTAGGACGCCCGACCGCCCGCTCTAGTCCCCTGTCTCAGGAGTCCGTTGCGTTTGTCGGCGAGCAATCGCGGCGGCTGGCAAGTCGCGAGGAGGGAGCATACTCTGACGTATGTGACCGACGAGCGGCGCAGCCAGACGTCGTGAGGGCCGTCGAAAAACGTGACGGACTCCTGAGACAGGGGACTAGTAGGGCGAGTGCATCGTCCGCTTGGTCTCGGCCATCAGGATCTCGCTGGTCCGGGCGTACAGCTCGCTGGCGCGCTCGTAGCTGTTGGCGATGCAGGTCATCCCCACCTTGCCGAACTGCGACAGGGTCCCGATCAGGTGGAACGTGACCCCCTCCTCGTCGAGCGGGTTGAAGTGGATCCCGTTGTACACCGCGATGTCGATCAGGTCGTCGGGCAGCAGCCCCTTGTAGCGCGGGGACACCAGGTTGTCGGTGGCCTGGTAGTACTTGAGCCGTCCCGACTGGGAGCGGAACAGCCCGTGGCTCAGGTCGTACGAGCCGCGGGTCAGGAACCGCAGCATCTGGTACGGGTGGGTCGTGCCGCCCTTGCGCAGGTTGATCTCGATCGCGTAGGCCTTCCACACCGGCCCCTCGCGGACCACCACGAAGTCGATCCCGAAGCGGCCGAGCACCCCCTCGTCGACCAGCACCTCGCAGATCCGCTCCGCGGCCACCTGGACCTCGATGCGGTAGTCCTGATCGGCGGGGAACCGGCAGCCCAGGAAGATCTGGCCGCTCGGGCCCCCCAGGATCTGGTCGTGGGTCGAGATCACGACGGGCTTGCGGTCCGGGCTGATCCGGCACTGCACCGAGGGGCTGCGCTTCTCCTCGCCGTCGATCCAGATCTCGCACACGCCGCCCATCTCGTCGTAGCGCGCCGAGAACCGCTCCCAGGTCTCGTCGGCGGCCTCGAAGCGCAGCAGCGGCAGCGCCTCCTCGACCTTCTTCCAGCGCGCCGCCGCGGTCCTGGGCAGGTCCCCGAGCCGGGCGCGGTCGAGCACCGCGTTGCCCTCCCCGCTGAACCCCTCGTTGAGCTTGACCACGTAGCGCCGGCTGTCGGGCACCTCGGCCCACAGCTCGGCCAGCCCCTCCACCAGGTCGCGGGTGTCGCGCAGGTCCTCGCGCCCCGCCGGCACCGGCACGCGCGCCTCCTGGAAGATCCGCCGCCCGCCGCTCTTGGTCCCCAGATCGGCCAGCTCCGGATCGGCGGCGTACAGCGGCAGCCCGATGCGCAGCGCCAGCTTGCGCTCCAGGTGGGTGCTGTTGAAGCACGCGATGTGGCCCATGTAGGGCGCCGGGATCGCCTGGCGGATCCGCTCGATCAGCCGCGGCCGGCGCAGGATCTTCTCGGTCAGCGACAGCGGCGAGGTGTCGTGGGTGTCCAGCAGCAGCAGCCGCTTGCGGGCGTGGGACACCGGGACGCCCTGGAGCAGGTGCAGGTAGTAGTCGATGGTCACCGGGTCGATCGCCCGCGAGGTGACGTAGATCACCCGCGTGCAGGGGTAGCGCAGCACCATCAGCTGGGTCAGCAGCCGCTCCTCGTAGTGCTCGACGCCTGGGATCTTGGCCAGCTCGCCGGGGTGCAGCGACAGCGACGGGACGACCACCACGGTGTGCTCGCGGCGCTGGTCCTCGATGAACGCGCGGTAGTAGGGCAGCAGGTTCTTCTGCAGCGCCTCGAAGGCGCGGAGCTCCTGCTCCTCGGTCTGGTACGGGGCGAAGTCGACGGACGGCTCGTCGATCGGGAAGCCCATGCCGCCCCCTACCAGCGGAACGTCAGCTGGCCGCCTGCACCATCGGGGGTGGCGTAGGGCAGCACGCACACATCCCGGATCGCGACGCGGGAGTCCGGCGGCTGGTCGGGGGACAGGGCGTCGGCGGAGCCCGAGACGCCCGCGGAGATCATCATGAACGTGAAGCCGAACGCCTGCAGGAACGTCAGCGTCCCGACCAGGGGCGCGAACCGGCTCCACTCGGTGTCGAAGTCGCCGGCCTCGCCGCCAGCCAGCCACGCGACGGTGGGCCCGGCGAACGGGATCAGGCTGCCCGCGATGGACGGGCCCGGGTTCACCCCGTTGACGGTCGGCGCCACCGCACCGGCGACCAGCGTCAGGCCGTAGCCGACCGCGAAGCACGGGACCCCGATGCCCATCAGGACCCGCCCCGCGACGCGGGCCCCGGTGGAGCCGCCGCGGTCGTCGTCGTCCTCGTCGTCGTCCTCGTCCTCGACCTGGGCCGGCGTCGGCTCCGGCGGAGGCGGGGTCGGCTCCGGCGGCGGCGGGGGCGGCGGATCGGCGATCGCGGCGGCCCCGCCCGGCGTGTAGGTGGCCCGCACGAACGACGGCACGATCAGCTCGAACGGCGCGGTCGCCGCCCCCGCGATCTCCTGGAACACCTTGACCACGGCGGCGTCGATGTCCGCGGCGGAGTAGCCCTCGGCGAGCAGCACCAGCGCCGCGGAGCGACCCGCCGTGCGCTGCTCCTCGGAGGGCTCGGCGCCCTGGTAGGTGTAGTACAGCGACACCGCCTCGTCGGCGGCCTGCTCCACCGCCGAGGGCTCGGCCGCCACGCGCGGCCCCCACGCCGCCACCGCGATCCACGCCGCTCCGACCAGCCACCGCCGCCACTCGTCGATCCGCATCGGTGCCTCCCGTGCTCCTCGCGGACAGGATATCGCCCCGACGTGCGCGGGATCTACCGGCGACTGCGATCGGCTACACTGGCCGTTCCATGGCGCTGCTGTCCCGCCGTCGCCTGTTCGCCCTCGAGGTCACGGGGCTCGTCGCCTTCGTCGCGCTGCTGGTCCTCGGGCTGACCGCCCCGGCCCCGGTGGAGGGCCCCGCCGGCACCGTGGCGTGGTCCGAGATGGACGGCGGCGACACGCTGTGGAGCGGGATGTACATCGGCGAGGACAAGATCGGCTACTCCAGCCACCGCACCGTCCCCACCGCCACCGGCGCCGTGGTGATCGACCGCGCGTTCCTCCGCATCGGATCGATGGGAGAGGACCGCGAGGTCCACACCTACCTGCGCGCCGAGCTCGACGCCGAGCGCCGCGCGACCTCGTTCTCGTTCGAGATGCAGACCGGCCCGACCGTGTTCCGCGCGCGCGGCCGCGGCACCGAGGTGCGCTACTCGATGGGCGGCGGGCGCGAGGAGGTGATGGACGTCCCCGAGCTGCCGATGATGTCGGCGAGCCACACCTACGCGATGACCGCCGCGCAGCCGGGCGAGACCGTCGAGCTGCCCTACTTCGACCCCTCGACGATGACGGCCAACACGATCCAGTACCACGTCCGCGCCCGGGAGCCGGTCCCCGGGTTCGACGGCGTCGAGGGCAAGCGCATCGAGTACGAGCTGATGGGCCAGGCGGTGACGGTGTGGGTCGACGAGCAGGGCGCCCCGCTGCGCGAGGAGGGCCTGCTCGGGATGGTGGTGCTGCGCGAGCCCAAGGAGATCGCCCTGACGCGCGGCTGGAAGAGCGGCGACGCGGTGGATCTCGTGGCGCTCTCGGCGGTGCCCGTCGACCGCCCGATCGACGGCGCCCGCGGCGCGCGGGTGCTGGTCGTGCGGCTGCACGGGCCCGAGACCCTCGGCCCGCTGCTCGAGGCCGCCCACGGCGACCGCTGGGACGGGACCCAGCTGGGGGTCCACGTGCCCGCCGTGGCCGATCTGGAGAGCTACCCGCTGCCCGCGACCGACCCGGCGTTCGCCCCGTACCTCGCCCCCGAGGCGCTGATCGAGGCCGACGACCCGGCGATCGTCGAGGCGGTCAACGGCGTGATCGGCGACGAGACCGACGCGCTGACCGTGGCGCGCCGGCTCGAGGAGTGGGTCCACCACGAGCTGGAGAAGACCCCGGTGGTGGCGCTGCCCTCGGCGCGCACGGTGCTGGAGCAGCGCCGGGGCGACTGCAACGAGCACACCGCGCTGTTCACCGCGATGGCGCGCGCGGCCGGGCTGCCCACCCGCGTGGCGGCGGGCATCGTCTACACCGAGTCGCTGTTCTCGCAGGGCAGCTTCTACTATCACGCCTGGCCCGAGGTCTGGCTCGGCCAGTGGGTCCCGCTGGACCCGACGTTCGGCCAGCTGCCGGCCGACGCGACCCACATCAAGCTGGTGCAGGGCGGGCTGGACCAGCAGGTGGAGCTGATCGGGGTGATCGGCGGGCTGTCCGTCGAGGTGGTGGAGGTCCGGTGATCCGGCTGGAGCAGCTGACCAAGCGCTTCGGGAAGCTCACCGCGGTGGACGGGCTCGACCTGCACGTCCGGCGCGGCGAGGTGTTCGGCTTCCTCGGCCCCAACGGGGCGGGCAAGACCACCACCTTCAAGATGCTCTGCGGCCTGCTCCAGCCGACCTCGGGCGCGATCCGGATCGACGGCATCGACGCCCTCGCCGAGCCGCTGCGGGCCAAGCGGGTCACGGGCTACATCCCCGACCGCCCGTACCTCTACGAGAAGCTCACCGGCGACGAGTTCCTGGCGTTCATCGGCGGGATCTACGAGCTCCCCGCCGCCGAGGTCGCGCGCCGCGCCGGCGAGCTGCTCGAGTTCTTCGACCTGCTGGCCTTCCGCGGCGAGCTGATCGAGGGGTACAGCCACGGGATGAAGCAGCGGCTGACGCTGGCCGCGGCGCTGCTGATCCGGCCCCCGCTGCTGGTGGTCGACGAGCCGATGGTGGGGCTCGATCCGTCGGGGGCGCGGCTGGTCAAGGAGGTCTTCCGGCGCAAGGCCGAGCAGGGCGAGACGGTGTTCCTCTCGACCCACACGCTGGAGGTCGCCGAGGAGGTCTGCGACCGCATCGCGATCATCCAGAAGGGCAAGATCGTCGCGATGGGTACAATGGAGGAGCTCCGCGCGCGCCAGGCCGGCGACGGGGCCGATCTGGAGTCGATCTTCCTGGCGCTGACCGGGGGCCGCGAGATGCAGGAGGTGATCCAGGTGCTGCGCTCCTAGCGCGCTGGATCGGGGGATGGCGATGGGCGGGCGAGGCTGGTGGCTGCTGGTGGTGGTGCTGCTGGTGGGGTGCGCCCATGGGGAGGGCCGCTACTCGGGCGGGCGCTACCAGAGCAAGGAGCTCGAGTACCGCGTCGGCGACCTGCCCGACGGCTGGCGGGTCGGCTCGCGCAAGCCCGCCGACGTGGCGTTCTTCCTGCGCAAGAGGGGCGCCACGATCTACGTCGACAACTCCTGCCGGCGCTACACCGACGCGTCGCTGACGGTGCTGGCCAACCACCTGTTCTACGGCTTCGACGACGTCGAGGTGCTGGAGCAGGAGACCTTCGAGCTCGACGGCCGCGAGGCCCTGCGCCGCATCGTGCTCGCCCGGCTGGACGGGGTCCGGGTCCAGCTCGGGGTGACGGTGCTCAAGAAGAACCACTGCATCTTCGACCTGGTGCTGCTCGCGCCGCGGGGGGAGTTCGACGGGGTGTACCCGGTCTACGAGGACTTCGTCGACTCCTTCGAGGTGGTGCGGTGTCCCTAGGCGAGGGCGTGCTCGGACGGCCGCTGGCCCGCCTGGGCTACGCCACGACCACGTTCCTGCGCCGCTTCGGCGGGCTCGCCGCGCTGTCGTGGGACACGCTGTGGGCCTTCGTCCGCGGCCCCCGCGAGTGGTCCGCGCTGGCCCACCAGGTCCGCGCGCTGGGCGTCGACTCGATGTCGATCGCGTTCCTCACCGCCGCCGCCACGGGGATGATCTTCGCGGTCCAGTTCGGCTTCGGGCTGCGCCGCTTCGGGGCCTCGCAGTACGCCGGCAAGCTCGTCGCGATCGCGTTCGTGATGGAGCTCGGGCCGGTGCTGACGTCGCTGGTCGTCGGCGCCCGCGTCGGCGCCGGGATCACCGCCGAGACCGGCTCGATGCGCGTCACCGAGCAGATCGACGCGATCCGCGCGCTGGGGGCCAGCCCGATCAACAAGCTGGTGCTGCCGCGGGTGCTGGCCTGCACCCTGGCGATCCCGGTGCTGGTGATGATGGCCGACCTGATCGGGATCACCGCGGCGATGTTCATCTCGATCTCGCAGGTGGGCACCAGCGCGCGGTTCTACTGGGACCAGGTGCTGACCACGCTGGACATGGGCAACATCGCCCACGGGCTGACCAAGTCCGTGGCGTTCGGCTTCATCATCGGCATCGTCGGCTGCTACTACGGGCTGCGCACCACCGGCGGCACCGAGGGCGTCGGCCGCTCGACGACCGAGTCGGTGGTGGTGATCTCGATCTCGATCCTGCTGGCCGACTTCGTCCTCGGCCGGCTGCTGCTGGGGATCTTCTGAGCGCGCGATGAACGCCCCCGCCCCCCCCGAAGCGATCATCCGGTTCCGCGACGTGTGGAAGCGGTTCGGGCCCAAGGTGATCTACGAGGGCCTCGATCTGGACGTCTACGAGGGCGAGACGCTGACGATCATCGGCGGCTCGGGGACCGGCAAGTCGGTGATGCTCAAGTGCCTGCTGGGGCTGCTGCGCCCCGACCGGGGCCACATCTTCGCGTTCGGCGAGGAGGTCACCGGCAAGCGCGAGCGCAAGCTGGCGCGGATCCGCCGCAAGATCGGGATGCTGTTCCAGGGCGCGGCGCTGTTCGACTCGCTGACCACGGCCCAGAACATCGCGTTCCCGCTGCGGGAGATGGGCGAGCGCGACGAGGCGCGGATCAGGGAGCGCGTGGCCGAGACGCTGGAGCTGGTCGGGTTGCCGGGGATCGAGCACCTGATGCCTGCCGAGCTCTCCGGCGGGATGCAGAAGCGGGTCGGGCTGGCGCGGGCGATCGCGGTGCAGCCGGCGGTGATCCTGTACGACGAGCCGACCACCGGCCTGGACCCGACCAACGTCCAGCGGATCAACAAGCTGATCCGCAGCCTCCAGCGGCAGCTGCACGTCACCAGCGTGGTGGTGACCCACGACATGGACTCGGCGTTCGAGATCAGCGACCGGTTCGCGATGCTGTACGAGCACAAGATCGAGTGGACCGGGCCGGTGGACGAGGTCCACCAGACCCAGAACCAGGTGGTCAAGGCGTTCATCGAGGGGCAGATCGGGCAGACCTCGGTGATGCCCGAGGCGCCGCCGCAGGCTCCGCCGCGGCAGAACGGGTAGAATCGGGCACGATCGATGGAACGAGACCCCCGCACCGAGCTGGTCGTCGGCATCTTCGTGATGCTCGGCGTCGGCCTGTTCGTCGGCGCGTTCTTCCTGCTGGGCTCGGACAACCCGGTGTTCGAGCGCAACTACGAGCTCCACTGCTCGTTCAGCGACATCAGCGGGCTGCGCGAGGGCGCGATGGTCCGCGTCGCGGGGATGAACGCCGGCACGGTGACCCAGATCGGGTTCGCCGAGTCCCTCGACGACCAGGAGATCGGCGTCGTGCTGCAGATGCGCGACACCTACCGCGAGCGGATCCGCGAGGACAGCATCGCCACGATCGCCACCGAGGGGCTGCTGGGCGACAAGTACATCTCGATCACGGTGGGCTCCCCCGAGGACGCCGAGGGCAACGTGATCCCGGTGCTGCAGCACGGCGACACGATCAAGCGGGTCAACCCCCGCGGGCTGTCCGACGTGCTCGCCACCGCGGACAACGTGCTGGGCAACCTGGAGGACTCGACCAAGCAGATCAAGGTCATCCTCGAGGGCCCCGAGGGGGAGTCGGCGGGCAAGTCGCTGATGGCGATCTTCGAGGCGATCCAGCACGTCGTCGAGGAGCTCGAGAACGGCCGCGGGCTGATCCACGAGCTGGTCTACGACCGCACCACGGCCCAGCAGTACCGCAACATCATGGCCAACCTGGACAACACGACCCAGCGCCTCGACCGCGTGATCGAGGAGGTCGAGACCGGAGACGGCACGATGCACGCCCTGGTCTACGACGACGACGCCGCGGCGATGATCGCCGAGATCACCGCCGCCGCCGACGAGATCGACGGGCTGGTCGAGGACATCAAGGTCAAGGAGGGGTTGCTCCACACCCTGATCTACGACGAGGGCGAGAAGAAGAACCTGCTGATCAACCTGACCGAGGCGTCGGCCGACCTGCGCGAGGTGACGCGCATGATCCGCGACGGCGAGGGCACGATCGGCGCGCTGATCACCGATCCCACGGTGTACGAGGACCTGCAGACGCTGCTCGGCCGCGCCGAGCGCAACAAGATCCTCAAGGAGTACGTGCGCCGCACGATCCGCAGCAACGAGGAGGGGGAGGGCCTGCACTCGGACGAGAGCTCCGAGCCGATGGACGCGGGCTTCGAGGACGAGTTCCAGGACTAGGACGCGCGCGTTGGCCCACACCTCCCTGCTGCGCCCCCGGCTGCTGACGATCCGCAACACGTGGCGCCGCGCCGGCCGCACCCAGCGCCTGGCCTACGCGGTGTTCGCCGTGCTGACCGGCGTGTTCTGGGTCGCGCTGTTCGGGCTGTCGATCTACCTGCTGCAGCAGATCGTCGCCGTGGAGGTGTTCGGGCCGGTGCTGGCCCGCAAGCTGCTGCACATGCTGATGCTCAGCCTGCTGGTGATGCTGCTGTTCTCCAACCTGGTCTCGGCGATCAGCGCGTTCTACCTGTCCGACGACCTCGACCTGCTGCTGCACCTGCCGGTGGACCGCGGGCGGTTCCACTACGCGCGGCTGACCGAGTCGGCGCTGTCGAGCTCGTGGATGGCGGTGATCTTCGGCGTGCCGATCCTGCTGGCCTACGGGATCGTGCTCGGCGCCCACCCGCTGTACTACGGGGCGGTGGTGCTGGCGCTGCTGTCGCTGTCGGTGATGACCGCCGCGGTGGGCGCGCTGCTGGCCTCGATCCTGGTCAACGTGTTCCCCGCCCGCCGGGTCCGCGAGCTGCTGATGATCGCCGGGCTGGCCGCCGCGGTGGCGCTGTTCTTCGTGGTCCGCTCGGCGCGCCCGGAGCTGCTCGTCGACGCCGAGCGGTTCGCCACCGTGGCCGACTTCTTCGGCGCGATCCGCTCGCCGGAGTCCATCGCGCTGCCCTCGACGTGGGCCTCCCGGGTGCTGCTGTGGGGGCTCGGCGAGGGCTCCCAGCAGCCGTGGCTCTCCCTGGGCCTGCTGGTCGCCGGGGCGGTGGCGGTGGCCGGCGTGGCGCGCTGGGCGATCACCCCGATGTACGACAGCGGCCGGACCCGGGCCCAGGAGGCGCGCAGCCCACGGCTGGCCCGCAGCCGCGCCGTGGAGCGCGCCCTGATCGTGCTGCTGCGGCCGTTCCCGTCGGTGCTCCGGGCCCAGATGACCAAGGACGTCAAGGTGTTCCTGCGGGACGCCGGGCAGTGGAGCCAGGCGCTGATGATCGCCGCGCTGGTGTTCATCTACCTGTACAACGTGTACGCCCTGCCGCTGGACCAGAACCCGTTCCCCACGTTCCGCCTCGAGAACCTGGTGGGGTTCCTCAACGTCGGGATCACCGGCTTCGTGCTGGCCGCGCTGTCGGTCCGGTTCAACTACCCGGCGGTGAGCGCCGAGGGGCGCGCATTCTGGATCCTGCACGCCTCGCCGATCGGCCCGCGGCGGTTCCTGCTGGCCAAGTTCCTGTGGGGCCTGGTGCCGATGCTGCTGATGGGCGAGCTGCTGGTGGTGGTCAGCAACCTGCTGCTGGGGGTCAGCGGGATCTTCATGGCGCTGTCGATCTACACCGTGGCGCTGCTGGCGGTGGGCATCACCGGGCTGGGCGTCGGGATGGGGGCGATCTACCCCAACTTCCAGGGGGACTCGGCGACCCGGATCGCCTCGGGGCCGGGGGCGATCCTGTACATGGTCGTCACCTCGTTCTTCATCGCCGCGGTGATCCTCGTCGAGGGCATCCCGGCCACGTGGATGCTCGCGGCGATGTTCCAGCAGCTGCCGATCACCGCGACGATGGCGCTGGCCACCGCGGCGGGGATGGGGGCGGCCGCGGCGCTCAACGTCGCGGCGGTGCGCTGGGCGCTGGGCCGCGGTGCCCGCAGCCTGTGGAACGAGGACCGCTAGCGGGTACCGGATGGCCGCGGCGAGACGACCCCCGTGGCCAGGTCGATCTGCAGGGCCGCGGGGCCGGTCTGCGTCGCCAGCTGCTCGCGCAGCGCCTCCTGGCCGGCGCCGGCGTCCAGCTCGATCGTGACCACGCCGGCGGGGTCGGCCAGCGCGCCGGCCCACAGCACCGGGTCGCCGTCGGCCGTGGGAGCGACGGGCTCGACGTCGACCTCGAGGACCAGGCCGCGGCAGGCGAACGCCCAGCGGTAGGGCTGGCCTCCGGTGATCTCCACGGCGCCGAGGTGCTCCAGCCGGGCCCGCTCGCGCGCGAGCTGCTCGGGGAGCTCGCAGCTCGCCGGGAGCCACACGATCCCCGGGGTCAGCACCTCGACGGGGGCCTCGGGGGCGGGCGGCGCGGGGCGTGGGCAGCCTCCCGCGAGCAGCAACAGCAGCGCGACGGCGACGGGGCGGTGGTCGAGCATCCGACATGATCATAGGAGATCGGGGCGGTATACTCGGGATTCCCGCCGGAGGATCCATGCCCACCGAGCAGCTCCTGGTCCTGACGCTGCTGCTGGCGTGCCTCCCGGGCTGCACCCCCCTGCACCGGCCTGCGGCGTCCCCCCAGCTCCAGGCCCGGCCCGCCGAGGTCGAGATCCCGCGCGAGGCGATGCTGGCGTTCCTGCGCTACCGCCAGGCGACCTACCAGCGGGACGTGGCCGGGCAGCTCGAGCACCTGCGGCGCGCCGCGGCGCACGACCCCGACTCCGGGGCGCTGCGCACGCGGCTGGCGGAGCTGTACTGGTACGCCGACCAGCCCCAGCAGGCCACCCGGCTGTGCCAGCAGGCGCTCCAGGCCGACCCCGGCTACTGCGACGCCCACCTGCTGCTCGGCGAGATCTACAGCTACGGCCTGTCGCTGGAGGAGGCCGAG
The DNA here is from genome assembly GCA_964584075.1 of uncultured Rickettsiales bacterium. Lineage (GTDB taxonomy): Bacteria > Myxococcota_A > UBA796 > UBA9615 > CAYRNR01 > CAZOYV01. The sequence continues at coordinate 5,183 of CAZOYV010000132.1, read as the reverse complement.
CGGGAGCTGCGGCTCGCGGTGGAGTGCGATCCGGCGCTCCAGGGCGCCTGGCGCTCGCTGGTGCAGCTGCTGAGCAGCACGGGGCGCCACGAGGAGGCGCTGCAGGTGCTGGCCGCGTACCGCCCCCACGCCCGCGACGAGGCCTGGCTGCTGCGCCGCGAGGGGCAGCTGCTCGAGCAGCTCGGGCGCCACGACGAGGCCATCGCCGCGCTGCGCCACGCGGTGGAGATCGAGCCCGAGGACAGCGACTCGCTGGCCACGGTGGTCCAGGCGTACCAGAAGCAGGACCGGCTCGACGAGGCGGTGGCGTTCGTGGAGTCGCTGGTCCGGCGGTATCCGTCGAGCCTGCTGCTGCGCGAGGAGCTGGTCTCGCGCTACACCGCGACGGGTCGGTTCGACGAGGCCGTGACCCAGCTGATGGAGCAGTACGACCAGGACCCGGACAACCGGGACCTGTACGCCGTGCGCTCGGCGGACTGGCTGGCGCGGCTGCTGCGCTACGACGAGGCGATCGAGCTGCTCGAGGCGACCCTCGAGGAGTTCCCCGGCGATCCGCACCTCACGGTCCGGCTGGCGTGGGTCCTGGAGGACGCCGGGGACGGCGACGGGGCCCTGGAGCGCTTCGCCGAGGTCCAGCCGGGCTCGTTGATCGGCAGCATCGCCGTCCGCGAGCGGGCCCGCCTGCTCCAGGAGCAGGGCCGCGGCGACGAGGCGATCGAGGTCCTGCAGGACGCGATCGAGGCCGGCGGCGAGGCGCTGGTCGATCCGTCGCTGGTGCTGGCCCTGGTGCGCCACCTCTCGCGCGCCGAGCGCTACGACGAGGCCGCGGCCGAGCTGGAGCGGATCCGCCACGAGGCGTCCGAGGAGTACGCGCTGGAGCGGGCGCGGCTGGCCGCCCGGAGGGGCGAGCTCGACCGCGCGGTGGTCCTGCTCCAGGAGGAGATCGAGCGCGCCGGGGTGGTCCCCGACCCGAGCCTGACCCTGGCCCAGATCTACCGCGACGAGGGGCTGTACGACGAGGCCGTCGCCGTGCTGCAGGCAGCGCGCAAGCGCCTCGAGTCGCCGATGGCGCACCTCAAGCTGCCGGTGGGGCTGTACCCCACGGAGGAGCTGCGCCGCGCCCAGGTGGACGCGTTCCTGCTCGAGGTCCTGATCCAGCAGGGGTTCCTCCGCGGGCTGGCCGGAGACCGCGACGGGGCCATCGAGGCGATGTTCGCCGCCCTGGACCTGGACCCCGAGGACGTGCGGGCGCTGAACTACATCGGCTACACCTACGCCGAGGCCGACGACCAGCTCGACGACGCCGAGGCGATGATCCGCCGGGCGCTGGCGCTGGCCCCGCTGGACCCCGCGATCCTGGACAGCCTGGGCTGGGTGCTGTTCCGCCAGGAGCGCTACGACGAGGCCCTCGAGACGCTGCAGCAGGCCCAGCTGCGGATGCCCGACTCGGCGGTGATCTGGCAGCACCTGGGCGAGACCTACCTGGCCCTGGGGCGCGCCGCGGAGGCCGCCGACGCGCTGCGCCAGGCCGTCGAGACGGTGGATCGGGACGATCCCGAGGAGGTCGCCGCCGGGGACCGGGCCGGCGCGCTGCTCCGCGACCTGGAAGGGAGCGCGGGGTGAGGCCTCCGGCGCCCCGCCGTCCCGCACGCCGGCGAGGGCCCGCCCTCGCGCTGCTGCTCGCGGCGGTGCTGCCGGTGTCCGGCTGCAGGCCGATCCGCGTCGGCGGCCTGCCGTCGAACCCGGAGCAGCTGTACGAGGCCCTGACCGCGATGGAGTGCCCCGGCGAGGTCCACGTCAGCGGGCGGCTGCGCACGGCCGTCGGCGGCGTCGAGATGAACCTCGGGATGGACCTGCTGACCGACTGCGCGGGCAACGCCCGCCTGGATCTGAGCTACCCGTTCGGCGGCCGCGCCGCCTCGCTGGTGCTCCAGGAGGACCGGGCGCTGCTGGGCACCGCCGGAGGACAGCGGCTGGTGCTGTACACCCCGGACGCCGGGGACCTGGTCCAGCGCTGGGTCGGAGGCTGGGCCGAGCCGTCGATGCTGATCGACCTGCTGCTCGGCCGCGTCCCGGCCTCGTTCGACGGCGCGATGGCCTGGGCGGAGCACGACGACGAGCGGATGCTGGCGATGGAGCTCGACGGGGCCAACACCGCCCTGCTGGGCGTCGACCGCCGCCCCACGCGGCTGCGCCGGCTGGTGGTGCTGGACCCCGACCGCGGCGAGGTCGCCGCGGCGCGCTGGGACGAGTGGGCCGAGGTCGACGGGGCCTGGTACCCCACGGTGATCGAGCTGCAGATGCCCGACCCGGTGGGTCGCCTCGAGGTCCAGGTCGAGGCGTTCGAACGCAACCCGGTGGTGATCCCCGACGCCTACCGCGTGTCCCCCCCGGAGTCGGAGTACCTGACCTTCGAGCAGCTGTTCGACCGCTGGCGCGAGTGATCACTTCAGCAGGTACAGCACCAGCAGCGCGATGGCGGCGAGGCCGAACAGCGCCGTCGTGAACACGAACAGCGGCGCCACCCCCCTGCGGCCGCCCGGCGCGGGGGGCGGCGGGGCCTTGGTGGGGGGCGGGGTGCCGCCGAGCTCGAGGCGCAGCTCCACCGCGTGCTCGTCCCGCCCCACGCTGGTGGTCAGCGGGATCGAGACCGTGACCATGTCCTTCAGCGCCGCGACGCCCGCGGCCTCGATGGTGTGTCCCGTCAGCTCCGCGACCGGGACGTGGACCACGCGCGCCGCGCCCGGCCGGGCCGCGGGCGGGGCCTGCCGTGTGGGTGGAGGCGCCGCCGCCGTCCCCCGTCCCCTGCTCGCGGCGGGCGGCGACGGGCTCGCGTCGCCCTCCCAGGGGGCCACGGAGTTCTCCTCGGCATCGGGCGCGGCCGGCGCCGGTGGAGCCGCGCCCGGCCGCGCCACCTCCCGCGGCGGTCTCGCCGGCGGGGGGACCGCCGCCGGTGGGGACGCCGGCGCCGTCGCGGCGGGCGGGATGCCGAGGGCCCGCGCGTGATCCTGGGAGCGGTCCAGCTGCGTCGGGCCGTCCTCGGACCAGTCCGCCTGCAGCGGGCGGCCGAGGGGCCCCGGGGCCGCCCCCGGGGAGGCGCTGGTCCATCCCGGCTGCGCGGAGGGCTCTCGCGACACCTGGGTCGGGTCGTCGTCCCAGCCGTCCTCGGCGGGGGACGGGCCGCTCCCGGCGAGTTGGGTCCGCTCCTCCTCGATGTCGTCGCCGAGGCCCGGGGACGGCTGCCCGCGGCCGAACAGCCGCTGCTCGGCGCGGGCGAAGGCGTCGACCATCGAGCTGGTCGGGGGGCGCGCCGGGCCGCCCGGGCGCGCCGGCGCGGGCGTGGCCGGCTGCCGGGGCTCCGGCCGCGGAGTCTTCTGGGGGGGCGAGCCGGGCTGGGTCTGGGCCGGGACGCGGACCCACTTGGACATCAGCGTCGTGAGCCGCTCGAGCATGTCCTGCAGGCCCTGCGCGCGGTGGGCCGAGGTGGCGACGTACGGCCAGCGGCGCGGGTTGAGCCGCTCCTCGAGCTGCCGGATCGAGAGCGCCTCGGGCAGGTCCCGCTTGTTGTACTGCAGCAGCACGGCGATCTGCTCGTAGCTGCGGCCCTGGGTCCCCAGCGAGTCCTCCAGGTCCTGGATCGCCCGCTGGTCGATCCCGAGCGTGGTCGGGCTCGAGTCGAGCACGAGCACCACGCCGTCGGCACCCTGGAGCAGGTCGAGGAACGTCGACCCGCTCGGGGCGGCCTCGTACCCAACGAGGTGCAGCACCAGGGTCAGCCCCTGCTTTCGCACGGACGGTCGCGGCCGGTAGCGCAGCTCGTAGATCGGGGGCTGGCCGGGCTTGGGGATCACGGCCGCCTCGGCGGCGTCGGGGATCAGCGCCCACAGCTCGCGGAAGGTCGTCCCGACCCCCGCGGCGGGTGGACCGACGAAGACGACCTTGCAGAGGAGCTCGCGGGTCTGATCGTCGATGATCGCCATGTGGTCCCCGTCGCCCCGACCTGGTGACGTGGGCGGCGGACGGGAATCGCCCCCGCCTCGGAGATTCTACGTCGCCTGGAAGCGTGGAATCAACGCGCGGCCGGGGGCGGACGCTTGCGCAATCGCCGGTTTGGTGAGATATCGCGCTAGCTCTGGTATCGTGGTGACGATTTCCTGAGGGGAGTATGTAGGCGTGGGCAACGGTGTGGAAGTTGAACTGGCGGTGGCTCGGGGGGATACCTACCTCCACAAGGCTTGTTTCCGCCCGTCCGCGATCTTGACCGTCGGGTCCAATCCGATGACCACCGTCACGCTCGACGGGTCGGATATCCCCGACTTCCTGGAGTTCCTCAACGTCACGCCGGAGGGGGCCGTGCTGCGCTTCGCGCACGACACCTCGGTGGAGGTGCTGTCCGGCTCCCAGGTGCTGAGCACCAAGGCCCTGATCGACGGCGGCTACGCCAAGCGCACCGGCGAGGCGTTCAGCGTCAACCTCGAGGTCGGGGGCAAGGCCGTCGTCCGGATGGGCGACTACAAGCTGATGCTCAAGGTCGAGCCGACCTCCGGTGCCGAGGTGTTCACCGTCAAGGCCCAGTCGATGGACGCCGCGCCGTGTGGCAAGTGCGGCACCAACCTGCGCCTGATCCTGGCCGGGGGCGGCGCCCTGACGCCGTGCAGCGCCTGTGGCGCCTTCAACCAGGTCAGCCTCGCGGGGACCCGGCAGCAGCAGTTCGAGGAGCAGGCGACCCGGATCGCGATGCCCACCGGCGTGCTGGGGGACCAGCCCCCCAAGCCCGCGGGTGGCGCCGAGCAGATCGATCCCCACAGCAGCACCGGCCGCGCGGTGGGGGACCTGCCGACCTTCGACGCGATCAGCGTGCTCAAGGACGGCGACGCCCAGGCCGGCGCCGTGGAGGCGATCCAGAATCTCGGGCTCGCCGGCAGCGACAAGAAGCAGGAGATCGGCCCGGACAACCTGGCGGCCTCGTCGGGCCCCGGCGTGGACCCCGGCAGCACCACGGGGCGCCCGGCGACCGACCTGCCGACCTTCGACGCGATCGCGGTCCTCAAGGACGACGCGCCCCCGCAGGAGAAGCGCGAGACGGTCAACCTCGCCGGCGACGCGCCGCCGCCCGCGCCGGCCCCGCAGCCCGCGCCCGCGGTGCCGCCAGCGGCGCCGGCCGAGCCGGCTCCGCAGCCGGC